>NZ_KV817041.1:0-205257 GCF_001814535.1 Actinomyces sp. HMSC065F12
ACGCCCACCCCATACACACATTTCGAGCATTAACCCAGCATGCCGCTGTCGGGAACAGCGAATGGGCAAATAAAAACGTGTGCCGAGTGCAGCTGACTGTTGCCAGCTGCACTCGGCACACGCCCAAGGACTGTCTGCCTTATCCCTTCACTGCGCCTGCAGCCAGGCCCGCCCGCCAGTAGCGCTGCAAGGCAAGGAAGAGGACGATCAACGGGATAACACCTAAAAGCGCTCCCAGCATGACCGCACCCTTTTGAGGTGCGAAGTAGCTCATCATGCCGTACAGGCCAAGGGTCACTGGTTTGATCTCCGGGGATGAGACCATCATCAGCGGCAGCAGGAAGTTGTTCCATGTCTGCACGAAGATAAACAGGAAGATCGTGACCATCGCGGGGCCGAGGAGACGCAGGACAACTGTGAAGAAGATACGTACCTCTCCGGCTCCGTCAATGCGTGCCGCCTCCAGCAGCTCGGTCGGCACTGATGTAGACGAATACACCATGCCGAGGAACACACCAAACGGTGAGACCCAGCTTGGAATAATGATCGCCAGCATGGTGTTGGTCAGACCAAGAGAGTGGAACACGATGTACAGCGGCACTGTCAGCAGTGCTATCGGGATCAGCATACCTGCCATGATGGTTCCGAGTACGATTTTCTTTCCCGCGAAGTTGAACTTGGACAGTGCGTAGCCGCACGCCACTGAAATCAGTGTGCCGATGACGCCGGCAACGGTTGAATACAGCAACGAGTTTCCAACCCAGCGCCAGAAGAGGCCACCAGTCCATTCGTTGAGCTTGTAGTAATTTTCCGCCAGGTTCATGCGTGCGAACCAGAAGCCGTTCGAGGAGGCAAGGTCAGCGTTGGTTTTTGTGGATGAGAAGATGACCCACACGATCGGGATCAGGAAATAGATCAGCGCACCGATCAAAACAACAGCTGTGATGACGCGTGCAAATGTGGACGGTGCCAGCGACCGTGGAGGTTCGGGTCGGCTGCTTTCACGGCGTGCGGCTGGCTTACGGAATTTTGCGCTCCATGGACGAGTGTGCGTTGCGATGCTCATCGGCTGACCTTCCGTTGGACCAATGCGTAGATTGCGGCAAGAACACCCGCAATGATCGCCATCACTATTGACACGGCGGAAGCCGGGCCGTCACCGGATGGTGAAAGTGTTCCCATCATGGTGTTGTAGGACATCATCATCGGCGTGTAGTCCTTACCCATCCAAGTGTTGACTGTTTCCATTACTGTAGGTTCGTTGAACAGCTGGATCGTGCCGATGATCGACAGAAGAACGGACAGCAGCAACGCGCCTCTGACCATGGGGACCTTGATATGTCGGACAACTTTCCAGCCGTTCGCACCGTCAATGTAAGCCGCATCGTACAGGTCGTGAGGAATTGACTGAAGCGCGGCCATGAAGATCAGCATGTTGTAGCCCGTGTACGTCCATGTCGTCATATTCGCCATCGACGCGAGGATGATGTTCTTCGACATGAAGTCAATGCTGATGCCAACTGATGCCAGCCCTTTAACAATCGGGGAAATCTCGGGGGTGTACAGGTACAGCCACACCATGGCAGCAACAATTCCAGGAATAGCGAACGGAAGGAAGTAGCCGAGTCGGTAAACGGTGACGTGGCGAGTCAGGAATGAGTCGAGCAGAAGCGCCAACCCCAAAGCAGCCAGTGTCATGACGGGGATCTGGAAGAGCGCGTAAATGAGAACGCGTCCGACACCTGCCCAAAAGCGCGGATTTCCCAGCACTTCCTGATAGTTCAGGAATCCGACGAACTGTTCAGTACTTTCGCCGCCGCCAAATAGCCCGCCTCCTTTGGGAACCAGTTTGAAGAAGGACTTGTACAAGGACACGAAGATAGGAATCAGGAAGACGAGGACGAATGACAGGAAGAACGGGAGCGCGAAGCCCCAGCCTGCAATTGATTCCCTCCGGGCGCGCCTGTTCGATCCGCGGCGTGGCGTGGCGTGAATGGATGATGTTCTCGGTGAGTCCTGTCTCACCGTTGTCCCTGTCATACCTCTACTGCTCCTTTGAATCATCTACGGCAGGCGCGCTGAGCATATGCGCTGTATGTTCGTGGCGTATACAGTGATCAGTCGGCCAGAACGCCTGCATATCTGTTCTGACCGACTGATCATCGTGATAGTTATTCGGCAACCGGCAGACCGTTGTCCTTCAATGTCTTAATTGAAGTCTCCTGTGCTGCCTTGTAGACGTCAGCGACTTTTCCTGAGCCGTCTGCAGCGCCTGCCGCAGCTTCCTGCATCTTCGGCACCACTGCCGAGAAATAGGGCATGAAGCTGAAATTAGGCGCCATTGCTTCGTTGGCCTTTGCGAGTTCAGCGAAGACATCCTGACCACCGTAGAAGCTCATCACAGCTTCCGGTGTCTTCATTTCGCCAAGCGCGGCCACGACTAGGCCTTGGGAAACGAGGTCATCGATCTGAGTGTTGAACCAGTCGTTGAATTCCATGGCCTGTTCGGGGTACTCGCATCCCTTCATGACTGCCGTACCGGACCCACCGTCAGGTCCGGTCAGTGCGCCTGCACCATAATCGGGGAGCTGAGCGACAGCCCATTTGCCTTCATTGTCGGTGCCCTTCATGGTGTCCATGAGCAGAGGAGCTTCCCAGCTGGCGCCGACAGTGCCAATGAGCTTTCCTTCGACAAGAGCCTGGGCGAATGCGTCGCCCCAGCGCTCGAGAGGCAGCGTGGTCTTGTCGTCGAGCATCTTCTGCCAGAAGTCGGCAACGACTGCGGACTTGTCTGAGTCTGCGTTGACCTTCCACTGGTCATTTTCAGGTGTATACCACTCACCACCAGCTGCAGCGGCCTGAGCGCTGTACCAGTGTGCTTCGTCAGGCAGGAATGCTGAGATGTACTTGCCGGCTTCAGCAGCCTTCGCAGCTGCAGCCTGAAACTCTTCGAGGTTCGTCGGAACATCGATGCCGAGCTCTTCAAATGCAGCCTTGTTGTAGTAGTAGACCAGCGGGCCGGTATCCTGCGGCAGGCCAACGGTCACGTCGCCGACCTTCATCAGGTTGAAGACGCTGGAGTAGTGATCTTTGTACTGATCCGCCAGCTCGGTCACGTCCTCGACCAGGCCTTTGACATACATTTCGGGGACTTCGGCGTATCCGAGCATCGCCAGGCAGGGGCCCGAGTTAGCCTTGATATCCGTTTCAAGTTTCTTGATCATTTCGTGTGCGGCACCATCGAACTTCGTTGTGGTGACGTGAATATCAGGATGCTCCGCGTTCCAGCGGTCAGCAATTTCCTGTACCTTCACCATGCCGTCGCCGTCAGGCAGACGGTGCATGTAAGCAATCTCCACTTTTCCGCCGTCACCAGCCGGAGCGGCCGTTGACTGACCGCCAGATGCGGAATTCGACTCACCGCCGTCACCATTGGAGCATGCTGCAAGTCCCATCATGCTGAGGGATGCCACCGCTCCGAGAGCGGTCACCTTCTTCAGTGAATTGGCCATCGTGTTGTCTCTCCTTCGAGCTTGAATGTCTGAGGCTCTTGACGCAAACCTCAAGTTCACATAAATAGTACCCGTGCCACATGGATCTTTGCCAAACCGATCCTCGTGACACGTAACATTCGTTAACGATCTGTGACACATCGCCGCGTCATCAGTACCACTCCTCCGGCGCAGCCGAGAAGAGCCCCAAACAGTGCCAACGCGCCATTTCCACCGGTTCTTGCAATGAATGTGAGGCCTTCGTGTGAATGGCTGGCGTCGTCATCAGGTTTCACTGCGGGACGTTGGTCTGTTCCCGGTTGAGCAGCCTGGTCACCTTGATTACCGCCATTTTCTCCCGGATTCTCGCCATTGTGAGAATTTTCATCACTTTCCGGATTATTTCCGCTTTGGGGCTCTTCGCAGACTTCGTTCAGCGGATAGGCATAAGCTTCGAGCGCTGCCACGGCGACTACCGGCTGAGCCCACACCTGACTCTTGAGGGTCAGGCGGATAAATCGTCCTGTTGTTTCCGGCAATTCAATAAGCTGCCATGAGGTGCCTTCGACAAATTCACCTGAGACCAGTGGTTTCGTCCAGTTTTCTCCATCAACGCTGGTCGCGACTTCAAAGTGGCGAGCCTGGCCGTTCATGCCGATTTGACGAGGCCAGTAGTTCAGTGCCGTGATGCGCCTGACTTCTCCAAGGTCGATGGTCACCCAGTGCGGGAAAGGGAGGATTTCTGGCTGCCATTGCGAGTGCCACAGTTTTTCGGGGTCAAGATTGAGCACATTCTCCGGCAGTCCGTCCCAGTTCGAATCGGAGGCTGACGCTTTGAGCGGGACGAACGTGTAGCGGAAACTTGCCCCTGCCTGCGTGCTGTGTTCCTCTGCCCCATCGTTCCAACTCACGGTTGCCAGAACTTGTGTCTGACCGAAATCAGCACACCGTGGAGAAAGGACAAGTGGCACCTCGACGCTCTGGCCGTCTTCAATGGTTTCCGGAATGGCGCCTGTCGATTCGACTGTCCACTTTGGTGTTTCCTCGACGGTGAGCTTCACGTTGGTCACTGTTGCTCCGCTGTTATTTGTCAGCACAGCTGTGATGGCTGCTGATTCACCGTAGTGAACACGTGGTTCGTCAAAGTTCAGAGCCAGGCCGAAAGCTCCAACTATCTTCCAGCGGGCCTGCGTCTTGTCATATGGGAGCTGCGCAGCGCGAACATCCTTGTCAGCCATCAGCATCATTGACGCCGCGTTCATCACCACCGCGTTGTTGTGGTCATTGCTGATCTGCCACTTTTGTCGTGACGTATCACTGCACGCGGCCAGAGCCAGTGATCCGCCCTCGTCAGCTGGAACCTGGAGGCGTGTGGGCTCACCTGCCAGGTCAAGACACTTGCCGGTCACGGAGTCTCTGATCGTGAAGTAGCCGTCATCAGTTTGCTGGACGTTCCACACATACCGGTTCTGAGTCAAATGCGCTGACTTGTCATCAGCGACATTCAGGTATCGCCCATTGTCTACCAGTTCGATCGTGTAATTCCCATCGCGCAGCGTGGGTTCCGTGGGTGGTATCCACTTTGCTGAATGCCCCAGTGTGTCGATCAGCGTCTTGAACTCGTCCCATGTATCCAGTTCGTATGCGTCTGACCACGTAATCTGTGCGACGTAGCGCACCGGATCATTCTGGAGGCGTTCGACCTGGTTCTGAGTCTCGGCAGCGCTGTTATCCGGCCACAGGCTCATCTTTGCGCCCAAAACGTTGGGATGAGGCGCGCCCAATTCCCCGACCTTTTCGTCCTTGTCGAAGTTCGCTACGCTGAAGCGTTCGCCATAGAGCCTGGGGGTGTCGATTTTCAGCGAGCCGCGCGTCTGATAGAGCGCCACATTCGCATTCATGACCTGATGACCGCTGTCCACTAGGTTCTGTGCTTTTCGATCCTTGGCCAGCCAGTGTTCCACAATGATGTCGGTGTCAAGAGCCTGAGTTCCGGTCTCAAGCGGGTAGCCGTCATTCCAGATTCGCAGCGTCTTTCCGTACGTGTCCTTGACGTAGTCGTTGACACGGTTGACAAAATCCACATATGCATCGCGCGGAATTGCGGACTGGCCCCACTTGTTCTTCGCATACTGCGCCATCTGCGGGAAGTCTTCGTATCGTCCCCAGATGTATTCATCTGCTCCCATGTGCCAGTACTGTGAGGTGAACAGCTTCATGTACTCGTCGATCAGGCTGGTGTAGAAGTCGAATGCTTCAGGCGTGGTGATATCCAAGTCGCCCTCGTATTTCTTGCCGTGCCTGTCGGATAGCTGCAGGTCCGGATAGTTTCTGATCCATGGTTCCATGTGTCCGGGCGAGTTGATCTCGGGAATCACGTCGATTCCTCGTTCGGCCGCATATTCCAGAATGTGGTGAACCTGGTCGGGCGTGTAGTACCCCCATTCGCTTGATTTCGGGTAGTTTTCGTTGGGGATCTTCACTTCCAGCAGCACCTGGTTCAGCTTGAAGTAGGCCATGTCGTCGAGGAGACGCTCGATGTAGTCCATCGACAGGTAGAGCCAGTTCGCTGAGAGGGTCACGCCGCGCTCAGCGTAAGCGGGCTGGTCGTCGACTTGCCCACGCGGGACGGTGAGCTGCTGGGAGAAGATCTGCGCGACGGTTTGGCTGCCGTACAGTGCTCCAATTGACGAGGGCGACGCGATGCGCACCGAATCATCAATCGTCAATCGGTAACCTTGCGCTCCCAAGTTGTTCAGGCTGACGTCCTGCATGATCGCAATGTCGCCGGATTCGGCCTGTTCGATCGGAACGATTTCATGAGAGCTTCCTGTGGCGCGGTCAAGTTCGCTTTTCAACGCGCTGGCAGCCAGTTTGGAGTTATCATCAGCCGCAATCTTCGCGGTGGCGCCAAGCGTAAACGTCGTGTCCTGGAGCGTCCATTGTCCGGTCAGCGAAGGAATGACATGTGGCATAGCGACTGCTTCGGCGACTACCTCGGAAGCTGTTGCGGCACTGTCAGCCGAGTCTGCTGCATACGCAGCGTCTCCACCTCCCACGCCGAGGGCAAAGCACACGACTGCTGCAATGCCGAGAACGCATTTATACCTAAAGCGATTATTCGTCATATTCTTCTCCAATGCATTCATCGTTGAATGGCATCGAGACTAACATCATGCTGTCGCTTTGTCTGCCGGTCAGGGCAGTAGTTTGATACGTCTTGACCGAGTCAGCATGGCTGTCCATTGTCGGTTTTGGACTCAGCTCTTTGTCAGTGTAAGAGACGGATCCTTGACGACATATGCCTCGCCTCCCGCATAGTCAGTGAAGACCGCATATCCGAACTCAGCATCGAGTGAGTAAAAGGCCGATTGCCATCGTCCTGTTTCCCCATTCATCAGTCCTGTCGAGCAATTCTGGCCTTCGATAAAGCCTGGCTGATCAACCATCTTCATCTCATTTCCATTGATGTCGTAAGCGGCCAAGTTGAACTGATAAGGACCATGACATTCTTTGTCTACGGTTTCACTTGTCGTATTAGTCCACATGATGTCGAAGTACCACAAGCGCTGCCCCTCCGGAGGGACAAAACTTGGCTCGTAGTCGGGAAAAGCAGAGTTAATCATGTCTCTCTGCTCGATGGTCACCACGGTGAACGTCGCGGAAGGCAGAACAATCTCCTCTCCGACGGTGTAGGTGTCGACCATTTGCTCGGTGGGTTCGGGTTTCGAAGGCATCGACTGCTGTGTTGGTATAGAGGACTGTTCGGCCGTTGTTGTCGCGGTAGTCCCGCTCTCTTTTATCGCCTCATCTGTCGAATTCGCTCCGCATGCACTGAGTGCGAGGGATGCTGAAAGTGCGAGGGATGCTACGAGCCGAGCTCGCTTGTGAATAAGAGTATGCACGTACTCATATTACGGCACGTCTGGCAACAGCACTCTCTCGCATCTCTGCTCGCCATCTCGCCCAGCGCTCTGGAGGTACGAAGACGTCCGGGTTCCGAGCATCGTTCGTTGTACAGTAAGTAGTGCTCGCGGTCCCCTTGCGCTTCTTCTGATCAAAGTATCTGACAGCCCCCTCAGACCGCTGGTAAGACAAGCTGCAAGCTTCGACCTGAGTCTCTACAAAATCGTGCAACAAATCTCAGTGGAAGAGCACCCACTCATCGAAGTCATTAGTCAACGGAAGGCCACTGCAGTCCAGCGAAAAGGACTGATCCTCATTTTACGGGAGCACCTATGGGCAGCGAGTCGCTCCACCCTCAGGAACGATTTCGCCGCAGCCCGTAATGCCCCTCACCAGTTTCTACCAATAATTGCTCTCGTCTCCGCAGGGAAATTTCTCGCAGCTATCGCGGATCTTTTCCCGAGCTCAATTAGATAGCGACACGCAACACGTTGCGTAGCTCGTCGCAGGGCTGGCACTCCCCCACAAACTTGAAACTAAGATAGCAACTCAGGCAGACGATTCTCACGCAGCGCCTCTTTGATGCGTATTGACATAGGAATCTCCAACACGCTTCTTAAGCAGACGGTGATTGCCTACCGTATGGACAATCTCCGCGCTCAAGAGAGCAAAACAGTCTTCCCGTGCCCCCGAGACGATTCGAACGTCCGACACCCGCTTTAGGAGAGCGGTGCTCTATCCCCTGAGCTACGAGGGCAGTGCGCCAAGGCGCAAGGAATAGAGTATCACCCTCGTTTTGGTTCACCACATCGCGGCCGCATGCGACTTAGGGCGTCTCAGCTACCTTGCCGCGCTCAGCACTGGCTAGCACACTACCGCCATCTGTATTGAGACGCTCGGAACTGACCAGCGGCACGCTAGGTACCGTGCGCCGCTCCGAACTGACTAGCGGCGCTCCCAAGTGCCTTGCGGCGCGGGTGAGTCATCTGTGCGTTCAGAGGGGACGATCATGACCGGGCAGGTTGAATGGCCCAGAACCGTCTGAGAAGTCGATCCCAGCAAGACCCCTGCAAACCCACCGCGCCCACGTGTTCCCACAACCACTAAGTCAACGGCTGTTGAGAACTCGATGAGAAGCGACGCGGGCGATCCGTCCAACGCGTGACGCGCCACATGGATGTCACGGCCAGCCAGCGCAGAATCAATCGCCATGTTCAGTCCCTGACGCACGTCGGCCAGCAGCGCTTCGCGGTCAATTGACGTCGGCATCCACGCCATCATCGAGTTGCCCTGCGCGATCGGTACCGCCGAAATTGCCGTCAGTTCAGCGTCCCACACTTCAGCTTCATCAATGGAGCGCTTCAAGGCGGCAGAGGCAACCTCGGAGCCATCACTGCCGACCACGATTCGCTCCACAGGGGTGAACGACTTGCCGCTGGTATGGCGCGGCACGACAACCACAGGGCACTTCGCGTGAGCCGGCAAGGCGCTGGAAACTGTTCCCAGCAGCCGATCGGCAAACCCGCCACCGCCGCGCGACCCGACAACGATCATGTCCACTTCTTTGGACATGTCAACCAGGACGCCTGCAGGATCTCCCGGCTCAATCGAACTGGAAACGTGGATGTCTCCCTGCTTCTTCGCATGTTCGACAGCTTCATCGACGACAGTTTGTGCCCCACGCTTGAGAGCTTCGTCGTCCAGCATGGCGTACCCGCCGTCGAGGGCGGCCGCAGAATACGAGGCAAGCGCATAGGTACAGATCACATGGACTCGCGCACCCGTTCGAACCGCGCGGTCACTCGCCCACTTCACAGCAGCCAGAGACTCAGTGGAACCATCCGTTCCGACGAGGATAACTTCCTTGGACCCCATATTGTCCTCCTTCATGAAGTGTTACCACCATTGTGCCTTGAAGTTGGCCTTTGTGGGGCGAATAGAGATCGAAACGGCGTAAAACGATTCCTGCTCGCATGAAAACGTGGGCCTCACCTTACGGTGAGACCCACGCGTGACAATCAGGTCAGAGCCCGCATCCAAGGAGCCCTGCCGCCTTGCTGAGGTCAGTGAGCGACGCGGATGAACTCGTAGCTTCCCCACAGACCCTGGACCTTGGTCACGGATCCAGGTGTGGTGGCTTCGATAACCATTCCGTTTCCGGCGTAGATGCCGACGTGGCCGTATGCGTGCCACACGAGGTCACCAGGCTGAGCTTCCGATGCAGGAACCGACACGCCGGCCGCTCCCTGCGCTCCGGAGGT
Organism: Actinomyces sp. HMSC065F12; assembly: GCF_001814535.1. Taxonomy (NCBI): domain Bacteria; kingdom Bacillati; phylum Actinomycetota; class Actinomycetes; order Actinomycetales; family Actinomycetaceae; genus Actinomyces; species Actinomyces sp. HMSC065F12. The sequence continues at coordinate 9,659 of NZ_KV817041.1, forward strand.
GCGGGGAATGGAAATGCCCGCCAGGCCGTAGACGTACTGTGTGAAGCCCGAGCAGTCGAATCCAGCCGGTGAGGAACCACCGTAGACGTAGGGCACACCCAGCAGAGACATGGCGATCGAAACAATATCGCCAGAAGCAGCGTTCACTGCGATCGGAGCCTGCTCACCGTCGGTAAGTTCCGCGCGCGCCTCATCGCGGTTGGCGGCCTCCATCCCGTCAGCTTCTTCAGTAGCTGGCGCTGCCTCTTCAGGGGCTGCTGCCGTGACTGCAGCTTCGTCACCGATCAGGTCAGATGCTTTCCAAGCGATGTTCGGAACGCTCAGGGTCGGTGCTGCTTTTTCAGTGCCAGCAGTAATGCCTTTGACGTGAATGGAAGGCGCGTCAGAACCTTCCGGGGTTGCCTGAGCGGTGCCGACAACAGCAGCGGTCAAAGCAAGACCCGTCACGGAAACAAAAGCTGTCCCACGCACGGGCTGAAGGGTAACCGACGATACGGCATCAGTAATCGGTGTCAAGGGTGTCAAAGGGCGGCATGCCTTGCGATGCCGCAGAACGGTTTTCGTTCGTTTCACTTCTTTTAAAATCTCCACTTATTCGCTTACGAGGTCAGCTGTCGGGTTCGGACTGGAGTGTCCGGTCCACTTTGGGACTTCACCCCAAGATCGCCAGGCGATCACGTCAGGTTTTGGGTCCCCCGCGCCAAACAGGTGCTTCCCACGCTCACCATTGTTTGGCTTAAGCGGATGGTGTGTGGGTGGATGCGTCGCAACCAAGAGATACATTAGCGCGTCTACCCCTCAAATGTCACGCAATGGTAACGGTGATGTACGCAATCTTTTGGAGCACCCCTACTTGCGTTCCATCGCAAAGAACAGATGCGGGACGAAAGCCACATTCAGCCGAAGGAAATGAGCGTCCTCGCCCTCGTCGCTGAGCGCCCGAATCAGGACATCTCCCGTCTTCTCATCAGCCACGGCAACCGCCATGACCGTGGGAAACAGGCCGAGTTCTTCGAAGCGTGCCAGCACATCAACCTCTGCCTGGATGGGTTCACCAATGCGTGCAATGGGAGCTACAACACGTTCCGATTCTCTGAGCGCAACCTCCACGGACACTTCCGGACGGTCGATCTCAATACCCGGAAGAGGGTTGCCATACGGATCCGTCTGGGGGACACCTAACAGTTTGACCAGGCGCGCTTCGACCTGTTCGGACATCACGTGTTCCCATCGGCATGCTTCCTCGTGGACGTCCGCCCATCCCAGACCGATGATGTCGAGGAGGAGGCGCTCAGCGAGACGGTGCTTGCGCATCACTTCCCGCGCCCGGTACCATCCGTCTCGCGTCAGTTCAAGGCGTCGATCCCCCAACACGTGCAGCAAACCATCGCGCTCCATGCGCGACACCGTCTGTGAAACAGTAGGGCCGGAGTGACCGAGCCGGTCGACGATCCGGGCACGCAGAGGTGTGACCCCATCTTCTTCCAATTCAAAGATGGCCTTGAGGTACATCTCCGTCGTGTCGATGAGCTCTCCCACTGTGTCCTCCATCCCCATTTCGTGACGTGGTATTAGCCACAACGTTAATGACTTTAGTGTCGAACAGTGAAAAACGCCGCAGATAGCTGCAGAACGCCGAAAAGTCAAGGTGCCTGCCGGCCGCTGTAAACGCTCGTATTCGGAAGGCGGGCGTTGCCTTATTCGCGGCGGTGCTCATGCAGCGCAGATGCTTCGACGGCACGAGTGTCCACCCCGCCAAGGCTGGCACTCTCGAGCCTGAAAAGGGACTACCTTGGGGGCTATGACAGATCAGTTGGACGCTCAGTGCCCTCGCATTCCTGACACGCTCTTGCCTCACGATGGCCGGTTCGGCTGCGGCCCGTCGAAGATTCGCACCCAGCAGCTCGACGCGTTGATGCGTCCACTCGTCATGGGAACGTCTCACCGTCAGCAGCCTGTCCGCTCCATTGTGGCATCGATCCGCAGTGGGCTATGCGATCTGTTCTCCCTGCCCGAAGGGTGGGAGGTCGCCCTCGGCAATGGTGGATCCACAACATTTTGGGCCGTCGCTACGACCTCACTGATTCGCAGGCGCAGCGCCCACGCCGTTTTCGGCGAGTTCGGCTCGAAGTTCGCTGACGAGGCCGCCCGCGCGCCCCACCTTGCCGCACCCCTGATTGTGAAAAGTGAGCCTGGCACGGTGGCCACACTCATTGACGAGGGTGCCGTCGGCCATGATTCAGGGGAACCGATCGACGTTGCGGCATACCCGCATCACGAGACTTCCACTGGTGCTCTCAGCCCGCTGTATCGGGTCAACGTTGATGACTGTCTGACCGTTGTGGACGCCACGTCGATCGCCGGTGGTGTACGCGTCGATCTGAACAATGTGGACGTCTACTATTTCAGCCCTCAGAAGTGTTTTGGCTCCGACGGAGGCCTGTGGGTCGCGCTGCTCTCCCCTGCGGCTCAGGAGCGCGCCGAAAGGTTGCACGGCGATGATGCACGCTGGATGCCGCAGATCCTGGATCTGTCAATCGCATGCAGGAATTCGAGCAAGGATCAGACGCTGAATACTCCTGCCATCGCCACGCTCATCATGCTGGATCAGCAGATTCAGTGGATGCTGGCCGGTGGTGGCCTGCAGGTGATGGAAGCTCGCTGCCTCGAATCTTCGGACGTGCTGTACCAGTGGGCGGATGCGCACTCGCACCTGACGCCGTTCGTCTCCAATGCTCAGTGGCGCTCCCCCGTTGTTGTCACGGTGGACTGTGACGACACCGTCGATGCGGCGCGCGTATGCCGGATTCTGCGTGCCAACGGGGTTGTCGATGTCGAACCGTACCGTAAGCTCGGGCGCAATCAGCTGCGCATCGGTACATTCCCCTCGGTGGAAAGCCGGGACGTTCGCGCACTCGCACAGTGCGTGGACTGGGTGATCGACAATACCCTCGCCTAGCGCCTGAACCAGGTCGCTATCCACCTTCGGATGCGCGTCGGGTGGCCTCGGCCGCATCCTGAGCGGCCCTGGCGCGTTCAACAGGGCCGACCGCTTCGAGCGGGTGGAATGACCAGTGCAGTCGGACGCGGATTTCCCAGTGGATAATCGCCCACACGCCGGCTGCAATAGCGATCAGGAGGGAGAAGATTCCTCCGATCAGGATTGACCAGCGGGCACCGAACTGCTGCCCTATCCAGCCGATCAGCGGGGCTCCCAGCGGAGTGGATCCCATGAAGATCATCGAGTACAGTGCCATGACCCGTCCGCGCATCTCCTCAGCAGTGGAGATCTGGATGGCGGCATTGGCCGCGGTAATCATGGTGAGCATCGCCAGGCCAGTCGGAATCGAAATGAGAGCGAACGACCAGTAGTTGGGTGCAAGTCCCAGAATGATTTCAACCAGTCCGAATGCTGCTGCAGCCAGAACAATCAGGCGAAGGCGCGGTACGCGTCGACGTGCTGCGATAAGGGCGCCGGTCAGCGCTCCGATCGCCATGAAGGAACCAAGAATTCCGTAGTCGCCGGCCTGACGGTGGTAGACCTCTGTGGCCATCATGGCGGAGGTCATCTGGAAGTTCATGCCAAGGGCTGACACCACGGACACGACGATGAGGATCAGGATGATGTCGGGGCGCGAGCGCACGTAGGCGAGACCTTCGCGGATCTGGCCCTTCTCGCGCTTGACGTGGCGCTGAGCGTTCAACTCATCTGTGCGCATCAGTGCCAGCGCAATCACAGGCGCCGCAAACAGCGCACCGTTGATGATGAAGACCCAGCCCGGACCCACCCAATCAATGACCAGGCCAGATAGTGCCGGTCCGATGAGGCGGGCCGAGTTGAAAGCAGTTGAATTCAGTCCCACTGCGTTCGGCAGTGATTCAGCGGGAACAAGTTCGGACACGAATGCCTGGCGGGCAGGTGAATCGAGGGTCGATCCGATTCCACCGATCAGGGCCAGCACGTAGACGTGCCACAGTTGGGCGGTGCCCGTCAGCACGAGGGCACCCAGGATCAGCCCGAGAGCCGCAGTCAAGACCTGCATGGCCTGAATGAGGTGTCTGCGGTTGAGGCGGTCTGCCAGGACACCGGCCCATGGTGACAGCACCAGCAGTGGTATGAACTGCAGTGCTGTCACCACGCCGACCTGGAACCCTTCGTTATCCGTCAGGACGGTGAGAACCAGCCAGTCCTGAGCCACACGCTGCATCCACGTACCGGTCGAGGCAATGATGTTGCCGATGAACCAGTAGCGGAAGTTGGTATAGCGCAGCGAGTGGAAGGTCCGGGACACCTGACGAGCTACTCCTTAAAGGTTGAGCGTTCAGCCAAGCAGTGCGCGCTGAATCGGGCCCAACGCGAAGTAGGCCACGAACAGAATCGACACGACCCACATGAGCGGGTGAATCCTGCGTGCTTTGCCGATCGCTATTTGAATGGCTGTGTAAGCGATGAATCCAACGCCGATACCTACCGAAATCGAGTAGGCGAACGGCATGAAGGCAATCGTCAAGAATGCCGGAATCGCTATTTCGGGCTTGTGCCACTCCATGTCGGTGACCTGCACCATCATGAGGAACCCGACGAAGACCAAAGCCGTTGAGGCAGCCTCGGTCGGCACCAGGTTGACGATCGGTGCAAGGAAGGTCGAGACAAGGAACAGACATCCCGTCACTACCGATGCTAGACCAGTTCGTGCGCCTTCGCCCACGCCGGCCGCTGATTCGATGAAGGACGTGTTCGAGGAGACGCCACCCATACCGCCAGCCATTGCTGAAACGGAGTCGATGAGCAGAATCTGCTTGGATCGCGGCGGGTTACCCTTTTCGTCCAGCAGGTCACCCTCGGCGCCCACGGCCACCATCGTTCCCATCGTGTCGAAGAAATCAGCCAGCATCAGCGAGAAGACCAGCAGAATCACTGCGAGGGGTCCCAGCTTGCCGAATGCGCCGAACATGTCGACCTGGAAGAGGGAGGAGAACTGAGGAAAAGCCACCGGTGCGCCATCGATTTGAGGAACTGACTGTCCCCAGCCGGTCGGGTTTTCGTCGGACTTCTGCCCGATCTTCACGAACGCCTGGATGATGATGGCCAGAACGGTCGATGAGAGGATGCCGATCAGGATGGCGCCACGCACCTTGCGCACGTACAGGATGATCGTCAGGAACAGGCCAAAGACGAAGATCACTGCGGGCCACCCGTCGAGGGAGCCGTCAACACCGAGCTGGACGGGTGTTCCGCCCGGACGGATGATGCCGGCGTTCAGCAGACCGACAAAAGCGATGAACAGACCGATGCCCACAGAAATAGCGGTCTTCAACTGGCGCGGAACCGCCTTGAAGACCGCTTCCCTGAAGCCTGTCAGCACCAGGATCGTGATGAGGATACCTTCCCACACGATCAGGCCCATTGCTTCCTGGAAGGTCAGACCTGATGCGCCGACCAGGGTGAATGCCACCATAGCGTTCAACCCCATGCCTGCTGCCAGGCCCAACGGGTAGTTGGCGACGACACCCATCAGGACGGTCATGATGCCTGCAACAAGCGCGGTGCCGGCGGCGACTGCCTGGGTCGAGATGTTCTCAGGAAGAGCTGACGACAAGATGATCGGGTTAATCACCAGGATGTAGGCCATCGAGAAGAAGGTGACGAAGCCGCCGCGGATTTCCCGGCCCACCGTGGAACCACGTTCGGTGATTTGGAAGAAACGATCGAGACCGTTTTGTGCAACACCGCTGCTTGCAGAACGCTGTGACTGAGCTGCGGCGTTTTTCTGATTCTTTACACTGTGATTGCGCGCATTGTTGCGCTGCTTGGAATTTTTGGAGCTCACCTGAAAATGGTGCCCCGCTCGACGTGACTTTTTCAAGCTGGGTAGTGCTGAAAGAGACCGATATAACGCCGCGCCACCTCGTCAGGCACCTTAAGGCCTCGTCACGGGCACAAATTGACGAGGGAGACCTGCCTGGTTCGCCTGCCCCAGCTCGACCGTTTCCACTCCAAAATCGTTGACGTGAGATGGGCGCACAGGCCACTGAGTTTTCCGATTCGGTGTATCGGTTTCCGAGTGTGCACCACACGCATGGTCGAGGCTGACAACCTTTCCATCGTCCTGAGCCCACTCATTGGCACACACACCAAATACGGTGCGGAACTCCCCTGGCAGCTTCACCAGGAATCCACAGGTCGAACACGGATTATTCGCCAGGCGGCCTCGTGCCGGACCCTGCTGAGAGTGGTACCAGCGTTCGCTGGCACTGCGACGGCCCTCGGTTGAAAGGATGCGCGCACGGCCCAGGCCAAGCTCACGCGTCGTCGGCAGGTCTGGATTCTCCCCGGCGTCCTCGTAGGACTGATCGAGGCGCTCATCATCTGCGCGATACGGCAGGACATCTGAGCGTGAAAGGTCGTCGGGAGTCAGACGCTCAGCCCATGGCACCCACGGCGGTGCAAGCAGCGAGTCGTCACCGGGGATAAGGGCGACTTCGCAGATCGTTGCTTTGCGTCCACGCGGAACGCGGGCAACTGTCACTGCCCATGTCCACCCGCGGTAACCGGGATCGAGGTTGTCGAACAGATGGGTGAGCAAGCGGTCACCGTCGACGCGGATGCCGACGTGTTCACCAACTGTGCCGGGGCGTGCGACGTCTTCAGCGGCTTGGCGCGCAATCTCAACCGCGCCTTCCAGCACGACGTCTTTCTTGCGACTCCTGGGTCGCGTTGTCTTTTCAGGCATCGAAATCCTCTGCGACAGCTTGCAGCATTTTGGCTACCTGTCGCGCATTTTCTGGGTAGTGGCCACGTCGAAGTGAGTTCGACGCGTCATCGAGCAGTTTGATGAGGTCCTCAACAACGGGAACCATGGCTTGGGGACGGCGACGGTGCGCTTTTGCGATGGAGTGAGCTTCCTTAATGACGCGCACGGAAAGAGCCTGGGGCCCTTTACGTCCGTCAGCAACCGAGTACTCAACGCGGGTTCCTGATTTGAGCGTAGGTGTCTCGGGTGGCAGCGCAGAGGCATGGAGGAAAACCTCAACTCCATCGTCTCCACCAATGAAGCCGAAGCCACGGTCAGCATCGAAGAACTTCACTTTGCCGGTCGGCACGATCGCGCTCCTTTTAAAGTAGAGTCCCTCAGGGCAGCTGTGCCGCCCTTCGGGGTCGGTGTGCGCGCCGCGGTGGCGCGCATGTGTCCTGTCTATGATAAGCCGGGAACCTGTCCCGGGCGATTCTCCAGGCTGTTTTTCGCCAGCCGCGCAGCGAGGCGACCGACGGACACCCTCATAAATCTATCGAAGAAACGTCGAAAACAGTAGGCTATCAAGAGAAAGAATTATGCCGACATTCTGATGAAGCGGCAACCCGTGAGGAGCAGCGATGAAGACGTTGAAACGAGCATGGATGCTGGCGATCGGGTTGATTGCCGCTTGCGTGATTGCCTCACCTTCGTGGGCAGTATCTCCCGATGAGCTGGATTTTGAGTCAGGATCGTGGGTGGTGGATCCGTCTTCGATGCTCTCGCCAGATCAGCACTCCACCCTGCAAGAACGTGCATCTGCGGCGCAGAGCGACGGCCACCCGGTACTTTTTGCCGCTATCTCCTCATTTGATTCGCTTTCTCCTGAAGACTGGTGTGAGGACGCCCTCGACAATTTCATCGACGCGACCGGGCAGGACAAAGCGAGCCTGTACGTGCTGGCCTTGGATGACCAGCTTCAGGGCATGTGCGGGCATTCCGAAGCCAACTCAAACCTGTCTGCAGCATTCGACGCGGCAACTGACGTCATCAATCAGGGCAGTGGGGCCATTACGAGCGATGAGTTCGTCGCCGCAAGTACCGCGGTTGCTGATGCCTTGACCAGGTCGGGTGCACCGTCACCGTCAGATTCCTCGTCAGGCTCGCCGTCGCAGTCCGGGTCGGGCACCTCGTTCTGGGCGATCGCGGTGGTGATCGCGGGCTTTCCCGTGCTGTTCATTGCCCTGTATTGGCTCAGGCGCCGCAACAGGCCGCAGCAGGGGCAGCAGGGTGCGCGTGGTCAGTATGCGGATATGAGCACCGAGGAGCTGGTATCGCTGGCGGGTCAACGCCTGCTCGCCGCTGACGAAACTGTTCGCAGTGCCACCGATGAGCTGTCGTATTCTCGCGCCCAGTTTGGTCGCAACCGCACTCAGGACTACGACGAGGCGATCCGCCGCGCGCGCAAAACTGTAGACGCTCAATTCGCGAATCAGCAGAAACTGCTCGAATCAGATGACGAGGGCACGAAGCGACAAGCCGCATTGACTATCCTCCAGGCGCTCGAAGAAGCGATGGGGCCACTCGCTCAACAGCACGACGAGTTCGCTGTGATGCGTGAGAAAGAGGCCAGCGCTGATGAGCGTGAACGCGCTGTTCGCGAACGCATCAACCAGATCGAAGGCAATATTCGCGTTGCCGAGGGCGAATTGCGCACCCTGACGGCTGCATATTCGCACACGATGATCGCCTCGCTGCTCGACAACCCTGAGCAGGCGCGCACCTTGATCGAATCGGCTCGCACTTCTGCCGATGAGGCTCACGGACTGTTGAATACGGACCGCGGGCGCGCCAACCAGCTTCTCGATATTGCCGAGCGCGCGCTGGGTCTTGCGCAGGTACAGGTCGACGCGATTTTGAAGGCGCAGGAAAATGTGGCGCATGCTGCGGACAATCTGTCGCGCGCGATTGCCTCGATCAGCTCGGATCTTGCGGACGTGACGAAGTTGGGTGCCGACCAGGAGGCCTTTGCGCCGATGCTTGCCGATGCGCATGAGGCGGTGGATAAGGGCAGGCTGGCGCTGAAGAAGCAGGCGGATCCGCTGGAAGCCCTGGAGTCGCTACATCTGGCAGAAAGTGCACTCGACGCCGCGTTGGATCCATTGCGCTCCCAGGCTGAGCAGAGCGAGCGCGCAATTGAGCGTGCCCACAAGCAGCTGTCCAGTGCACGACTTTGGATTGAGCGTGCGCGTCAATTTGTGCGCTCCTCGGGCGCTTATTCGCCTGAGGATGCTCGCTCAGCTCTCGCCCGTGCCGAAGAAGCCTTGCGGCGCGCTGAAGAGCTGGTTGACTCCGACCCCGCTCAATCCGAGGAAGCGTCCAAGACTGCCTATCAGGCGGCGCATCAGGCCATCGAGGCGAGTAAGCGTGGCAATCAGGATAATCTCTTCGATTCCGATTCGTTGCTGAGCAATCCCTTCTTGTGGACCCTGTTCGGCTCCACCCTGGGTTCTAACCGCGGCGGAGGCTACTGGGGCGGTTCCGGTTCACGCTACGGTGGCGGAAAGTTTACGCGTCGCGGCGGTGTGGGTGGCTCTGTCGGTGGCAGTTTCACGCGTCGTGGCTCTAGCGGCCTCGGCGGAGGATTCGGCGGAGGATTCGGCGGCGGCTTCAGCCGCGGCGGTTTTGGCGGGAGCTTCGGCGGCGGCTTTAGCCGCTGACGTCTTGGCAGCGCCTTTGGCGGCGATTTCAGCCGCTGGCCCCTCCGGTTCACTGACGACACCGGCTCGCTGGCAGGGAGCCTTCCTGGCGCGCGATTCACTTACTCGCTCGAGCCAGCCAGGCCTTCAGCCACGTCACCGTCCACTCGCGTCAACCAGTGATTTCCTCCCCCCCTTACCACTGGCCTCTATGCGCGCGATAAACGGGAGGACCGCATCAAAGTAACCCTGCGGCCGCGAGCGCCGCACATTGTGCACTCCGCCGTGCACGATCACGCATTCCACACACCGGTTGCCGATTTGGCGCAGGATCTCCATCCCCTCGAGCCCGACCCGCGATTCACCCACAACATCGCCAGTGACAACCAGGGTCGGCACCTTCAGTCCTGCCATGACTTCTTCCCATTTGATTTCGGGCGCGACGACTCCCGTCTGAAGAAGCCGCGGGTCACACTGCTGGCTCGCCCACAGACCCGGTAAAATCTCACTGCTCGGCGCGGCCCCTGCCGCCAGCTCACGCGTCAGTGCACCGACCAGGTCATTCGCAGTTTCTTGAATCTTAGCTGCGCGCAGTTTCCCTCGTTCATGAAGTTCTTCCAGCGAGCGCGACCCAAAACGTGCGGGGTCTTCAGCCACGACTGCGTCCACGAGGTCCGGCCTGCGCAACGCGACTGCCGCCGCCGTCGCTGCTCCCATCGAATGCCCGATCAGGATTGTTCGCGGCCCACGATTTGTGCCCGAGGGGGACGCTGCTTGGTGAAAGATCTGGTGCGAGGGAGATCGTCTGCACGCCCGGTCCCGTTCGATCGCGTTCACAACATCGTCGATCAGCTGGTCGCCTGCTCGCGCAAGTTGATCGTCACTCCAGCGAGGCGATAAACCGTGTCCCCTGGCATCCAAGGCGATAATGCGACGCGAAGGATGCGCCAAGCGAAGCTGAAGGTCGGCCATCGCACCGGCGCAGCTCGTGATGCCGTGGAGCAGGTAGATCGTGGTAGGGGCCGAGGGATTGCCGGTTTCAATGCGCGCGAGCGGCTGGCTGTCTTCATCTGAGTGCTCAGGTGCACCAACCGTGGGTGAGGGTGCGCCCCAGCTGGGAGCGCCGTTCGCAGGTGCGGGCGCACCCTGGTCAGGTGCACCCCGGTCGAGAGCATCGTTCTTCGGTGTGGGTGAGCCCTGGTCAGAGTCACGTGTGTGCCTGTTCAGCATTTCTTGCCCCTTCCATGGCATCGCTGAGAGCCGAAAAGTAGCTGAGTTGTCGTCGTCACCAGGCAGCGGATGCCACAGATCTATAGTATTGAATCGAAGCGTGAGACGAATCACGTCATGAGATACGGGAGGAGCCCCGATGGCAGAGAAGCAGACAATTCTAGGACGGATGGCACAGCTGGCGAAAGCCAACATTAACGCTTTGCTGGATCGTGCCGAAGACCCACAAAAGATGCTTGATCAGCTGATTCGCGATTACACCAACTCGATTGCGGAAGCTGAGAATGCTGTCGCACAAACAGTTGGAAACCTGCGCCTGGCCGAACGCGACCATGAGCAGGACACCAAGCTTGCTGCTGACTGGGGTCAGAAGGCGGCTGCTGCCTCGAACAAGGCTGATCAGGAACGCGAAGCTGGCAACCAGGAGGAAGCCGACCGCTGGGACAAGCTCGCGCGAGTCGCAATCGGCAAGCAGATCCAGTTCGAGAACGAAGCCAAGCAGGCTGAGCCGATGATCGCCTCGCAGACCGAGGTTGTCAACAAGCTCAAGGACGGCCTGGCTGTCATGAAGGACAAGCTGTCTGAGCTGAAGTCGAAGCGCGATTCTCTGGTTGCTCGTCAGCGCACCGCCGAAGCACAGACGAAGGTCAACGATGCGCTTGGCACAATCAACGTGCTGGATCCGACATCTGAATTGTCACGCTACGAGGATCGCGTCCGCCGCGCCGAGGCGCTCGCTCAGGGCAAGATGGAAGTCGCGTCCTCCAGCATTGAGGACCAGTTCGCAGAGCTGGAAACCGATTCGTCGCAGATTGAGATCGAGCAGCGTCTGGCTGCATTGAAGAAGCACGAGTAGTTCGCCGCGTACACGCCGAGATTCTTCAAACGTCCCATCACCTCTATTGTGATGGGACGTTTTATATGTTGAACTTTTAACAGACTGAGTATGAAAACACGTTTCCTTTCTGAAACGCCTGGGACTAATCTGTAATCCATGGATGAAATAACATATTTAGTCGTCGATGGCGAAAACATAGATGCAACATTAGGTATGTCAGTTCTGGAACGCCGCCCTAATCCGGAGGAACGTCCCCGCTGGGACCGCGTTCTCGATGCAGCGACCCACACATGGAGCCAGCCAACGAAAGGATTGTTCTTCCTCAACGGTTCCAATGGGCACCTCCCGATGGGTTTCATACAGGCTCTGACCGCCATGAATTACACACCAATCCCTCTGGCATGCGAGTCCCCCACCGTCAAGGTTGTCGACGTCGGTATTCAAAAGACCCTGTCAGCCATCGCAGAACTCGATGGCGCCTCAGTGATCCTGGCGAGCCATGACGGAGACTTTGTCCCGCAGGTCCGCGAGCTCCTGTCAATGGGGCGCAAGGTCGCGATCGTATGCTTCAAGGAGTTCCTTTCCGCCCAGCTCCAGGAGCTTGTTGACGAGGGACTTGAGGTGCTCGACCTCGAGCATGACCTCGACGCTTTCCAGGTGGTGCTTCCTCGGCTTCAGATCATCGATCTGGACGCTTTCGACCCCTTCGCATTCCTGTAAGCCCCTCCCTCAACGCTTTTCGGAAGCAGCACCTTTCCGATGCGCTCGTGCCGCGATGGCATGCTGGCGTGGGTGTGCTACAGGCTCGGCTTTCTCAGTGACCAAACCCGCGTGAGGAGTCCCAGGTCAGATAGCTCGCAGTGCCCACTGTCCGCTCACCGCGAGCCTCGTACACCATGCCCTAGATCTGTCTTTCGCACATGCACGATCCCCTAGATCTACCCCTCACACATGCACATACCCCTAGATTCTCCCTGTTTTTTGCACGATCCCCTAGATCTAACGCCCCGTCATTGTGCCGCGTTCCTCAAAACGCAGGTCACAAGACATTCCAATTTTCGAGGGATGTCCTGTCCTCTGTTGATCTAGGGGGTTATGCACAAATCCCCCTAAGATTTAGGGGTTCGTGCAGGAGAGCATTCAGGATCTAGGGGTTCGTGCACGAAAGAGGTTAAGATCTAGGGCATTGTGCAGCGAGCGGTACATGGCCTGATCAACGGAGCACCCACGACAGGCCCAACGAGCAACCGGTCAAGATAGTGCGGACTCGTGGCGACAACCGGTCAAGGTCTTACGAGGCCACGCTATCCGGGGTAAAGCGTGAGGGTGCATCATCCCCGAGCCTCCGCGCAACGCACCGTTAGCCAAGCGGGGCGACGCGGCGTTGACCGGGAACAAAGCTGAGTGCTGATTCAGCCCTGGACGTCAGGAGCAACGTCCTTGAAGGGCCGGATCGGTTCTACCTGCTCGCGGACGGCCTGCGCTTGCTTCTCATCCCAGATGCCTTCGGCTTCACGCTCAGCATCGCATCGCGCCTGATACGACGCCTTCTCACGCGCGGTCGTTTCTTCATCCCAATCCAGCATTGCAGCCGCGATCTGAGCCACCGCATCCAGGGATTCCACTCCGCGATCCTTGTGCTCATAGTGGATGCGGGTACGACGTGTCAGCAGGTCCTCGATGTGCAGGGCTCCCTCGTACGCAATGCCGAATGCAATTTCCGCCCTGAGATATTCGGGCGCGCCGGGCAACTCGTCTCCGAGAGAAGGATCCTCCTTAATCATTGACAGCACCAACTCGATATCGGCCCCGTATCGATCCAGGAGATCTTCGACGTGGTCGACGCTTAGACCAGACTCCTGCGCCAATTTCTTGCGGGATTCCCACATCGCGAAGTAGCCGTTCGCTCCCTCGAGCGGTGTCTTTTCTGTGACGCACGGCTTGTTCTTCGCCCCAGAGCCGAGCGCAAAGTCCACTGCGTCCTGCGCCATCTGGCGATACGACGTCAGCTTGCCGCCCGCGATCACCGTCAGCCCAGGAGCGGCTTCCGTCACCGTATGTTCACGCGACACTTTCGTGGACTTGGTTTCGTCATTGTCGAGGGTTCCGGGTTGAAGCAGCGGACGCAGACCGGCATACGTGCCGATAATGTCGTCACGCGTCAGCGGGGTCGCCAGCACCGAGTTGGCATGTTCAAGCAGGTAGTCGATATCCTCCCTGTCGGCAACAGGTTCGAGGCGATCCTCATGGTAGGCGGTGTCTGTCGTGCCGATGATCCAGTACCGCTTCCACGGAATAATGAAAAGAACGGATTTCTCGGTACGCAGGAAGATACCGACTTTCGACTTGATCGCATCTTTGGGCACCACGATGTGAATACCTTTCGATGCCAGAACTTTCAGTCCCCCGCCGGTGTGCGCCAGCGACTGCGTTTTCTCAGTCCACACACCCGTCGCATTGATGACGCTACGAGCTTTGATATGCAAGTCTTCGCCAGTTTCGAGGTCCACCACATGCGCCCCTCGAACCCGGCCAGAGGAATCCTGATCAAGTTCCTGAACCTGAACCCGGTTGGCAGCCAGCGCACCGTAACGCACCGCCGTGCGCACAAGCGTCACCACCAGGCGCGCATCATCTACACGCGCGTCGTAGTAGACGATCGATCCTGTTAACGCATCGGGTTTGATGGCGGGCGCCAGCTTCAGGGACCCTTTCTTCGAGTAATGCTTCTGGATCGGAACAGACCCGCGGTGCGCAAACTGGGCCAGTACGTCATACATCCCGACACCGATAGCCGAATACGTGCGCTCAATGACCGGAATCTTCAACGGCCACAAGAACGGCTGCGCCTTCACCAGGTGAGGAGCGTTCTGCGTCAGCAGCAGACCGCGTTCCCGCAAGGATTCGTTCACGAGTTTGAAGTCGAGTTGGTACAGGTAGCGCAACCCGCCGTGCACCAGTTTCGAGGAGCGCGACGAGGTACCCGAGGCCCAGTCCTGCGCTTCCACGATTCCCACCCGCAGGCCACGCGTGGCGGCGTCAACGGCGATACCTGCTCCTGTCACTCCGCCACCGATGACGAGTACATCCAGCTCGGGGCCTGACGCCATCTCCTGCAGGGCATCGTGTCGGGCTGTGGGTGATAGAACTGGGATACTCATCTGCGTCTCCATCGATCGTGTTGTTGGACCGTACTTCTTTATCGCGACATTGAGTCGCGCTGCCTGCTCGCGCTAATCGATCACGCTCTTAGACGCGCTTCTCGATCGTGCTTGACGAGTTGTTGCCTTCATTATCTCAGAAATGCACGTCTACCCAAAGGTGTTGGGCATTTGTGCATGAGAGACTGGGAGTCGTGAGCAAACGTGATGAGCTGGCACTGCAAGCGGCCGTTCTGTACTACATCCGCGAAGAAAAGATGGAGGCGATAGCCTCCCAATTGAACATGTCGCGCTCGTCGGTTTCACGCCTGCTGTCCTACGCCAAAGAGGTGGGACTGGTGCGCATCCAGGTGCAGGACCTGGCCGGTGCGCGCACCGACCTGGAACGCGAAATTGCGCAGGCGTTCCACGTCAACGCAGTCGTCGTCCCTGTTTCATCAGTAGACACCCCTGTCGCCACGCTTGAATCGGTGGCGCAGGTGGCCGCGGCGCAGCTCGCCAACTTGATGCAACCTGGCGCCACGCTTGGAATCGCCTGGGGCAATACAACAGCAGAAGTCACGCGCCACTTGACCAGGACTCCCCTGCCCAACGTCACGGTCGTCCAGCTCAACGGGGCCGGCAATGCGGCACAGTCAGGTGTCCCGTACGCGGGTTCAATCATGTCGCGCGCTGCTGAAGCGTTTGGTGGCCAGACGGTCTACTTCCCCGTCCCCGCGTTCTTCGACTATGCCGACACTAAAGAGGCACTGTGGCGCGAACGCTCAATTCGCCAGGTCCTGACGACGATCGAGTCGTCAACCGTGGCACTGTTCGGTGTGGGTTCGCTCGACGCAGCGCTCCCCTCGCACGTGTATTCGGGCGGATATCTTGACGCCACCGAACTGCACGCAGCACGCGCCGACGGAGTAGTGGGCGACGTCTGTACAGTACTGATCCGCGAAGACGGCTCAACGAATATGGAGCTCAACCATCGAGCATCCGGTCCCATGCCCGACGTATTGCGGCGCATCCCCGTGCGGCTGTGCGTCGTCTCCGGCGTCTCGAAAGCGATTCCCTTGCTGGGAGCGTTGCGTGCAGGGGTGATGACGCACCTGGTGGTCGACTCCGAAGCGGCACGCGCACTGCTCAACCGGATGAACCGCGAGCACGGTCAGTGATTGTCTCGCTAACGGGCCCGCTCACGCACGTCAAGCAATTCGAGCGCGGGGGTTGCCACGTCAATGCCTGACACGCTCATCACCTGCTCGATGACGGTGTTCGGGAAGACACTGACACCGCATGTCGCACCCAGCATTGCGCCGGTAATCGCGCCGATTGTGTCCGTGTCGCCTCCAATATTGGCGGCCTGGAGCAGAGCCTGATAGGGCTGCTGCGCGTAGCGGCGCGTTAACGCGAATGCGGCCGGAACAGCTTCATTGGATTCGACGGATGTTCCCACCATTTCGCGCAGCCAGGTTGCGAAGTCTTCCTCGTTCCTCTTGCGGGCATGATTGTGGGCGTACTGCGTGCGTGCAACGACGCTGGCTCGCGGACTCCAGTGTCCGGGCGAACCCAGTCGGTCGATTTCGGTCAGCGCAAGTTCAAGTGCTGACAGGGTATCCAACCCGTTGATCCCCAGGCTGACGACTCCGGCGACGAGCGCAGCACTTTCAAAACCCTGCGTCGTATTGTGCGTCACCATGCATGATTCGCGCACTACGCGCGTGAACGCTTCGGCCTCGCGCATGTCGATGGCTATGCCCACCGGCGTCACCCGCATCGCGGCGCCGTTGGTCGTGCCTTCCGTTCCAGTGGTGCCGTATTCGGCGCCGGCACGGATTTCTTCGAGTGCACTCTTGGTGGAGGGGCCGAGCAGGTCGAGGGATCCTCGCGCTCTCATCGTGTCTTCCCACGCGAGCAGGCGGTGCGCCAGTTCAAGCGAATCAATGTGCCCGTCACCGTCGATCAACAGGGAGGCAACCAGGAGGGCCTGTTCGGTGTCGTCGGTGACATGGCCAGCTTTCATGGAGGGCGCGATGGGCTGCGTCGGGCTCGCATCGACGAGGCCGTCCACACGGATGTACGCCTGATGAATCTCCTCATGGCTCATCGATTGCGTGGGCATGCCGAGCGCATCACCGAGAGCAAGTCCAGTCAGAGCGCCGATCGCCCGATCCGCTTTGAGCGCTTGCGTTTGCTTCACGAAGTTCGTCACGAATTACTGCCTTAGTGGTTCTGCGTCGTTTTATTAATGTACGAGGGCATCTTTGGGCGCTGCCACATGAAAGCGCATGGGAGCCAGCAGGTGCCTTTCGTTTAATGTAAACACAGAACCTGCATGTTGGCTGAGAAGTTTCGGAGCGTAGGGCTCGTGAGCAGATACGGCCGGCATATATGTGTCCTGCCAGGCAGATGCGCTCAACAGGCGAAAGTCACTGCCAAGCGGGCACGGTCGACGGGCGAAAGTCGCCGGTAAGCAAGTACGTCCAGCAGGTAAATGCCACTAGCAAGCAGTACCCGTATTTGAGCTCCACTGCTTGCGCCTGCGCAGTCGATTGGTCTGCACCGCGGCATCAGGCTGTGAGCAGCGCTGCCATCATCGATCCAACAATGAGCAGTCGCTTCTGGCTCGCCCGGCTCCGATTCATCATGGTCGTGTCCTTCTCATCGATGCAGTGTGGTGGTGCAGGCAGCTCGTAGCGGATCAGATCTTCTTGACCAGCGGGAACGTGATGGTTTCTCTGATTCCCTGCCCCGTCAGAGCCATGAGCAGGCGATCCAGCCCCATTCCCATGCCGCCCGACGGAGGCATGCCGTATTCCATCGCCATCAGGAAGTCCTCGTCCAGCACCATAGCTTCCGGGTCGCCTTCAGCAGCGGCGAGTGCCTGGGCTTCGAAGCGCTGGCGTTGGATCACGGGGTCGACCAGTTCCGAATAGGCTGTGGCCAGTTCAAACCCTCGCACATACAGATCCCACTTTTCCACCACGCCGGGCTTTGAGCGGTGTCCTCGTACCAGCGGTGAGGAATCTTCCGGGAAGTCGCGCACGAAAGTCGGTGCCCACAGACTGTCCCCCACGGTCTTTTCAAAAATGACTTCCGCAATCTTGCCATTGACGTAGTGGTCGGGGATCTCTTCGCCCAGATCCGTTGCGATGCGCACCAAATCCTCGCGAGAAGTCTGCGGGCTGATCGCGGTTCCGACCGCATCCGAAATCGAGTCATACAGGCTGATCGACTCCCACGATCCCGACAGGTCGTAGGTCGAACCGTCGGGCAGGGTGACGACTTCGGTTCCCAGTGCGTCGCGCGCGGCTTTCTGAATGAAATCACGGGTACGCGTGGCCATCGTGTCGTAGGTTCCGTACGCTTCGTACGCTTCCAGCATTGTGAATTCAGGTGAGTGTGACGAGTCAGCGCCTTCATTGCGGAAGTTACGGTTGATCTCGAAGACCTTGTCAACACCACCGACAACTGCGCGCTTGAGATACAGCTCAGGGGCGATACGCAGGTACAACTCCGTGTCGTAGGCATTCATGTGTGTTGAGAACGGGCGTGCTGCCGCACCGCCGTGCAGGACCTGCAGCATCGGCGTCTCAATTTCGATGAACCCTGCGTCATGGAAGTAGTCGCGCAGTGAACGCACAACGTTGGCTCGCATGCGCACCATCTCGCGAGCTGCGGGGCGCACGATCATGTCGAGGTAGCGGCGGCGCACGCGCATGTCCTCCGACAGCGCCATTTCCGTGCCGTCTTCAGCGGTGTAGGTCTTGGGAAGTGGACGCAGTGCCTTGGATGCGATCTTCCATGCGGGGGCATCCTCGCCCTCCCCCGGCTCTGCCATAATCGACAGTTCTCCGCGCCTGGATGAAATCACTCGCCCGTGGACGAAGAGGTGGTCTCCCAGGTCAACCTCGGACTTGTAGGTTGCGAGCGAGTCCGGTCCGACGGAGGCGGCGGACAGCATCACCTGGATGCGCACACCTGCGCCGTCCTGCAAGGTGGCGAAGCAAAGCTTTCCGCCGTTGCGCATCAGCATCACACGGCCGGCGATTCCCACCACATCGTCGGTTTCTTCACCGGCTTCCAGATGTCCATGCGCCTCGCGCACCTGAGCGATGGTCGACGTGATCGGCAGTTCAACCGGGTAGGGCTGCTTCCCCTCGTCCAGCATGGTTTGACGTTTACCTGCACGGACCCGCATCTGTTCAGGCGCGTCGTCACGGCCCTGTCCCGCTTCCTTTCGAGGAGCGTTCGAATCGTCGTGTCCGGCCGGTTTCTGGGGCGTTAGTTCTTCACTCACGTGTGCCATGGTATCTGTTTCAGTCTTTCTTCGAAAAACGAGGGAGGCCTCCACTGTCTCAGTTCATACCTGAACTGTGCAGATCCAGCTCGCGGGCGCGTTCGGAGTCCTCGGGCACGCGACCAGGATGAGAGCCACATTCCACGATGTGATTGTCGCGGTCAACGAAGACCACATGAGGCTGCCAGGATTCCAGTCGTGATTCTGGAACGGACACGTACGCCATGATAATGACCAGGTCCCCCACGCCGATTTTTCGGGCTGCGGCACCGTTAAGCTGCACCACGCCCGAACCGGCCGGCCCGGCGATGGTGTACGTCGTCAACCGCTCACCGTTATTGATATCGACGATATCCACCTGCTGGCCTTCACGGATGTCGGCTGCTTCCAGCAGATCCGCATCAATCGTCACCGACCCGACATAGTGCAGGTCGGCATCGGTGACGCGCGCACGATGAATCTTGCCGCATATCATCGGGCGGTACACTTCCGCGGGCGAGCTGGCCGCGCGCGGGCCCATCGCTGGTGCGCTCTGGTCAGTCATTGGCATCCCCCGAGGCGCCCTTTGGGCGGTCAATGATCGTATTGTCGATCAGGCGGGTCGACCCCACGCGCGCTGCCAGCAGCACATATGCGCGGTCGGGCCACTGATCGGTGGTGGGCACCGTTACTCCTGACTGGTCAGAGTCTGCGAGCGCCACGATCTGAAAAGTCGCTTCGTCTGTCAGCGCCACATAGTCACGCTCCACGCCTTCGGCTTCGTCGAGCACCTGCGCTGCAGCTTCCACGACTGCGCTGGGCGAGTCACCCTCGTTGGCACGTTGATGAGCGGTGCGCAGGGCGCGCGACAATGTCAACGCGCGTTCACGTTCCTCATCCGAGAGGTACTGGTTGCGGCTGGACAGTGCCAGGCCGTCTGTATCGCGCGCAATCGGCACGCCTTCGATGCGCACCGGCACGTCGAGTTCGTCCATCAGGTTGCGTACCATCGCGAGCTGTTGCGCGTCCTTTTGGCCAAACAGCGCAACATCGGGGCGGACGCGCTGGATGACCTTGGTGACGACAAGCGCCACGCCAGCCAGGTGCGTGGGCCGGGTCTTGCCTTCCAGAACGCGCGCGATTGGCCCCGGATCAATGGTCACGGCGGGTTCGTGCGGATACACGTCATCGGGCGTCGGGGCGTACACCACGTCCACATCAAGGTCACTGAGCTTGGCGAGGTCGGCGTCAAATGTGTGCGGGTAGGCGTCAAAGTCTTCACCGGGTGCAAACTGCGTCGGATTAACAAAAATCGACACGATCACGTGATCTGCCAGTTCCTTGCCGCGCCGAACGAGCGACAGGTGTCCTTCGTGCAGGGCGCCCATCGTCATGACCAGTGCGCGCGTGCCCGTCATGTGTGCCAGCGCATCATGTAGTTCGGCGCGAGTATGTGCAACGATCGGGGTCATCGTTTCAGCCTCCTTCAGACCCTTCTATTGTTCCCCCGTTTGAGCCTGCTTCCCACCACAATTGGTGCGCAACTGGTCACGATTGACGAGGCTGGCGCACGCGCCGCTGATCGCACGCGACATTGAAGGTGCTGGGGCGAAGCGGTTATGACTCCATCAGGGCGGTGCGCAGCTCGTCGGCTGCGCGTTGGGACAGGCGGCCACTGCGCGTGAACATCGTGATCGTTGCCTGCGCCATATCTGCGTAGTTGTCGGCAGAATCGGTCAGCCGCGCGCCTGCCTGCTCGTTGTCCTCGGCGGCCAGGCGCGCAGCTTTGTGGAGTGCGGTGATGTGTGCGCCGACAGTTCCTGAATCGGCGCGCACGATCGGGCCGGTCAACCCCTGTTCTCCTTCGGTCAGCGCGCGATCCAGCGCAGCTTCGACCAGGGGTCGCAGGTACGTGCCGGACTGTTCGACTCCGGCAGCTTCCAGCATGCGTCGAGCGTGCACGATCAGTGTGACGAGGTGGTTGGCACCATGCGCAAGTGCCGCGTGATATAAGGTGCGGTCGTTTTCCTGTACGATCACGGGTTCTCCACCCAACTCCACCACCAGTGCCTGCGCAATCGGCACCAGCGCAGCAGGCGCGGTCACGGCGAATGGTGTGCCCACCAGGCGGGACACATCGATGGACGTGCCGGTGAACGTCATTGCCGGATGCAGTGCGATCGGCAGTGCGCCTGCCTGTTGGGCTTTGTTCAAGATGGCGACGCCGTGCGTTCCGCACGTGTGCGCGACGATCTGGCCAGGACGGAACGCTCCCAGATCTGCCAGTCCGCTCACCAATGATTCGATCGCATCGTCAGGGATGGCGATGAGGACCAGGTCGGCGGCGGAGATGACGTCAGGAATATCCATGATCGGCACTCCCGGCAGCATGACCTCTGCACGTTCGCGCGCCTGGGGTGACGACGCATTCACCGCGACGATATCGTGACCGGCTGCACGCAGCGCGGATCCCAGGGGAGGACCGACATGCCCCATCCCAATGATTCCGATATGGAGCTGGTCAGGGCGCGGACGACGCGACGGTTCGCCCGCATGCTCATGCGCGCTGCGTCTCGGGCAAGCATGCGCGTCGTGCAGGGGATTCACAAGTGTTTACCCTACCGCTCGTCAGAGCCCGCTGCGGGCAAGGCGCCGGCAGCAGGTGCACTAGCTGCGGGCGGGGCGTCAGTGTCAGCTCCAGCTGCGGGCGAAACATCCTCAGGTGAATCCTCGTAAGCATTGGCACTGTGTTCAATCTGCTCGGCAACCTTCGGATCGGACACTGACTGGGCCACGCGACGCATCCAGCGTTCAGGCGGCTCATGGTCACGGCGAAGTCGCCCTCGTTCCATCAGGGTTGCAACCATCGTGGTGGCGAATTCCAGGTCAAGATGGTGAGCAGCAATCGGTGCCTGACCGTTGACCAGTTTCGGATTGACCACAGCGAGCTTGCGTCTGCGCAACCACGGCCCCTGGTAGATGCTCACAGACTGGAAACGCTCATAGGGCATGATCGTCAAGGTGTGAGTGACCCGCCCATCGCGCACCGCCATCACCCGTTCGGTCAAAGCCGAGCCGCGCCTGCGCCAGACAATCGGATCCATGACTTTTGAGCGCTCCGGGTTGGGCACAAAGTAGCGGCTGGAACTGCGGTTATCCCCATGCAGGCCGTCGTGGATCAGGGCGAGGGGGTCATCCACACCCAGGTCCTGGATCACCATCCACACAGCCAGTTCAGCTTCTTCGCGCGTGCCGACCGGGAGCAGCACGTAGGAGGCGTCAGCCATTTCCGATCCGTTGGAAGAATTGCCTGCGTAGCCGGCCATCGAGACGGTGACGCGGTACCAGTCTTTGGTGCGCCACAGGAAGGGTTGCGTGATACGCACGGAGTGGACGCGTCGCGGCGGAATGGTTTGGGAACGCGTCGAAGTCAGGCCCTTGCGAATACGGATGCCCGAAGCTGAGATGCCTGCGCGGAAGTCAAACGCGCCGGCAAAACGGCTCCACACAACACTGCCGATGGGCAAAATACCGACGATGATCGGGATGAAACCTGACACGCCTGCCAGCCCCTCCGTCAGTATCAAGGCGATCATGCCGATCATGGCGGCCAGGAACACCAGGAAGGAGATGATCAGGCCAACCGACATGAACAATGAGGCAATGAGACGGCCAGATGGCACACGGAAGACTTCATTTTCCTGTGCCTCCGGAGCAGGAGCACCAGTGCCGATACTGTCACTTGCGGCGACCTGTTCACCGAGGTCAACGTCGGGAGCTTCCGCGGCAGCTTCACGTGCCTGACGCGCCAGTGCAGCGGATGCTGATCCGGATGTGACACCCGCAGCCAGTGCGAGGATTTCGGCGCGCAGATTGTGGAGTGTTTCAGTTTTCAGGTAACCGAACTCCAGGTTCGAATGTGACCCGCCTGCCACTTCGATGGTGACTTTGCCCAGACCGAAAATCCTGCCAAGCAGAGGCTGGACGATGTCAACCGCCTGGATTTTTTCCAGTCGGGCGTGGCGTTGTACTCGGAAGATGATGCCCGACCGGTACCAGACGGCTTCATCGGTGAGAGCGTAGGCTGTGCGCTTCCACGCACAATAGGAGTACACGCCCACCAGCACCGAAAAGAGCGCGATTGCTCCCAGAATGTAGCCCACGATATGGAGTCCCGGCGTGTGGGAGATGACGTCCGAGTCAAGCAGCTCAGAGATCACACCGGTGCCTTGGTAGGCCAGGAATGCCACCAGGGCAGCAAAGAACTGCCACGTGTTGAGGACCGGTGAAATGCGGTGGACTTTACGCCAGCCTTCCTCCGGCAGCGCATTGTCGAGGGCGCTCGCCGTGCACTTCTTTCGCTCGGACTGTGACGGCGTGCGTGAAGCGGGCAGAGTCGCCCTCGTATGCGGAGTCGATGCAGCGGACGAAGGTGACTGCGAAGGCGAGCATGACTGTGCGGGCGTCGTTCGCGTTGTCGGCTCTGCTGGTTCTGTGGGCGCAGGTGCGCCCGATGGGTCTGCGGTCTCGTTGCTCATATCGCTCACAGTCCCGTCAGTTCTTCAGAGCCACGCTTAGCCAGCATGTCGCGCAGCTGGGCTGCCTGGTCGGTCGGCAGGCCATCAATCGAGCCGGCCGTTTCGTTGGACGCTGTATTGATCTTGATGGACGCAATGCCGTAGTGACGGGCTATCGGCCCCTCGGACACATCGACATACTGGATTCGACCGTAGGGGATAATGCTGAGATTGCGGAACATGATGCCGGAGCGGATCATGAATTCGTCGTTGCTGAATGCGAATCCCAGCGCGCGTACCTGCCGCTGGATCAGCCAGATCTGCCAGATGCTGTACGCAATGATGACTCCGGTGCCGATCCACCACCAGGGAAACGACACGATAGCCAGCACTGCGAAGATCAGGGCAGGCGGAATGACAAAGATCAGAACTCCAATTGTGCGCACTCGAGCCAGCGCCGGCGACACCGGCGTAAATGTGATGCCTTCCGGACTCATTGGATCTGTCATCACGGTCTCCCTCATCATTCGTTCAATTTTCATCGTCAATAGTGGCACATCGTTGGGGCGAAGAACATGCTGAACTCTCACGCGTCGTTCAGCCAACTTTCAGGATGAACCGCCACACTAACTGTATGGCTGTTCATATCCCGACTTCCTCCGACTCCACCGAAGCACGTCTGCTCGTCGTCGATGACGAGCCGAATATCCGCGATCTCCTCGCATCATCATTGCGTTTTGCTGGATTCGAAGTGATCGCTGCTGCGGATGGTGCCAGCGCTTTTCACGAGGCCACGCAATCCCACCCTGATCTCATCGTGCTGGATGTGATGCTGCCCGACATGGATGGCTTCACGGTGACGCGGCGTTTACGCGAAGCGGGTATCACGGTTCCGGTCCTGTTCCTGACTGCGCGTGACGATATGCGCGACAAAATCCAGGGGCTGACAGTGGGCGGAGACGACTATGTCACCAAACCTTTCGGCCTGGAGGAAGTCGTCGCTCGCATCCGCGCCATCCTGCGCCGTACTCACCACAGCGGCGAAGATGACGGCATGCTGCGTGTGGGGGATTTGGAACTGGACGAGGATGCTCACGAGGTTCGCCGCGCGGGCATCGATATCGAGCTATCCCCCACCGAGTTCAAGCTCTTACGCTACCTGATGATCAACGAGGGGCGCGTCGTCTCCAAGATGCAGATCCTTGATCACGTGTGGGAATACGACTGGGATGGTGAAGCAGCCATCGTTGAGTCGTATATTTCCTACCTGCGTCGCAAATTGTCAGTCGAAGGATCGTCGGGCGAGCTCATCCACACTCGCCGCGGCGTGGGCTACATGCTGAGGGAAGACAGCTGACAGTGCAACCCGTCCAATCTGCCCGGCAGATATGGGAACACCGGCCCCTGTCATCACGCATGGTGATCTTGACAGTGGCCTTGCTGGCCCTCGGCCTGACAATGGCTGGAGCAGCAATGATCGGCCTGCTTCAGCGTCACCTGACCTCACAGATCGACGCGCAACTGGTCTCGTCAGCATCACCCCTGGCCCGGCAATCCCTCACCGAATTGACGAACACCAACGCTTATGTTCCAACCCGATTTTTCATTCGCGCGGTGCACGCCGACGGGCAGACCTGGACCTATACGTCGCCTGAAACCTTAGAGTACTCGGGCACGCCGAATATTCCCGACCTGCTCGAGCCGGGCGAATTTGCCAATACTGAATCCGGGTGGACGCGGCCCGTCACCGTCTCATCGTCACTGCCCGGCTCCACGTGGCGGGCAATGGCGATTCCGCTGGGAGTGCGAGGCAGTCAGGATCCCGTTGGGGTCATGACCATTGCACTTCCACTCACTGACGTCCAGCGCACACTGTCAGACACCGCTTTCTACTTCCTGCTGACCTCCATGATTATCGTCATCGCAGGAGGGACGATCGGCCAGTACCTGGTGCGCAAGTCTCTCAAACCGCTGCGCAATATTGAGGTCGTTGCCGGTCGCATCGCTGCCGGAGACCTGAGTCAGCGCATCCCACCCGAACCGCCAACCACTGAAGTCGGATCGCTGGCATTGTCACTCAACACGATGCTCAGTCAGGTCGAACAGTCATTCCATACGCGCGCCGAGTCTGACCGTAAGATCCGTCGTTTCGTCTCTGACGCGTCACACGAGCTGCGCACTCCTCTTGCCGCCATCCGCGGGTACGGCGAGCTCTATCAGATGGGAGGCGTGCCCGGCAACCAGGTTCCAGAAGTCATCAGTCGTATTCACTCCGAGGCCACGCGCATGGGAAACCTCGTGGAGGATCTGCTGACGCTGGCACGAATTGACGAGGGGCGACCTCTTGCCCTGACTCCGGTGGACCTCGTCAAAATTGCTGACAATGCTGCCTCCGACCTTGAGGCGCTCGATCCTGCACGCGACATCACCGTCAGGTCACTGTCCGGGCGTAAAGCTCCGATGACGTTGACGGTCAATGTGGACCGTGACCGCATTCAGCAGGTTTTCACGAATCTGGTAGGCAACATCAACCGCTACACGTCCAGCGATACGCCAGTGGAGCTGGCTCTGGGGCTCAACGACGGCATGGCGATCGTGGAATTCCGTGACCACGGTCCCGGCATTGCTGAAGACGAACAAAAACGCGTCTTTGAGCGCTTCTACCGCACTGAGGATTCACGCGCGCGCACGACGGGCGGATCTGGTCTGGGATTGGCGATCGTTGCTTCGATTATTGGGGCGCACAACGGCACCACTGAGCTGAAAACGACCCCTGGTGGTGGCTTGACGGTGCGTATTGAACTGCCCACACATTTGACTGCGGAGGACCTCACAAACGAGGCAGATCAAGGCATGTGAGGCGCTGCGCGCTGGGCGCGCGATGCTATTTCGCCCACACATCCGCCTTTTTTGGGACTCTCGGGTAGGAATATGACACCAAGTGCGGCTACCATAGCTCGGTATCATCCCTTTCAAGGAGTGTGAATCGTCATGGGTGCTGAAGCACCTCAGTGGCTGTTCAGTTCATTTGTTCAGTCAATGCAGGAGTTGGGGGCTACCGCAACGCCCGCTCAACTTGACGCCGAGGCTCGTGAACTCCTCAGCCGGTGGAATGAGCCGGGTCGAACGCTGCACAATGTGCGGCACCTGATCGATGTACTGGCGCATCTCGATGAGCTGTCGGGGTCAACACACGATCCCGATGTTCTTCGTATCGCAGCGTGGTACCACGGTTTGATCCTGAACCGCGCTGTGCAGGCGGCTTTGTGGGGTTCAAGCCCGCAGGCCGTCAGCGCCGAGTGCGCCGAATTGACTCACGAACACTTGACCGGACTGGGAATCAGCGACGACGTGGCAATGCGGGTTGCCGACCTGATTCGCATGGTCGCCATACACACCGCCCCGCGTGATGACGTGGACGCGCAGGTTCTGGTGGACGCTGACCTCGCTTCGATCGCTGCCGCGCCGCAGGAGTACAAGAAATTCCGTCAGTCGCTGCGTGAAGAATACGAACAAGTCGATGATTTGGCCTACTTGCGTGCCCGCCGGATCGTGGTGCGCCGCCTGCTGGCTCGCGATTCGGTCTTTCACTCCCCTGGCGCTGCTGAATGGGAGTCGCGTGCCCGCGAAAACCTAGAAGCTGAGCTGGCCAAGCTCGATGAAGCAATTCTTGAGAAGGATCCTTCTGATATCTCATCGGCCAGTGACAACACCTCCGGCATCGAAGTGGTGGATGGACCCACAACCGGTCAGTTTGACGATGCGCAAGTAACATCGTCGGGTGCCATCATCATTCGCCGCAAGCATTTGAAGTGGAATAACTGCTCGCAGATGCAGGATGAGGGTGACGACGATGACGTCGAGACGACATCCACCATCCCTGTGCTGGCTCCCGAGGCAGCGGATGGTTACGCGGCGCGCCCCGGTTCCGATGGGGATGACGACTCCGACAACGAAGATGCTTCCTCACTGGAAACAGCTATCGAGACGCTGGATGTGCCCAGCCGCCCCAGTTCTCAGTCCTGAAGCCGCTCGTCAGGCTCCCCCTCGACGCGCGTTCACAGGAGGAGGCGTTCTTCCCGCGCGTTCACAGGAAAAAGCATTCTTCCTGCGCATCCACAGGAGGAGGTATTCTCTGCGCGCATCCACAGGTTCCAGGCGCAATGTTTTCGAGGGCGGCTGCCCTTCCTACGGTATGTGTGACGAGCCCACCGCGGGTTCGCGCAACCGAAAGGATGATCCCCGATGGCAACATATAACGTCGACTCAGATCTAGTTGCTGCATCTGCGGCCAATATCGGCGCCACAGCCGAACGTATTCGAACAGAAGTGGCATCCATGATGGCTGATCTTCTGGCCCTGCAGGACACATGGACGGGAGTTGCGTCAGCTAATTTCGCTGAGCTGACCGCCTCCTGGCGCGCAACTCAAACGCAGGTTGAATCGTCATTGGATTCGATCAGCACGCAGCTATCCGCTGCTGCCAACGTCTACGCTGATGCCGAGTCGCAGACCGTGTCGTTGTTCGCGTAAGTGACGATGTCGCGAACATGCGAGGAAGCCCCGCCGAGCACGTGTGCTCAACGGGACTTCCTCGCGCTTAACTGGATATGCG
Source organism: Actinomyces sp. HMSC065F12 (assembly GCF_001814535.1). Lineage (NCBI taxonomy): Bacteria > Bacillati > Actinomycetota > Actinomycetes > Actinomycetales > Actinomycetaceae > Actinomyces > Actinomyces sp. HMSC065F12. Next base: position 37,717 of record NZ_KV817041.1, read on the forward strand.
GTCAGCACCTTCCAGTCAATTGGTGTCTGTAGGTCAGATGCGGCTTAGTACATTCCGCCCATGTCATCGCCACCGGCAGCGGGCGCTGCTGGCGGTTCTGGCTTGTCGGCCACAACGGCCTCAGTGGTCAGGAACATTCCGGCGATGGATGCTGCGTTCTGCAGTGCGGAACGAGTCACCTTGACCGGGTCGGAGATTCCTTCAGCCATCAGGTCACCGTATTCGCCGCTGTCAGCGTTCAGGCCTTCGCCCGGCTTCATGGAGGACACGCGATCCACCACGACGCCGCCTTCGAGTCCGGCGTTCTCAGCGATCTGCTTGATAGGAGCTGCAACAGCCAGGCGCACAATGCCCACGCCTGTTGCCACGTCGCCTTCGACCTTGAGGTCGTCCAGCGCTGCGTGTGCGGCGTGGAGCAGTGCCACACCACCACCGGCCACGATGCCTTCTTCAGAGGCTGCGCGGGCGTTACGGATAGCATCTTCGATGCGGTGCTTACGCTCCTTCAGCTCAACCTCGGTTGCGGCGCCGGACTTGATAACGGCGACACCACCGGAAAGCTTGGCGAGGCGTTCTTGCAGCTTCTCGCGGTCGTAATCGGAATCGGTGTTCTCGATCTCGGTCTTGATCTGGCGGATGCGACCATCGATGGCGTCCTTTTCACCGGCGCCGTCCACAATGGTGGTCTCGTCCTTGGTGACGACAACCTTGCGGGCGCGACCCAGCAGTTCCAGATCGGCGTTCTCGAGGGAAAGGCCAACAGTCTCGGAGATGACCTGACCGCCGGTCAGGATGGCCATATCCTGCAGCATTGCCTTGCGGCGATCGCCAAAGCCGGGAGCCTTGACGGCCACTGACTTGAAGGTTCCGCGGATCTTGTTGACGACCAGTGTAGCCAGCGCTTCACCTTCGATGTCCTCAGCAACAATCAGCAGGGACTTGCCGGACTGCATGACCTTCTCAAGCAGGGGCAGCAGATCCTTGACATTGGAGATCTTGGATTCCATGAGCAGAACGTAAGGGTCCTCAAGGACTGCTTCCTGACGCTCAGTGTCGGTGACGAAGTACGCGGACAGGTAGCCCTTGTCGAAACGCATGCCTTCGGTGGTCTCCAAGGTGGTGTCGAAGGAGTTGGTCTCTTCAACAGTCACAACACCTTCGGCTCCGACCTTTTCGAAAGCTTCAGCGATGAGCTTGCCGATGGCCGGATCATTTGCCGAGATCGACGCGGTTGCAGCGATCTGGTCGGTGGTTTCGATCGGCTTGGCGTCCTTGTGCAGCTGCTCAACGATTGCTTCAACTGCCTGGTCGATGCCGCGCTTGATTCCAATCGGGTTGGCGCCGGCTGCGACGTTACGCAAGCCTTCGTGTACGAGTGCCTGGGCAAGAACGGTTGCGGTCGTGGTGCCATCACCGGCGACGTCATCGGTCTTCTTGGCAACTTCCTTCACCAGTTCGGCGCCGATGCGCTCGAACGGATCTTCGAGGTCGATTTCCTTGGCGACAGACACGCCGTCTTTGGTGATCGTGGGAGCTCCCCACTTCTTGTCGAGGACAACGTTGCGGCCCTTGGGGCCAAGCGTGACCTTGACGGTGTCAGCCAGAAGATTCAGACCGCGCTCCATGCCACGGCGCGCTTCCTCATCAAAATGAATGAGCTTGGACATGCTATGTATATTCCTTCCGCATTGCGGATCGTAGGGACGGTGCCCGCGACGGACGATTCCACTGGCAACGTTCTTGTCTCGTTGCCGGTGTAACCTCACCAGCCCTAAGGTCTTTTATCACTCTGCCTTGGCGAGTGCTAATCCAATTTTGGCACTCTCGACCCGAGAGTGCAAGACGGGCATAGTCGCTCATAGCGAACAGTCATGAAGCGGGTTGTACCGGCGGATAGCCCGCCCAGCGGCCACCTTGCCCGGCAGCTGTGACCGACGGCGCTGAGCTGCGCGTTCTTTAACATTCAGTCAGTGCGGGAGGGCGCTCGTCTTCTCGCACAGGGCCAGGCGCTGTTCCTTGTCCGAACGGTTGGCCGCCCAGCTGCTCGCGATCATGTTCTTCCAGAAGGTACGACAGATCCGGTCCCACAGGGACAACGCGGGTGGGGTTGATTTCCTCGTGCACGATGTAGTAGTGCTCTTTGATCTGTTGGATGTCCACCGTGTCACCGAAACCCGGTGTTTGGAACAGGTCCTGCAGGTAGGCACGCAGTACCGGCATGTCACGGATCATCATCCGATTGGCTTTGAAGTGCCCGAAATAGACTGCATCGAAACGCACAAGGGTGGTGAACAGTCGCACGTCAGCCAGCGTGATGTGGTCACCGACCAGGTAGCGGCGGGAGGTGAGCCGATCACTAACCCAGTCCATTGCGCGCCACAGATCTCGATAGGCGTCCTCGTAGCTGGATTGGTCAGCGGCGAAACCGCACCGATAGACACCGTTGTTGATGTTCGGGTAGACCTCGTCGTTGACGGCTTCGATTTCGTCCACTAACGACTCTGGATACAGGTCCGGAGCGCCGTCACGCTGCACGCCTGACCACTGTGTGCACATGTCGATGGTCATCTGGTTAAAGTCATTGGTCACCACGGCACCACTGGGGACATCCACAATCGCAGGGACGGTGATCCCTTTCGGATAGTCGGGCATGCGCGCAAAGTATGCGTCCTGGAGGCGCTCGATGCCAAGCACCGGATCACGGTCGTCGGGGTACATCCCACTGTAGTTCCATGACCGGGCATCGTGGGTGGGGCCTGCCAGACTCAGTGTCAGAGCGTCCTCCAGACCCATGAGTCGGCGGATGATGACAGCGCGGTGTGCCCACGGGCAAGCTCGGGCGGCCATGAGGCGGTAGCGGCCAGATTCGACCGGCCACAACATGTTCCCCACTTCACGTGCATCGCCTGATCGCGGTTGCGGAGCGGATCCTGGCGGGATCGACGACACAATCCTGTCAGCAATGTAGGCGGTGTCGCGTACGTACGCGCCTTCGGTTGCGGCGTTGTGAGCTTTCTGAGCGTCGTCAGCCATATTTCCGCCTCTTCTTGAGGGGTTCCTCTTATCTGAGCAGGACGACCACGTCGTAGTCACCGACATCATCGAGGTTCTCGCGAACCTCGTCAATTCCCAGGACTCGGGCGATTTCGTGGGCGGATTTTTCGATCTGCGGATCGGCGTAGTACACCACAGAAACGTCGGAGACCCAACCTTCTGCGTTCTCAGCGATAGTTCCGGGGAATCCTGCCTCGTTCAGCGCTGCGGATTTTTCGGCCGCAAGCCCCTCGATACCCGTGCCGTTGAGGACGCCGATCTTGACATGCTTGTCGATGATTTCTTCAGTTGGCTCATCTCCGGACGATTGAGCTTCTTCTCCCGATACCTGCGTGTCGGTTGAGCCAGTTCCCGAAGCTTCTGGCTTCTCATCTGCCTGCTCGCCCGATTGCACATCGCCCGAGGGGGGCGCGACCGACTGTGCGACCGACTGAGTCGAATCGGACTGTGACGGCGTGATTCCTGCATTGGTGAGGACTCGCGCGAGACCCCATCCGAGCAGCGGGATAACGATGAGAAGAATCAAGAACGGCGCGACTGAGCGCCATTTCGAGGGCTGGGCGCGGTGCATACTGACCGGCATATCTTCGCCAGCTCGATCAAATTCATCCTTCGGATACTGTGAGCTCACGCGCTTAGACTATCTGTAACTGTCACTTTTGTGCGGCCAATCGGCCGGGTGTCGCATCGGCAGCGCCGGTTACGGCTGTCTCAACATACCGCTCAGACCGCGGCTCGAAGGGCACCCTCGTCAATAAGACGGGATACGCTAGGTACGTGAGCGAAATTGAAGGCGGCACCGGCCCGCGACCATTGAGTGAGCTGCTTGATCCGGGATGGGCGCGGGCGCTGGCTCCGGTTGAAGAGCGCGTGCATGAGCTTGGACAGATGTTGCGCTCGGAGATTCAATCTGGTCACGGGTACTTTCCTGCCGGACGGGACGTGTTGCGCGCGTTCACATATCCGTTTGATGAGGTCAAGGTGCTCGTCGTCGGCCAGGATCCCTATCCGACACCCGGGCACGCCATGGGGCTGTCGTTTTCTGTTGCTCCCGGGGTTCGCCCGCCTCGCTCCTTGGAGAATATCTTCACTGAGTTGGTGGAGGATCTGGGTGTGCCTCGTCCGACCAGCGGTGATTTGACTCCCTGGTCACGCGAGGGAGTGTGCCTGCTGAACCGCGTCCTTACTGTGCGCCCTGGCGCGCCGGCTTCGCATCGTGGCCGCGGCTGGGAAGAGGTGACGGATTGCGCGATCGATGCTCTTGTTGGACGAGGGAGGCCTCTGGTCGCTGTTTTATGGGGTCGCGATGCTCAGGGACTGAAGCCGCGACTGGGTGCAACACCTGTGGTGGAGTCTGCTCATCCGTCGCCGCTTTCTGCTCGTCGCGGGTTCTTCGGTTCGCGGCCGTTTTCGCGTGTCAATGCGCTGCTGCAGTCTCAGGGTGCGGAGCCGGTCAACTGGCAGTTGCCGTAGGAATCTTAGGGCCACTCTTTCAGGCGGGACCGCTGGCCGCGGATGCAGATAGCGGCGCAGAGGCCGGCAATCTGAAAGCGAACTTTCGAGGACGGGTTGGTCGCAATTAGGCAGAACTCTGCTCTCACGGCCGTGCTGACCCCTGAAAGTTGGACAGTTATGTGTTCAGTCGTGAGTGCGAGGAGTCAGTTCATTCAAAACGGCAGGAGATACGAGCGCGTCGCTTTTACTCTTTGCTCTTGTCGTATGTTGCGTTGGCGATGTGGAGATTCGCGAGGAAGCGAGGGATCAGACTGAGCCTTTGCCAATTGGCGGAGGCTAGCCCCGTAGCGGCATACCTGATTCGGCAGCATCCCCTGGCAGCCAGCAGTAGCCGCCTTGTATCCACTTCGTACCAGTTCCCGGTCCGGCCTGTGGTAATGTACCGCGGGACGCTGTTGACGCGCCCATACGCATCGTACTAGCAGATAAAGAAACCGAGGACACGCGGTGAAACGTTACGCACTACCACTTCTGACACTTGCAGCAGCTTTGACACTCACTGCGTGTGGCGGAAGCAATGCCGCCGAAGGCGACAAGACAGCGTGCGGGCTGTACAAAGAGGCCGTTGATATCTTCGCCACCATCGAGGATCGCTCGGCGCCGAATGAGGACGCACTGTCGCAGATCACCGACAAGCTCAATAATGCGGAACAAGCAGCGGAAGATCTTCACCTCCAGGACAAGCTCGTGCGGACAAGAAACAACATTGAAAAGTTCGGCGAAACCCAGAATCCTGGCATGCTTGACTCATTTGCCTCCCAGACAACCGGAATTGTCGAAAGGTGCCAAGAGCTCGGTGTCACAGTTAAGCTGACTGGGGACCTCCAGCCGCCCAGGTGATCGACACAGGACAGCACTTTGGCGCGTTTCTTAAGGTGTAGTCAAGGCGTCACCAACAAGCGCATCTGCTGTTCACTGCGATAGACGCAATTCCTCTGAAAACGAATGCGTCGAGCATTCAGGGTTAATGCCCGAAATACACCTGTTGAAGCTGCAAATACGGGAACTACCTAAGAAAGCCAACGTCCCGCATACACCACATAGCGGGGATGCCCTCATCGATTCAACGCAATCGGCCACCGATTGGGTCGCGTCGATCACCCCGACACCGCTACGACACGCCTTTTGAGTTCGTAGCCCCGTCACGATGGGCAATCGTGCTGCACCCCTCCGTGTCCATTGTGACAGCGTTCGTCTTACCGTCCACCACGGTGACGCTGATCCAGCACCACCACCAGGCTCACCCTTGCACTCGAGGAATGTTCAGGGGACGGGAGACACCCTCGGCTATATGCACACCAATTATTCGCCGGCCTGACGTCATCCAATTCGAAAGTATGGAGCCACCTGCGAGACTCGAACTCGCGACCGTCCGCTTACAAGGCGGGTGCTCTACCAACTGAGCTAAGGTGGCCAGCTCACATATCTTGCCATGAGCACACCAGTGAACACCAATCGAATCTATTGAGTGTGAAGAATCCCTCGAGACGACTACTCACCGCTTACGGCAAGCGCGAACCGCTTACTCAGCCATCCCCGAAATAATGTCGGAGGCAAAGTTCTCCAGCGTGAACGGAATAACCTTCGTGCCATCCTTCACGTATTCGGGGGTGCCGTACGAATCGCCGCGACCCGCGAACTTCTTCTCGCCCCATACTTTAGTGGAGTTCGCCAAGTAGGTTTGCACCGCATTGGCGTCGAAGGTCGAGACAACTTCGTCAGGAACTCCCACGGAACGGGCGAGTTCCGCCACCTTGTCAATGGACTGATCCATTGATTTGACGACGCGTGTATCGCCAGACGTCCACTGCTCATTGAAGAAGCCCATCAGCGCGTGATGGAACGCCACCCAGTGTTCGGGATCCTTCTGTGCAACGATCAGCGATGCTGTGGTCGCGGGTTTCGCGTAGTCCATGCCAACTGTTGTGACGGGCTGGTAGGCAATGTTGAACTTCCCGTCAGTAGCAGCCTGGACGATTTCTTCACCGCCCGCGGTGTCAACCTGCGCACATACGTGGCACGAGTAGTCAAAATAGATCGTCAGCGTCGGCAGGTTGGGATCAGGATCCTCAATGCCGTTGTGGGAGTACACCACCGGCGACGAATCTGCGTACGGTCCCAGCAGCGCTGCGGCCTCCTCGTCAGGCAGAGCCGAACCTTTCGGGCGATACGTCAGCATCACTGCCGCCACAGCTGCAACCACGGCGACAACAACCAGCACGACCACGCCGATGATGATGACGCGGGTACGCTTTTCCGACTTGAGCTGGGCTTCGCGCATCTCCCGCGCCTTCGTGCGCGTATCACGCGATGATTCTGACTTCGCCATCGGTTATGTGCTCCTCGCTTCGGGCAGATACTGATTTTCACGCAGGATCATTATGACGCGATGACCCACCTGACGCGAACCCAACAGGCCTGAGCATCCACAGCCGTCTCTCTCGGAAACCGCCGTCAGCACATCTAGGAAACCGTCGTCAGCCAGAACGCGACCGGGATGGCCAGGAAAGCCGCACTCAACAACGCACGCCCCCACCACGGCGGCGACACGGTGCGGAACACGATCGCCATTCCATCACGCACTGATTCAGTAAGCTCGAGGATCCTGAAGCTCATCAGCAGCACCAGTGAGACAGCCATCAGCGCCGTCAGCGGAATCATCTGAGTCGCAATTCCACTGGGATCGGAGAGTACCCCGCCCCATAGCACCAGGTCACCGGGCCATTGAAGGGTTTCCAGAGACATCTCAAGATAATCCCTCAGCACCGTCACAATGGCGATGGCCCACACGATCGCCGCCCATATACATGCGATCACCGAAGCGAGGGCTATGCTCAGCACACCGACCACCACCATGATCGGCACTTTGAGAAGTGTCATGGCCGTATCTCCCGGCCCCGGCCCGTTGCGATCCCTCTGCCGGTTGACCTTGCGTTCGCGGAACTGCCCGATCACACTGAATACCAGGAGGGTTGCGAGCACTGCGACCAGTCCCGACATGCCGTATGCGACAGGCAGCAGCGAGAGGGCCGCCATCAGGCAGGTCGACAAGACCCCCGTTCTCTTCAGAGGGGGAGGTTGCCATTCAGGTTCACCATCGGTTTCCTCGACGTCCCCTTCGCCCGGCTCCGCCAGTTCGAGGGGCGCAGGCTTGTCCACCGTAATTGTCGAGGGTGACTGCGCATCATCCCACGTCGGAAGTTTCTTGAACGACTCGCCGCCCTTGTTGACCAGGAAGGGGCCTGCGCTTTGCCACCCTGGTTGCGCCTCATCGGGCGGAAGCGGAGGCACGTCGGTGGGGATGACAGCCGTCTGGTCGGGAGGAGACACCGGGTAGGGCACGGTGACAGGCGGCTCCCACTGATTGGGCTGCCCGGCAGAGAGCTCTGGCTGGCCGGGTTGCGGTGCGCGATACACGTCAGTGCTCTGAGTCAGAGGCTGGGTGTACGCCTGATTGGTGGTCAGATCGGGATACTGTGTTGTCTCAGGCGTGTCACTCGTGTAGTCGTCCTCGTCAAATGATGAGGGCATGAATGTTGAGCCCAGGTCACCCAGGCTGGAAGTGACCAGTGAGCTCCCCGTCCACGTGTCTGAGTACTGATCAGTTTCGTCGTCGCGGCCGGAGCCGTATCCATCGCGAGCGTGTGAATCTGCCGCACCGTTCAGAACGGAGCACAGGCTTTCGAAGCTCATACGGTTGTCGACAGTAGGATCCAGGCATCGTTTCATGGACGATGCCAAGCGAGGAGGCAATCCCGCGATATCCGCATCACCGGCAAGGACGCGCGAAATGATGACGCCGGGTGCTCCGCCTCCAAAAGGTGGTCGGCCGGTCAATGCGTGCAGGATCGTGGCGCTCAGGGACCACCAATCAGCCTGAGGAGTCACCGGACTGCCCGTCATTACTTCCGGTGCGGTGTAGCCCGCAGTGCCGGACACCAGTCCGGTCGCCGTCAGCCGGTCATCCCCATCCCCGACCGCGATACCGAAGTCGATGAGCACGGGGCCGCGTTCGGACAGAATGATGTTCGACGGTTTGATGTCACGGTGAACCACCCCTGCCCCGTGGACACGTTTGAGGATACGGTTCAGTGCTGTGGCCAGGCGCGCCACTTCGCTCAGTTCCATTGTCCCGCTGCGGATGCGCGAGGCGAGGGTTGGGCCGTTCACGTATTCGGTGACAACGAAGGGTTCGGCGGCTTCCGTTTCAACATCGAGGACGCGCACGACGCCGTCTGATCGGATTCGATTGACCGTGGCAGCTTCTCTGCTCAGACGCTGTCGGGCTTCCTCCGTGGCAGCCTGAGCCGGGTGCAGCATTTTCAGGGCGACTTGTGCTCCTCCATCGTCACGAGCCAGCCAGACAGTGCCGGCACCTCCCGTGCCCAGACGGCTGACCAGTTCGTAGCCGCCAACGCGTTGCCCGATATCCACATCCTTGAGCGTATCGAATGATGACGCTCTGCAGGACTTAGATTCGAGGATTTTCGACAATCACGTAAGAGCGGGCGCGGGAAAAGCTCCCAGTGAGACTGTGGGCCATGCGCGAGTCCAAGAATGACGAGACCTCTTTCACTCATGGCTGATTCTTGCACTGTCATAGCTGATGATGCTGGTCAGTGACATGCGCAACAGGACTGATTCACTATCTCAGGTATCCCCCGCTGTCGATCTCATGGTATTTTTAATCCAGTGCTTTCGTTCACAGGGGGAACGGCAGCATCGGCAGCGGTGAAGACGCCGTTGTCCCGGCTCTCTACTTGGATCGTCCGGCACGTACCTGTCGGTGGAGGTTAAAAACATGGCAACAGTAACGTTTGATAAGGCAACCCGCATTTACCCGGGTTCAGACAAGCCAGCTGTGAAAGAACTGTCCCTGGAAATCGCTGACGGCGAGTTCCTCGTCCTCGTTGGTCCTTCCGGCTGCGGAAAGTCAACGTCACTGCGTATGCTTGCTGGTCTTGAAGACGTCAACTCTGGACGCATTTTCATTGGTGACCGCGATGTCACCGATGTTCAGCCCAAGAACCGCGACATTGCAATGGTCTTCCAGAACTACGCTCTGTACCCGCACATGACTGTGCGCGACAACATGGGCTTTGCTCTGAAGATCGCTGGCACGGATAAGAACGAAATCCGTGAGCGCGTGAACGAAGCAGCACGCATCCTTGACCTGGAGCCCTACCTGGACCGCAAGCCGAAGGCTCTGTCCGGTGGTCAGCGTCAACGAGTCGCAATGGGACGTGCAATTGTTCGTAAACCGCAGGTGTTCCTGATGGACGAGCCGCTATCCAACCTGGATGCCAAGCTGCGTGTTCAGACCCGTACACAGATCGCATCACTGCAGCGCGAACTCGGTGTCACAACCGTGTACGTGACCCACGACCAGACCGAAGCTCTGACAATGGGTGACCGCATCGCGGTTCTCAACAACGGCATCCTTCAGCAAGTTGGCACACCTCAGGAAATGTACGAACGCCCCGCCAACGAATTCGTCGCAGGATTCATCGGTTCACCTGCAATGAACCTGGGTCGTTTCAAGGTCGAAGGCAACTGGGGCGTCCTCGGAACTGCTCGCGTTGCCCTGTCGGATGCCACCATTGCGGCTCTGAAGCCAGAAGACAACAACACGGTCGTCATCGGTTTCCGTCCTGAGGGACTTGAGCTGGTTGGTGAAGATGTCGAAGGCACCATTCCGATCGAAGTCGACTTCGTTGAGGAACTCGGCTCTGACGCCTACATCTACGGACACCTTGCAGGTGTCGAGGGAGGCCACGGCCTTGGATCGGGTACCGACGAGAATCCTGATGAGAATAAGGAAGACAAGAGCGATCAGTTGATCGTTCGCGTTCCTCCGCGTACCGCCCCGAAGACGGGATCTGTGATCCACGCTCGCGTCATTCCTGCGCAGCAACACAACTTCTCGGCGGCAACTGGCGAGCGTCTGCCTGCCTAAGCTAAGACTCACGAGGGTCAGCTGACGATGCAAATCTGATGCTGTTCCCCCACTGAAATATCACCGGTGGCTCGCCCCAACATGGGGCGAGCCACCTTTTCGTATCTCTCTAGACACAAATTTTACACTCTGTCAAATTTGGATCGAACACTTTGCTCTTCACTGGTGCAGTTGAGGGCTTGGTGGAGGCAAGCAGCGTTCTACCAGGGGCTCTAGCTCTCGTGAGGAGTACGACAAGGTGGAGCGGTCCCAACAATTTGCTTGCATATCGATTCAGCTTCGAACAGGCCGTTGATGGTTTCGGGCGAGGGCTTCCGCGTCACAATCACATACATTACCCGTTGCCGGTTTATTCCTGCACGTCAGCGACGTTTGTCGTTTGAGAAAACACACGCTGCCATCGGCCCACCATCGGTAGGACGATCCGCAACCATCCTGACCTCGCAGCACCTCAACTCCCGCCAATACCTCCCCACCACATTCCCAAACCTCCGAAACACGTAGAACAAAAGCGCAACGCTTCGTTTCAAGACCACTGAGGGAATCTTCAGCGCACTATTTGCCTGACTCATCCTTCCACGAGCACTTGTCACGACCCGTGGCCGGTGAGGCGGGCGATGTGGTGGTGGTCATCCTTCCACGAGCACTTGTCACGACCCCCTTTTTCTTTACTCCAACCTAGTGGTAAGCTTTCGTTGATTGTCTCTCACAGTTGCACGGCAGCATAACTCAAACCCATTGACAGGTGATCACATGTTTATTGCACCCTCTCGTCCAGGGCACAGTCCGACACGCACTCGCACATCGACTTTCACACATTTGGCAGCATTATGCGCGGCAGCGCTCGCGTGTACCTCGAGCCTCGTAGTTGGTTTCGTCTCCCCGACTTGGGCTGATGACGCCGCCTCCGACTCTCCCGAAGCCTCCAATACCATTGCAGATTCACCGCAAAGCGGTACTGAATCGCCCTCAGAGCAGGGAGGCCTTCATATTCCTGAAAATCCGGGAGATCCCGCTGTTGTCGGTACTGTGGAAGATGAAGACTACTCCACAGCAGCCGACGCGCCGATGCCTGGAGCTGCCCCATTGATGACAGCGCCGGCCACCGATTCAGCACGCACCAGTACTCAACGGTCAGCCGCAACCGAATCGGCGCCAGATCCTGAACGCACTGAGGTCTATTGCTACACGCCTCAGCAAGATCTCACGTGCAGCGAGGACCAATTCCGTTCACTGATCACACAGGCTGGCTCCACACCAACTCGCATCGTTCTGGGAATGGTCGGCCCCTATCTCACCGACACTGTCACGATTCCACGCGGAGCTGACATTGAGCTGGTCAATTATCCTGCCAATGCGTGGGGAGCCAATTCCTCGTCGCTCATCGCTGAGGACGGGTTCACAGGTTCTGCTCTGTTCAACGTCGAGGAAGGCGCTACCCTGACCATTTCTGCTCAGCCCGAAGGCGGCGAGATCGAGATGGGCGCTCGCGGCGAGTACGTTAAGAATGGGCAGATCCTTGTCCACTCACGAGGAGCATTTGTCCTCAATCAAGGCACGCTCAGCGGCGTACGCGACCACTCAGGATCTCACATCGGTGCAGTGACCGTCACGGGTTCCAAAGCTTCGTTCACCATGAATGGCGGCACCATCACCGATAACCACAGACGACAAGATCCCACCACTACTCAAAACGGTGCAGGCAATATCGCAGTCAGCGATGGTGCAACGTTCATCATGCATGGAGGACTCATCACCGACGGTTGGGGCTCAGGCGTCAGTGAGCACTCACCGTACGACTACGGTGAAGCAGGAGGGGTCGGCCTGTACAACGGTGGCCACATGGTGATGAATGGCGGTGAGATCTCCAGCAACAACGGCTTCGCCGGAGGCATTCTCGCAATGTCGTGGCCGTTCTCGAAAGAAGAAGCTGAACAGACCAAAGAATCAGCACGCAATACAGTAGAAATCAACGGCGGAACGATCACCAACAACACCAGTCGATTCAGCGGCGGCGGAGTTTTTTCATTTGGCAACTCCGTTGTGACAATGAACGGCGGAACGATCACCAATAACACCGCTCCCAATGGAGGCGGCGTAGGAACATTCGATGACTACGTACAAGGCGCTGAAAAGACATGGGCAGAGATCCCCAGCACAGGAAAGCAGGCTGGGTACACCCCTGATGCCTGGGCAGACCTTTCTCCGGCAGCTTTTATCATGAACGGCGGGACCATCTCCCATAACAGTGCCTCTCGCACCGGCGGCGGTATCAACATTGTTAGCAACCGGGTTACTTTACGCGGCGGAAACATCGAAGCGAACACGGCGAAGCAAATGGGGGGCGGTGTCTACGTGGCCACCAAGTCCTACTCAGCGCACTTTGAAAACGTTGCAGTTAACCATAATGACGCGGGGTATATCGGTGGCGGAGTGTGGGTCTGCCCGACCGGCTCCATCGACTTATACGTGACAGAAGGTGCCGGGATTTTCAATAACTCTGCCAGCCATTTCGGTTCCGATATCGCCCACGACAATTACGGTTCCGCCGGGTCGATCAATTTACGCTTGGCCAATCGTATGCTGGGTGGCGGCGACGTCACCTACTACTTCGATAACAAAGACCAACGTTTCTCCCCAGAGGCTCCAGGCGACCCGCAAGATTTCTGGGATCGGCCGCTCCGAAATGAGGGTCTCCACTCAGAGGCTACAGATCACACGAAGAATGATGCATCAGCGCTGGCCAAGCTCACAATCACGAAAAACAGTGCCGAACGAGGTGCAGGAATCGGTTCAAACGGCAACGTCACTTTCGGAAAACCCGACACAGTTGATCTGGAAGTCGCTAAGCAGTGGCATGACAGTGAAGGCACCGAGATTCCCGGTGCGTCGCCCTCGTTGCCCTCAAGCATCACGATCCAGTTGATGCGCCAAATCGGGCAGCACGATCCGACTCAGCTCGGCGATCCCATTACCATTACTCCTGATAAGGACGGCAACTGGCGTCACACGTTTAAAGGCCTGCCAACAACCCTCATCAACGCTGGCAGCGACGAGGCTGAAGAGGTTACATATTCAATTCACGAGTTGCACGTCGACGGCTATGATTCAGTCATTTCCCCCATCACCATGATTTCGGATGCCCCGCAGGTGCGCGCACTCACCATCACGAATACGCAGACTCCAATGACTGTGACGGTCAATAAGATCTGGCAAGATGTTGATGGCGAAACGCTTGAAGGCACCTCCCCCGCCATCCCGGACAGCATCACGGTCCAGCTCACCCGGCAAATTGGCGAGGGCGACCCAACCAACGTGGGCGACCCCGTCACCATCACCCCAGATGCTGACGGCAATTGGACTTACACCTTTACGAACTTGCCACGAACCGTTGCAGGCGAGCCGGTTCGGTACGCAGTGGTCGAGACGCCAATCGAAGGATTTGACTCAGCTGCGCAGCAGGCAGCAACGCAGGAGGGCTCTCACGATGTGGTGGTGACACTGACGAACAGGCAGAAGCCACCGACACCACCTACTCCACCCACCCCGCCGACGCCCCCGGCACCGCCTCATCTGGTGAAAACGGGAGCTGATTCCACGGCGCTGTGGTTGTTCGGCGCACTGGGCGCTGCAGGAGTCGCTGTCAGGGCTGGAGCGCGTTTACGGCGCAGGGCTGAGAGATGAGAAGCTGCCCTGATGGCGAAGATCACGCCCCTGCACGGTTTTCACCATCAGGGCTGATCACCTGATCGTACAGCTTTCGCTGGAAGGCAGGGCGATATCGAGGACGACACGGATCGCCGTCAGGCCCCCACGGTCAGTGATCGTCGCGATAGCGTTCGACCCGCAGATGCAGCGCGTACTTCTCACGTAGCTGCGCGATCTGCGTCATCATCTCAGAATGGTGATGCTGGTCAAGGGCTTCTTGGTCATGCCAACGGTCGATCAACAGAACCGTCTCCGGATCATTCATCGGGAAGAAATACTCGTAACGTTCATTACCTTCCTGGGCGCGAACTCGATCAACAATGCCGCTGGTTACCATCTCCTGAGCAAATGCGCGGGCGCTCCCATTGCGTCCTGTGTAATACAGATTAACCGTTAGGCTCATCGTGACCCCCTGTGTCGCTACGTCCAGCGATTTACCGACCAGCCTATTCCTAGCGGCCTGTTCACGCGTTCTGTCCCCTTCACAAGGTATTGTCATGACAGAAGGGGCCAGCTGCGGCCGCTCCTCGGGCCATCATGGAAGGATGTCAAATGCGTCGTCTAGTTGCATCAGGCATTGCAGTGGCATGCCTCAGTCTCCTCGCACCGCTTACCGCGCACGCTGAAAGCGCCACCGCATCTGAGTCACCCTCGACCCCGCACAATATTCTGCAGCTGGGCGATTCCTACTCGGCAGGAAACGGCGCGCAGAACTACACGGACACGAACTGTTACCGCTCGCCCAATAATTACGGTGCTGTCACCGCTGAACGCCTTGGCGCCTCGTACACAAACCGTGCCTGCTCAGGTGCACAGTCGAAGGACTTCTACTCCTCACAGTCCCTGGGGTGGAAGAAGTCGGTGACGAAGACCTACGTTCTACCCAAGTCGACCTACCCTGACCAGCCCGCTGAATGGCAGCGCCGCGTCGAAGAATCCCAGATCTGCGGCGTACTTCCCGAGGGGAACTTCACGTGGGATATTCGCCAGGTCGCTCCCGCACCTGCCGGTTCTCTCTACACGGCCACCGCCGAATGCCACCTGTACGCGCTCCCTCAGCTCGACGCCGTCACCCCCGACTATGACTCCGTGTTCCTGACAATTGGCGGCAATGATGCCAACTTCTTCGGCATCATCGTGTCCTGCTTCATCGGGCGTGATGCCTCGTCCTGCCAGCAGCGCATGAACGAGGCTACCGTCACCGTCGACACCTTCCGCACGCGCCTCACCACCCTTCTGAGAGATATTGACGAGCGTGCCGCCGGCAACGCTGACATCTATCTGCTGTCCTACCCGGATCTGCTGAGCACGCCGTCCTACATGCTTCCCGAAGGTCCTGCAGGTTGGTTCGATGCCGGCACCACGCTGCGCACCCTCCAGGCTCGCTACACCGACCTGCAGTCCAGCATCATCAGCGATCTGAACAAGGCCAATGGGACGACCCGCTTCCACCTTGTTGACATTCGAGACGCCTTCGACGGGCACGGCCTCGATCCGCACATGGCGGCGTCCCAGGATCATTCCTGGATCTCAGCACCTTTCGCCTCCACCGACCTTATGGGCTACATGCATCCCACGCCCAGTGGCTGGGCAGCGGAAGCCGACACGCTCACCGACGCGATTCTTGCGCAGCGTTAAACTCGCGCACAAGGCAGAAACCGGGTTGGCCAGTCGCTCCTCGTGATCTTTCACTCTCAACGAGGGCGACCCCACCCCGCGCATCTGCAAGCCGGCGTCCGCCGGTCCATCCATGCGTCCCACATGACACGCCAATAAAGTGCGAGAATAGACCTATGCCTCAGTCCATGGAGATCACTGCTGCACGCGTCGATCCTGCGTTGCTGGACCTTCCGTGGGAAGTTCCGCTGGAAGACTGGCCCAGTGAGATTCTGGCCGCGCTGCCGCGTGGAATTTCGCGACACATCGTGCGTTTCGTCAACCTGTTCGGGCGCGTGATCGCCGTCAAGGAGATTGGCGAGTCGGTTGCCCACCACGAATATCAACTCCTGCGCGATCTCGTGCGTCTGGATGCTCCGTCCGTCCAACCTACAGCTGTCATTACTGGCAGACGCGACCCGCAGGGCGAAGAGCTCAACGCCGCACTGGTTACAGAGCACCTGCAGTTTTCACTGCCCTACCGCGCATTGTTCAGCCAGTTCATGACTCCCGACACGGCGACTCGTCTCATCGACGCGCTTGCCGTGCTGCTCGTTCGCCTCCACCTGCTCGGCTTCTACTGGGGCGACGTGTCCCTGTCGAATACACTGTTCCGCCGCGATGCCGGGGCATTTTCGGCGTACCTGGTGGACGCGGAAACCGGCGAGCTGCACCCGAACCTGACGCCCGGTCAGCGTGACTACGACGTTGACCTGGCGCGCACGAACATTATCGGTGAACTGATGGACCTGCAGGCTGGCGGTTTCTTTCCGGAGGACGAAGACCCGATCATCGTGGGTGACCGCATCCGTTCGCGCTACGAGGACCTGTGGCACGAACTGACCGCATCCGAATCCATCGAGCTCAATCAGCGGTGGAAGGTCGCTGAGCGCATCGAACGCCTCAACGACCTGGGTTTCAATGTGGGCGAACTGCAGATGGTGTCAGATATTGACGGCACGCACCTGACGATCACGCCAAAAGTGGTGGATGCAGGGCACTACCATCGACAGATCATGCGTTTGACGGGAATGGATGTGGGCGAACAGCAGGCACGCCGCATGCTGAATGATCTGCAAACGTATCGTGCGATCACCGGTCGTCAGAACATGCCCATTGAAATCGTGGCGCACGAATGGATGCGTGACGTGTTCGAACCGATCGTCACCGGCGTGCCGCCCGAGATGACCCGGAAACTCGAGCCGGCGCAGATTTTCCATGAAGTTCTGGAGCACCGCTGGTACCTCGCTCAGCAAGCCGGACATGATATCCCGCTCGCTGACGTCATCGATTCCTATACGCGTTCCGTTCTGCCTCAAAAGCGTGACGAGGCTGTGCTTCTCGATCCTGACCCGCTCGATACTGCAGAGTTGCCTGCCTTCCACAATGAGGATATGTATTAACGAGGGCGACGTTGCACCGCCCCTGACTACGTCTGAAGGAGAATCCGTGTCTGAGTTTCCTCACCTTTTCGCCCATCGCGGGGCCTCGTCCCTTGCGCCCGAAAACACGATGGGAGCGTTCGTCAAAGCGATGGAAGTCGGGGCTCGTCGCATCGAGTTCGATGTCGACATCATGGGCGATGGAACATTACTGGTCATGCACGACCAGACTTTCGACCGCACCACGTCCGGTACCGGCGGCTACTACGACAAAGGTTTCAATGACCTGCGTCGCCTGGATGCGGGCGCGTGGTTTTCCGACACATATCGCTTTGAGCGAGTTCCTGAGCTGAGCGAGGTGCTCACGTTCCTGGACGCCAATCAGATGATCGGCAACCTGGAGATCAAGCCGTGCCAGGGTGGGCAGACGCTGCGCAGCGAGCTTATCGACCGTATTTGCGTGCTCGTGGCCGGTATGAAGAATCCGTCGCAGATCCTGGTGTCCTCCTTTGATCACGCCCTCCTCTGCGACTTTTCCGTCGCATGGCAGGCACATCACCAGGGCGACCAGGCCAGCGCCTTCGGTACGGTGCGTCGATCCCTCGATCTGGGCTGGCTCGTTGACCCCGAATCCGAGTCGATCACCAGTGCCGTCGATGCCGCCGCCAAACTGGGGTGCACAGCGGTTCACCCTGCAAATGAGGCTGTCACACATCGCGACGTGGAGTATGCCCGTCAGGCTGGCCTGGAAGTGAACGTGTGGACTGTCAACGATGTTGATCGCGCACGCGAACTGGCCGCATGGGGTGTCACAGGTATTTTCACTGATCGGGTTCAGGACTTCCCGGCTGAGGCTCTGCGCGCCTAGGAGACGTTGTGGCGCGTCGGCCGTATGCCGGTCGACGCGCCGTCTCCTTCTGGCAGTTTCTGATACGCCAGGTGCGCAGCGTATCAACGCACATTCGACGAATGGCCATCAGGCTACTACCATCAAAGAAAACGGTTCGAAAGGATTCACACTGCCGTGATTCGTGAACGTTCACATTTATCGTTTTTTTCTCCGTTACCAGGCGCACTGCCTCTCAAGTCAGTCACAGTTACTGATGATTTCTGGTCTCCACGTCGCGAAATCGTCCGCACGCGCTCACTTTCCCATCAGCAGGCTCAGATGAGCAAACCGGGGCATCATTTTGATGCGCTAAAAATGGCGTGGAAACCTGGCCAGACACCAGAACCTCACATCTTCTGGGATTCAGATATCGCCAAATGGATCGAAGCTGCATCGAATTCTCTGGCCTCCCATCCAGATCCCGCCCTCGAAAAAGCCGTTGATTCCACGATTGAACTGCTTGCCGGCGCCCAGCAGGACGACGGCTATCTCAATACCCATTTCACGCTGGTCGAGCCTGACAAGCGCTGGACAAACTTGCGAGATCAACACGAGCTGTATTGCGCCGGCCATCTCATTGAGGCTGCCGTCGCGCATACGTATGCAACCGGCTCGACAAAACTGCTGGGTGTTGTCACCCGCTATGTCGACCTGATTGACCGTGTGTTTGCAGATGATGGACCCTGCAGTGGCGGCTACCCAGGTCACGAGGAAATTGAACTCGCTTTGGTAAAGTTGGCTCGTCTTACGAACCAGACACGCTATCTTGAATTGGCGCAACGCTTTATTGATCGGCGCGGCCAGAAACCCTCATACTTCGCACTCGAAGAACGCGCGCGGACAGGCATGCAGTCAGATGACACATACGAATATCATCAGGCGCATCGACCCGTACGCGAGCAGGATGAAGCTGTCGGGCACGCAGTGCGAGCCATGTACCTTTATACCGCAATGGCTGACCTCGCAATCGCCACTCAAGATCAGCGTCTGCGCGACGCATGCGAGACCCTGTGGAATGACGTGACGACACGCAAAATGTATGTCACGGGCGGAGTGGGATCCGAACCAGCACTCGAATCCTTCGGGCCTGCCTATCATCTGCCGAACGAACACGGCTACGCCGAAACATGCGCAGCTATCGGCCTCGTTTTCTGGGCACAACGCATGGCGTACATGACCGGTCAAGCACGTTACATTGATGTTCTTGAGCGCGCACTGTACAACGGGGTGCTTTCCGGAGCCTCACTCGATGGCATGAGCTATTTCTACGATAATCCTCTTGAGTCCGATGGGACACGTTCGCGCTCACCGTGGTTTGGGTGCGCATGCTGCCCGCCGAATTTCGCACGTCTGCTCACTTCGCTCGAACACTTTATTTACTCCATCGACGAGGGCGACTCTCCTGCCACTTTTTCCGCAGATACCACGTGTCACACTGCTGACGATCACAAGGCTGAAGTGATGACCGTCAATCTCTATATCAGCAGTGAGGCATCGTGGCCTGTTGCAAACGGCAGCATGAAAATCCAGCAGACGAGCAACATGCCATGGGATGGCGACGTCAGTCTCACTGTCAGTGCCAGTTCCCCGACAGAGCACATGCTGCGTTTACGAATTCCGCAATGGGCTTCGTCATTCGCACTGGCCATCAATGGCGAGTCCGTTACCCCTGCGATGCGCGACGGGTACGCGTGCATCGAACGAACGTGGCACGACTCGACGCAGTTGGACCTTCGTCTTGCGATGGACACAACCCGCGTGTGGGCAAATCCCCGCGTAGGAGACTGCGCCGGCAAGGTGGCAATTGAACGTGGACCTCTGGTGTATTGCGCTGAAGAGATTGACAACGATGCACCCATACCATGCATTGCCATAGCCGATTGCTCTGACGCCGATACTTCTTTCAACAATGAGCTCGGTCTCTACGAGCTTCATCTTTCTGCCGCCGCGGCCACCTCCTCGGACAACGCGGCACTGTACTCGCATCACTCGCCGTCATTGACAAGCACTCGCGCAACATTGGTGCCGTACTACGCATGGAATAACCGCGGCCAGGGCGCAATGGCCGTATGGCTCCTGGATGCAGAAAGACTGCGGTAACAGCCTCAACATCCCATGCCGTCTCCGCCCACAACGCTCAGTTCCCCACGAAAGAAACTACTGTGCGGCAGCGTCCGTGCGTCGGTCGGCTCGCAGTGCCAGCATTTTCGCCAGTGACACTTCAGCAACGGAGTCAATGATGAGCAGTGAACCGAGGACACCGGCGACCTTGCTCCATCCGGATCGGGGTTTCGAGGTGCGGATCGCCGTTGCCACCAGCATCGCACCGGTTGCAGCTTCCACCGCTGCGCCGACGCGCACAATCCAGGGCTTTTCAAGCGCGGTCGAGTGGTAAGCCTCCCAGATGTTGTGGCCGGTTGCTTCCGGTTCCCGCAGCAGAATGTCAACGCTTCGACCAATTGCATTGGAAATTCCGCGCGCCATGTGAGGCTGCGTTCCCTCAACTGCTTCAGCCTCGCACCTGCCGAGCAGGAAGTCGGCGGCACTATCCGGCAGGCCAACTGCCGCCACGACGGCTTTCACTGCCTCGTCACCGCTCTTTGTGGTGGCGTCAATGAGTGCGTCGGCGTCGGCACCGGGAATCATCGCGGCGATTTCTTTCATATTCGTGTTTTCGCCGACGAGCGCGTCGATTTCGTCGGTGCTTTTCCCGCTGACACCGCGTTTGCCGGGGACCATCAGGTATCGCATTGCCCAGTTGAAGGAAATGACATGTTCAAGATGGTCGTCGGTCACCAGGAATATCTGGAATTCGTCATCTGCCATGGACAGCGTGACCAGCGGCAAATCGCCGAAGTTCCAGCCCAAACGTTCCGGGGGCAGTTCGGCAAAGAGTGCGCGTGCATCGCCGGGCAGCTCGAGATCTGCAATATCGACACCTTCGAGTGCCGCCAGCAGTGGGACGGACGATGCGGGAGTCCGTCCGATTTCGATAATGCGCGATTTCACTGCATCGAGCGGTTCGTTCATGTCGCCATTGAATTGGGCGCGCAGTTCGTCCTGGCTTAATGAGGCTGTTTCGTCGGCCGTATCTGGTGCGTCCTTGCCGGAATCGTCGTCGCCTGCCTCGTCCGCCCGCGCATCGTCGTGCGGTCCGTCAACAACTTCATCCAGGTGGTCTGACTGGCCGGCGCCAAGTCGCACCTCGGCCTTGTAGGTGGTGGCAAGTTCGTCAGCGAGTTCCTGTTCGGTTGGTCCCGGTTTGAGGATCTCGGAGCGAGGTCCGATGGTGGCGAGCTTGCCATCATCGTTGGATGCCATGACAAAGCCCAGCAGCCGCGTGCTGCGGTCAAACCACTCCAGTCGCGCGACGATTCCTCTCTTGGACAAGTCTTCAGCGACTTCTTCAGGATTGAGTGTCTGGGCAATCATCATGCCGTCAATCCGATTCCACTGTTGCGTCATTGGATCCTCCCACGTTGATTTCACTACCAGTATCTCATCACGAGCAGACGTCTTGCGCCCCATTTTGAGCAGTCAGGCGCCGTTTTCTGCCTTTACACAGCGAAAAGGCTCGGATGGTCACGCTCGACAGCGCGCCCATCCGAGCCTTCTTCACGTCAGTCACCGGCAAGGTGACCGTTCGCGGATGCTGTCAGTGACAGCGGCTCGCGAATGCTTACTTCATCTTGGTGCCGGTGGAGCCCAGACGCTCACATGCCTCGACAACGCGAGCAGCCATGCCAGCTTCAGCAGCCTTGCCCCATGAACGAGGATCGTACTGCTTCTTCACGCCGACCTCGCCGTCGATCTTCAGAACGCCTTCGACGTTCTGCATCATCCAGGCGGCAACGGGACGGGTGAATGCGTACTGCGTGTCGGTGTCGACGTTCATCTTGATGACGCCGTTTTCGACAGCGGTGGCGATTTCCTCAGCGGTCGAACCGGATCCGCCGTGCATCACCAGGTCGAAGGGTCGGTCGCCAGCATCGAACTTCTTGCCCACAGCTTCCTGGATCTCTCCGAGGATCTCCGGGCGCAGCTTGACGAAACCAGGCTTGTACGCACCGTGGACGTTACCGAAGGTCAGCGCTGTGATGTAACGGCCCTTTTCGCCCAGACCCAGTGCCTCGACGGTCTTGATGCCGTCTTCAGGAGTGGTGTAGAGCTTTTCGTTGATCTCGCCCTTGATGCCGTCTTCTTCGCCGCCGACAACACCGATCTCAACTTCAAGAATGGTGTTGGACTTCTGCGACAGCTCCAGCAGTTCCTGAGCGATCTTCAGGTTCTCGTCCAACGGAACGGATGAGCCGTCCCACATGTGGGACTGGTAGAAGGGCAGACGTCCTGCCTTGACTTCTTCGGCTTCCAGTTCCATGAGCGGACGAATCCAGGAATCAATGTTCTGCTTGGCGCAGTGGTCAGTGTGCAGCGCGACGGTGACTGGGTAGTTCTTGGCAACCTCGCGTGCGTATGCAGCCATAGCGAGTGAGCCGGCAACGCGATCCTTGATCGTCGAGCCGGACCAGTATTCTGCGCCGCCCACAGAAACCTGGATGATGCCATCGGATTCTGCTTCCGCGAAGCCTCGCAGAGCTGCAGTCAGAGTTTGGGATGAGGTCACGTTGATCGCAGGGTAAGCAAACTTGCCCTTCTTGGCGCGATCGAACATTTCGTTGTAGACCTCAGGTGTTGCGATAGGCACAGGAGCCTCCTCTTTGAACGACAGTCGGTCAATCAGTATTATCTCATGTTTTGCTCGGCCGTGGAGGGGAGAAAGTCCCGTCCGACCATTGCACACTTATTGGCAGCAGGCCCAGCGCATGAGTGTTGACAATGGCCTCTAGCTCGTCGCCTTTGTTTGCACAACCCATGCCCACATAGCAATGGCAGCGGCATGACCCACATTCATCGACCGGGTCGACCCATACTGCGTGATGTGCAGGATCTGGGAACAAGCCCGCCGCATAGCTTCGCTCAGCCCGCCGCGTTCGGCACCAAAAACCAGGCATGCCCGCTCGGGAATCACGGCCCCTTCGAGCGGGCGCGAGCCCTCCACATTGTCGATACCGATAAGCGTGATTCCCTGCTCGACGCACTGGCGAGCGAGTGCCTGACAGTCGTCAACATGCGCTACATCCAGGTAGCGATCAGTGACCATCGCGCCTCGACGATTCCACCGCTTACGCCCCACAATCCACACACGTCTGGCGCCAAGAGCGTTTGCGGTGCGCACAATCGAGCCGATATTGAAATCATGCTCGACGTTTTCAATCGCCACATGCAGCCCGGTGGAGCGCTGTGCCATGTCGGCACGGATGGCATCCATGGTCCAGTAACGGTACTGGTCTTCAACGTTTCGCGTATCGCCGTTCGCCAACAAGTCGGGGTCGAGTCGCTCGTCATCGGGCCATGAATTTGATCCCCCTGGCCACGGCCCTACCCCTGTAGGAGCGTTGGATGCTGTTGAACGATTCGTATCCTCCACGGCGACTAGGGTACACGGATAATGAGCACCTCGGTTTCACAGGTCGCCTTGACACTGCATTCCAGCTTGCCCCCTCGCCTCGTCTTGCCACTTCTCGACCTGAATGCCGCGCACCGCCATACACGTAGACACATGTCGCGACAGCATCTGCACCTTCTTGCCCCGCATCTGCCCACTAACGGTAGATCCTCGATACATTAGAGCCATGAACGAAAACCTCTACGACACGGTGCCGCTCTCGCAGATGCCACCGGCCACTGCCTGGCTGTCCGACATGGATGGCGTCCTGGTCAAGGAAAACCGCGCGCTTCCCGGTGCGCAGGAGTTCCTCGACGCATTGAAATCGCACAACATGCCGTTCCTGGTACTGACGAATAATTCAACGTTCACGAACCGCGACCTGTCCGCCCGACTGGCTCGTTCCGGCCTGGACGTGCCGGAAGACCGTATTTGGACGTCTGCCAACGCGACCGCTGCGTTCCTGTCGCAGCAGTCCCCGCAATCATCGGCTTACATTATTGGCGAGGCCGGCCTGACCACTGCTCTGCACAATGCGGGCTATATCATGACCGACACGGATCCTGAATTCGTGATTCTGGGCGAAACACGCTCCTACGACTTCAACGCCCTGACTCGCGCGATCCGTTTGATCGAAAAAGGCGCGAAGTTCATCGCTACCAACCCCGATGCGACCGGGCCTTCCGACGAGGGCACCCTTCCGGCAACTGGCTCCATTGCCGCGATGATCGAGCGTGCAACAAACCGCTCGCCCTACTACGTAGGTAAACCGAACCCCATTATGATCCGGGCCGCGCTCAATAAAATCGGCGCACACTCCGAGACCGCGGCGATGGTCGGTGACCGTATGGATACCGATATTCAGGCCGGTGTGGAGGCCGGACTGCGCACACACCTCGTGCTCACTGGCTCAACCGATGAACACGAAATTCAGAATTTCCCGTACCGCCCGTTTGGTGTTCACCAAGGCATTGGCGATCTGGTCGAATTGGTCGAAGCCGGGCGCGGCTAAGCTCCGGCCAATCCGCGCCAGGCTGGGATCAGCGTGCAGGCTACCCTCGTGAATCGACCTTCCGGTCAGCACTCACTGAGATCGAGGTAAAAACTAGTCGAGGTCGAGGTCAGCCAGTCCCAGGGCACTGAAATACGGCAGTCCTTCTGCTTCGATACGCTCTTTGGCACCCGTGGCGCGATCCACAACAACGGCAACTGCCAGGACTTCTGCCCCGGCTTCACGCAGAGCATGGACAGCTTCGATCGGTGAGCCACCCGTGGTGGATGTATCTTCCAGGACGATCACTCGCCTGCCCTGAACGTCTGGGCCTTCGATGCGGCGCTTCATGCCGTGGTCCTTGGCTGCTTTGCGCACCACGAATGCGTCCAGGTTCAGGCCGCGAGAGGCGGCTGCGTGCATCATGGCGGTGGCCACCGGGTCGGCGCCCATCGTCAGACCGCCCACCGCGTCGTAGTCTTCGGGCCCGAAACCAGCTTCTTCCAGCATGTCCAGCATGACGTGGCCGATCAGGGGGCCTGCCTCGTGATGGAGGGTGGCTCGGCGCATATCGACGTAGAAATCAGATTCTTTGCCCGATGCCAGCGTGACGTGCTCGTGGATCACGGCGAGTTCACGTACCAGTTCGGCCAGGCGCGATTTATGGGAGTCATTAGTCATGGGGCAAGCCTACCGCGTGCAGTGCCGGCGCGGAGAGCTTGCCCCATGACATCACATTGGACATTTCACCTGGGGAGTATTCGCGTGTAGTGGAGTACCCTGGCGCCTCGGTTGCCCGTTCCGTCTGGCGTTCCGCGGCGCCTGTGCCTTCTTTACTGTTTGACGCCACCTGCTGCCAGGCCGGCAACGATGCGGCGCTGGAAGATCAGCACCATGATGACCAGCGGTACGGTGACCACCACGCCGGCCGCCATCTGGGAGCCGAACGGCGTCTCAAACCCGGATACGCCACCGAACTGGGACACAATGACCGGAGCAGTCTTCATGTCCTGCTTGTTGACCATCGTCACGGCAATGAGGAACTCATTCCACGCATTGATAAAGACGATGATGGCAGTGGTGAAAATGCCAGGAGCGGCGATCGGAATGATGACTTTGCGGAAGGCCTGACCTGGCGTGCAGCCATCGACCATTGCGGCCTGTTCCAGTTCGCGCGGCATCTGCCTGAAGAAGCTGGTCAGGTTCCACACGGCCAGCGGCAGTGCGAATGACAGGTCGGGCACAATCATCGACTGATAGGTGTTGATCCATTCCCACTGTGTAAACAGCTTGAGCAACGGCACCACGATGGCAACCAACGGGAACATCGACGAGGCGATGACAATGGTCAGTACCAACGTCTTGCCCGGGAATTCCAGTCGCGCCAGAGCGTACGCGGTGAACGTCGCGACCAGCAGTGCCAGAATCGTCGTCACGCCGGCAACGATCAGCGAGTTCAACAGTGACTGCGTGAACAGGCGGTCTGGCTTGAAGACCTCAACGTAGTTTTCCATGCTCACTTCGCGCGGCCACAGCGTCGTGTCGAAAATGTCGCGCGTGGGACGCAGTGAGGACACGATCATCCAGTAGAACGGAGCTAAACAGAACACCACGATCGCGATGATGCCGATCCATGAGGACGTGTCGAGCAGAGCCGCCTTGACACCTTTGCTTTTCATCGTGACACCTCCGCAGTCAATCCGGCCTGGGCAGGCGCGTCAGCTCCCCCGGTGGTGGACGAGGGTGGCCTTTGGACTTCTTTCGCTTCCTTCGAACGCTTGAAGAACGCGCTCAAACGCAGCTTCGAGCTCTTCTGCGACTGGCCGTCATCTTCAAACAGTTCTGCGCCGAGCAGCTTGATGAAGGCGAAGGATATGAGGAAGACGTAGAGGAACAGGATCACTGCGTACGCAGCACCTGACCCGTATCTCAGGTTTGTTGCCTCATCCTGAACCAGCATGGACAGCGTTTCGACAGATCCTTTACGCGGTCCGATCAGAATGTAGGGCAGGTCGAACATGCGCAGAGCATCGAGAGCGCGGAACAGGACTGCGACAACGAGTGCTGGTTTGACCAGTGGAAGCGTGATGGACAGGAAACGACGCCATGCGTTTGCACCGTCAATCTTGGCTGCCTCGTAGACTTCCTCGGGAATGATCTGCAGACCGGCCAGGGTTAGCAGTCCGATGAACGGCGCCGTCTTCCACGTGTCAGCGATGATGATGGCGAATTTGGCGGGCCATTCAGATGTCGCCCACAGGATCTGCGTATTGAGCAGAGCGTTCGCAGCTCCGTGCGCATCGAAGATCCA
Organism: Actinomyces sp. HMSC065F12; assembly: GCF_001814535.1. Lineage (NCBI taxonomy): Bacteria > Bacillati > Actinomycetota > Actinomycetes > Actinomycetales > Actinomycetaceae > Actinomyces > Actinomyces sp. HMSC065F12. The sequence continues at coordinate 64,685 of NZ_KV817041.1, forward strand.
CTTCCACAGCACGGCCGAGATGGCAGTGGGGATTGCCCATGGCACGAGGATTGCCGCACGGACGAACCCGCGCGCCTTGATGGCCTGGTGCATGATGAGCGCCATGATCACGCCGAGGACAGCTTCGATACTGACTGTGACAAACGCGAAGAATGTCGTGTTCCAGAACGCAGTCCAGAATCGTGCGCCGGTGTCTCCGGCGAAGATGTTGATGTAATTGTCCAGTCCAACGAATGGCTCGGTATCGTTGACGAATCCTGTTTCAGGATCGATTCCCTTGGCGCCGAACAGCGACTGATACAGAGCCGAAATCGTGGGGAACAAAATGACGATTGAAATAACGATGATGGTGGGCGAAACAAGCAACGCCGCCAAGCGACTTTGCTGTTTCTGCGACTCAGATTTTCCGCGACGTTGCGTCTTCTGAGTGGGTGCTTTCGCCATGAGTTCTTCCTCCTGGAAAGCGCGCTAAGGCTCCTGGTTGGGTGGCACAAGCCACCCAACCAGGAGCGGTGACAAACTTACTGCTGGCCAGCCGTGAGCTCGGTGAGCTTGGCGCTCAAATCCTTAAGGGCCTGTTCAGGCGTTGCCTGTCTCTGCAGAACAGGGAAGACGGCATCCTGAATCGCTGCCGACACGTCGCCATAGTTGACAACCTGCGGGCGCGGTGCAGCGCTCTCGATGGAGCCCTTCAGCGCCGGCAGATACGGGTACTGATCGATCAGTTCCGGATCCTCGTACAACGCGGTGTAGATCGGAGCCAGCGTCTGCTCGGTGAGCATGCGCTTTCCGATTTCCTCTGAAGTGAACCACTTGATGAAGTCGTACGCGGTCGCCTTGTTCTTGCAGAAGCTGGAGATGGCGACGTTGTGGCCGCCCAGTGAGGACACGCCTCCTTCAGGCTGATCTGCGGTCAAACCAGGCAGCGGAGCAACTCCGAACTTGTCGCCCAGCTTTTCCTTGGTCAGGGAGTACTGGTATGGCCAGTTGCGGTAGTAGACCAGGCGGTCGGCTTCGAATGCGGCGCGGCCTTCTTCTTCCTTGTAAGTCAAGGCTTCTTCAGGAATGAAGTTATCCTTGAAGGCATTTTCAAGCGTCTGCAGACCCTTGAGGGCTTCAGGCGAGTCGACGACTACTTCGCCCTCGGGGCTGACAATCTGTCCGCCGGCGGAGTGAATGGCTTCGTCAACGTTGACCGTCAGGCCTTCGTACTTGGCCATCTGTCCGCCATAGCACCCGATGTCTGAATGACCGTCGAGGCCGCGCACAGCTTCGCAGCCCTTCTTCATGTCATCCCACGTCTTGGGCGGATCGGTCACACCGGCCTGCTCAAGCAGATCCTTGCGGTAGTACAAAATGCCACCATCAGAGCCATGGGGCATGGCGTAGAGCTGGTCACGGTACAGGCCTGTCTGCCACACAGCCGGCAGAATCTTGTCCTTGGGAAAGTCTGCCTCGTTGAGCGGCTCAACCCAGCGGTGAGCAGCAAATTCGGCGACGTGGATGTTGTCCAGAGAAATAACGCAGTATGCATCTGATTGGGTCTGAGCGTTCTGAACCATCGAGTTGCGCTGCTGATCGGCTTCGGCCGACAACTCGATCATCTCAACCTTTTCGTTCGGGTGGTCCTTGTTCCAATCCTCCAACATGGGAGCCATCAGACCGGAGTTGTCTTTACCCTGCACATAGGTGATGGGGCCGCGCCCCTCGAATTCACCGGTTGCGCCACCACCAGAGGCACCTGAGTCCCCTGATGCCTGTCCGCCACCGCCACTGCTACATGCCGTCATCAGCACCATCGCAGCAGCGCCAGCTGCCAAGGCAATTCCTTTTCTGGTTGCCATTTTCGTTCACTCCTTCGTGTCAAAAACCTGAATTCGGTGGCCTCTCAGATCGAGCCGCCTCTCAGGTGCCGATCAACGATCGACGTTGCTTTTACTCTACAACGTTGTCTCCACAAAATGTATGCAATTGCAGCGCGTTACATTTGTTTACATTTGGTAACAATTTTGGCAAACTTGCCCGCACAACGCCCCGCGATGCTAGCAGCCCCGTCACGCTACATGTGCGGAACGGCGCGCATCACCTTACGCATCAACCACCGCGGAGTCAGCCGAGAGACCACATTCGCGCTCTTATACAGCGCAGTCGCCGTCACCAGCACCCGCCCGCGACGAACGGCCTCAAGAGCTTGCGAGACCACCGTTTCCGCATCCGACCAGATCCATCCCGGTGTGTCGGACACATCAACATCAGCTGCCTTGTGGAAGTTTGTGCGCGTCATGCCCGGTGATACAGCGGTGACAGTCACCCCGGTTCCTTCCAGTTCGAACGCCAATCCTTCGCTGAAGGCTTTCACCCACGCTTTGTGCGCGCTATAGGTACCCATCCCGGTCTCTGCAGCGATGGAGGAGATGTTGCAGATGGCGCCTACTCCTCGTCGGCGCATGGCACGACCAGCGTGGTACGACAGCACCATGACGGCTCGCACCATCACATCCAGGGCCTGCTCTTCCGTCTCCAGTTCGTTGTCGAGGAACTCCTCCCCCAGACCCATCCCTGCGTTATTGACCAGCAGGCCCACCGGTGCACATCCAGATTCATCATCAGGCTGAACGTCGAGACGCTCGGCAACCCGCTGTACGTCCCCGGCTTGCGACAGGTCAGCTGCGATCACCTCGGTCGTGATGTTCGCGATCTGCTCCAGACGATTGGACAGGTCATCGAGTTTTTCCTGCGTGCGGGCAACCAGAACCAGATCATGTCCCGCCTCGGCAAGTTGCCAGCAGAATTCTTCTCCCAGACCTGATGTTGCTCCCGTGACTAAAGCTGTACCCATAACCTCATCGTAAGGTCGCCGGCGCGTGCATGCTCGCTCAGTGACCAGCATGCGCCGACGGATCCGTGCTCGCTCAACGCGTAGCCTGCGCCGGTAGGGTGGAGGCATGAGGATTGGAACCTGGAACATTAACTCAGCCCGTACCCGCGTCGACCGCGTCATCGAGTGCTGCGCGCGGTGGAATCTGGACGTCCTGGCAATGCAGGAGATCAAATGCAAGCCGGATCAGTTCCCGATTGACGCGTTCACCGATGCCGGCTACCGCGTGGAGATTCACGGACTCAACCAGTGGAATGGCGTGGCGATCGCTTCCAGGCTTCCCATTCTCAGCGTATCCCGCGACTTTCCGGGAGCACCCACATGGGGAGATCCTGCGCGCGTCGAAGCGCGTGCCCTGCGAGTGCGGATCGACGATGGAACGCCTGAAGGACTGGATGTGTGGAGTCTGTATGTTCCGAACGGCCGCGAGATTGACCACCCGCACTACCAGTACAAACTCCAGTGGCTCGCCGCACTGCGCGCTGCCGTTTCACCTTACGTTGCAGGCGATTCCAGCGGGGTGTCCAAGGGCGATGCCCCGGGTGAGGACACACTGGCCGAGGGCGGCGCTGTCCCACCTGCAACGGCATCGGATGAGGGCGGCTCACCGAGCGCACTGCTGGTGGGCGACTGGAATGTGGCACCGCGCGATGAGGACGTGTGGGATATCGACTTCTTCGACGGCCGCACCCACGTCACACAGCCAGAGCGTTCCGCCTTTGAGGCTTTTGCAGCCGATGGATGGGTGGAAGCGACTCGTCCTCGCGTCACGAACTACACGTACTGGGACTACCAGCAGCTGCGTTTCCCTCGTAACGAAGGAATGCGCATTGACTTCATGTATGCGACGCCTGCACTTGACGCCCGCATCACGCAGGCGTGGATTGATCGCGATGAACGCAAAGGCAAGGGAGCCTCTGACCACGTGCCGGTCATCGTTGAGATCGCACATTAGGGTCCCTCTGCCCGAGGTGGCCGCACGACGCATACTCTCGATGCGTGGAGCGCAGACAAATGGGCCGGCAGCAGAGCGTTATCGGAGGCTGTCGCCAGCAGGGCACCGTTGCAAGGCGTCGCCAGCAGTGCCCTTATGCGAAGCGCTCAAGAATCTGATCATTGAGCAGGCACCAATTCTTCTTGTGCCAACTGCCAAACTTCTCTGTGCCGACGAATACAGCCGCCAGGTCTCGACCACGGTCAACCCAGATGAACGAGCCGGACACTCCGAAGTGCCCAAACGTGGCGGGGTCAGCATGCTGAGATGTCCAATGCGGCGATTTGTGGCCGCGGATCTCCACGCCCAGCCCCCAGGGGCACGGGCGGTGCTTACGGTATCCAGGCACGAAGCCATCCAGATCAGGGAACTGCACTGACACGGATTGTTGATCAAGGTCCTCGCTGATCAGCGTGGGAGCGAGGAGCTCCTGAGCCAGAGCAATCAGATCCGCCGCACTTCCAACCGCGGAATAAGCAGGAGATCCGGGCGCATCTGCTGTTGTCATTCCCAGCGGCTCCAGGACACTCAGCTCGATCCAGCGACTGAGTTCCTCACCTGTGGCCTCGCTTGTTGCCTCCCCTAAGATGTCGAAGCCTGCGTTGGAATAGATCCGCTCCGTTTCTGGGGGCACCTGCGCCTCGCGCGAGTCGGCTGCAATTCCGGAGGCGTGAGCCAGCAGGTGACGCACGGTAGATCCTGTCGGCCCCAGCGGATCATCAAGGTTCATCAGGTGCTGGTCAATTGCCACAAGGATGGCGCGTGAGGCGATGACTTTCGTGACCGATGCCAGAGGGTAGACCACTGACTCATCGCCTTGCACATACAGCGTGCGGTCGCTGCGCACCACTGCGAGCGCGTGTTCGAACGGGACGGGGTACAGATCCATGTCAGCCACTATGCCTCCAGGTTACGAACTGAGAGTCCCTGCCACTCGCAGGAAACGTGCATAAACGTCACCGACTTCTTCAGGGATCGCCTGGCCCACTTTCAGTGTTGTGTCCGAATCCAGTCCGAGGAGTCGGTGGGTCTGTGCCAGGAAGATAGCCACTGTTTGGCGCCCCGCCTGCTCATCGTCGGAGTAGCGGGCCTGCAGAGACAGGCCGAACCATATCTGCATAAGGGTTTTCGCCAGGAACGCCGGACTGAGATCGGTCTTGACAATGCCCTCAGATGCCAAGCGGGTCACCTCGTCGCGCAGGAAATCGTGGATCGCATAGATCCTCGCGACGAAGTGATCGTGAACAGGGTGCGTCGTTGATGCTGCTTCGACTGCAAGAATGCACTCCAGGTCAATAATCATCGAGACATCCGGGTTGTTCGCCAATCTCATCATGGCGATCGCAAAGTCGAACAGCGTTTCGGGAATGACGCGCGCCTGAACGGTCCGGCCATTTTCGGCGTCTTCCACGAAATCAACCAGCCCCGCTCGTTCCTCCATGCGGTTGATCACAGAACCCAGCAGCGCTTCTTTTGATGGGAAGTGGTAGATGACCGCAGGATGGAATATTCCCACTTCACGACCGATGTCACGCAATGATATGCCGGCGAAGCCACGGCGCGAGATGAGCGACATCGCCGCGTTCAGGATAGATTCGCGGGTGGCCAGGCCAGTCGAGTATGAACCGCGATTCTTGCGCCCTGTCGTCACGATTGCCACCTCAACATGTCTTTGAACCGGTGCTTTGAATGCGCCACGGATAGATCCGTCCCCAGTCTATCTGCAACTCAGCATCAAACTGAGCCGCCCTCGCCAAACTAGACGAAGGCGGCACCAGTGATCACCCCACCAATTATTCACTTGCGATTTTACCTATCAGGAACGGCGGGTGCAGGATTTCCCGACGCTTACTCGGCGCTGTCGTCCGGCGTGTATTCGCTTTGCTCGGCGCTGTGGTCCGGCGAATGATCGCCATACTCGTCGCCATCAGGCTCGGATGGCCTGACGCGCTGCATCGTCAGGGATCTGAGATCCTCGCTGACATCCACGCGCACTTCGTCACCGTCATGCACCTGGCCGGACAGAATCATCGTGGCCAGTCGGTCCCCCACCTCGCGCTGAACAGTGCGACGCAACGGACGAGCACCATAGGCCGGATCGTATCCTGCACGAGTCAGCCATCGGCGTGCCGGTTCGGTCACCGTCAGCGCGATGCGCCGGTCAGCCAATCGACGGGCAAGCGCCGCAACCTGAAGGTCTGCGATCTGCGCCAGCTCTTCACTGGTGAGCGGTTCAAACATGAGGACCTCATCAAGACGGTTGAGGAACTCAGGTTTAAATGCCATCCGCACCTGCTGCATGACCGCGTCATGGCGTTCCTGCTGTGACAGCGCGCTGTCGGCGAGGAACTGTGAGCCCAGGTTCGATGTCAGAATGAGGATCGTGTTGCGGAAGTCAACCGTGCGTCCCTGCCCGTCGGTCAGTCGCCCGTCGTCCAGGACCTGCAACAGGATGTTGAAGATCTCAGGATCGGCCTTCTCGACCTCGTCCAACAAAATGACGCAGTACGGGCGGCGGCGAACGGCCTCGGTGAGCTGACCGCCTTCCTCGTATCCGACATATCCGGGCGGAGATCCGACCAGGCGAGCAACCGAATGCTTCTCGGAATACTCGCTCATGTCGATTCGCACCATGGCGCGCTCATCGTCGAAGAGGAAGTCCGCCAGCGAGCGTGCCAGCTCGGTCTTACCGACACCAGTGGGTCCGAGGAACAGGAATGATCCATCGGGACGGTTCGGGTCAGACAGCCCGGCGCGCGAACGACGCACCGCATCGGCTACGGCGCGAACAGCCTTCTTCTGACCGATCAGTCGCTTGCCGATCACGTCTTCCATCTCAAGCAGTTTCTCGGTTTCCCCCTGGAGCAGGCGCCCCACAGGAATTCCGGTCCATGACTCGACAACTTCCGCGATGGTGGTGGCATCGACTTTCTCCGCGATCATCGGCTCAGGCGTGCTGCCGTCTGCCGCGTCACGTTCGGCTTCCGACTCGGCCTGCTCGATCTGGTGTTCGACAGCGGGGATCTCGCCGTTTTGCAAGCGACCGGCTTCCTCCCATTTGTTCTGGCGGATCGCCAGCTCCAGTTGAGTGCGCAGGTCATCGAGCGTGACACGCAGGTCACCGACCTTGTTGTGCCCGGCCTTTTCAGCCTCCCACCGGCTGGTCAGCGCGTTGAGTTCTTCCTGCCGGTCAGCCAGGTCCTTGCGCAGCTTCACCAGGCGTTCCTGCGTGGCAGCATCCCCCTGATCGGGATCGGACTCGGCAAGGTAGGATTCCTCCATGCGCAGCCTGTCCACCTGGCGACGCAGCTGATCAATTTCCACGGGGCTGGAATCCAGTTCCATACGCAGCCTGGATGCGGCCTCGTCAATCAGGTCAATCGCCTTGTCGGGTAGTTGCCTCCCGGTAATGTAGCGGTCGGACAGTTGCGCAGCAGCGACGAGGGCACCGTCGGAAATCGTGACTTTGTGGTGTGCTTCGTACTTGGGTGCAATGCCGCGCAGAACGGCGATGGTGTCCTCCACTGACGGCTCCCCGATAAAGACCTGCTGGAAACGGCGTTCCAGTGCAGGGTCCTTTTCGATGTTTTCGCGGTACTCGTCCAGTGTGGTGGCACCCACCATCCGCAGCTCGCCGCGCGCCAGCATGGGTTTGAGCATGTTGCCCGCATCCATTGATCCTTCAGCGGCACCGGCGCCAACAACTGTGTGCAGCTCATCAATGAAAGTGATGATCTGCCCGTCCGAACGTGCGATTTCGTTGAGAACGGCTTTGAATCGCTCCTCGAAGTCGCCACGATACTTGGCACCTGCCACCATCGATGAGATGTCCAGTGACACGACTCGTTTGTCTTTGAGCGAGTCGGGCACGTCACCGGCAACAATTCGTTGCGCCAAGCCTTCGACCACAGCGGTCTTGCCGACACCGGGTTCACCGATCAGCACAGGGTTATTCTTCGTGCGTCGTGACAGGACCTGAATGATGCGGCGGATCTCGTTGTCACGGCCGATGACCGGGTCGAGTTTTCCTTCACGCGCCACCTGCGTCAGGTCGCGACCGTATTTCTCGAGTGCTTCAAATGAGCCTTCGGGGTTGGCCGACGTGATCGGGTCAGGGCGCAGCTGCGAAAGTGCACGGGTCAGCGCTTCTTCCGTCGCCCCCTGATCGGTCAGGATCTTTCCTGCATCCGTGCCCGAGGCTGCGAGCGCGATGAGCAGGTGTTCGGTTGACGTGTACTGGTCCCCACCCTCTTTCGCCCTGCGCTGCGCGTCGGTGATGACGGTGAGCAGCGTGCGGGATGTGGCGGGCTGAGTGGTCGTGGCACCTTGTGTGGAGGGCAGTTTCACCAAAGCGCTGCGGGTGCGTGCGCCCACGACCTTCCGGTCTGCTCCAACGCTTGCCAGCAGGGACAGGGCGATACCCTCGTTTTGTTCGAGCAGTGCGCCCAGCAGATGCAGGGGCTCGACCTGCGGATTGGATGCGGCTGCCGCTGACTGCAGCGCCGATCCGATGGCTTCCTGAGCCTTCGTTGTGAACTCTTCGCTCACGTGTACCTCCTAAAGTGTTGCCCCTCAGCCACCTTCCGGACCGTTAGTTTTCGGTCGACGAGGGAGTCTGACGGGCTTCGTTGTCTGATCTACTCATTACAACGACACACACCTTGAGTCTATTCCACTCAACTTTGTGATTCAGGAGTTCAGTTGCCGACCTCACTGTGCACAGCCTGCAGGCGTTCTTCGCGCAGGCGCTGCACGCCGGGAACAGTCAGTTCAGACAGGTCTGTCATCGCTATTCCCATTGCCTGGCTCAGCAGGTAGTCAGCCAGCTGCGGGTTGCGCGCCAGGACGGGACCGTGCATATAGGTGGCGATGATAGATCCCTGGTGGACACCGTCGCATGCTCCGTCGCCAGTATTGACGCCGTTGCCCGTTCCGCGGATGACGGTTGCCAGTGGCGTGGCATCCGGTCCGCATGTTGTGGCACCGCCATGATTTTCAAATCCTGTGAGCAGGTCGGTCAGCCCGTCGATTCGGGGAGTGGTGAGAATCTCACCGATAGTTCTGCTGCCCTGAGGTGCGGTGGTGACGTCCAGGAATCCCAAACCGGGCACGCGCACTGCGTTAGCATCCTCGTACCATTGGCCCAGCACCTGCAGGGAGGCGCAGATCGCCAGAATGGGGGCACCCCGCTCAACAGCGCGTTTCAGCCCGGTGCCGTCACTCATTTTTCGAGCGGCGAGAGCCTGGGCGGTGTCCTCTCCCCCACCCAGGGTGTACAGGTCAAGGTCTTCAGGCACGCATGTGTCCAGGTCGACGCTGATGATGTCAGCATCAATTCCGCGCCTGCGTGCGCGTTCGCACAGCACCACCGCGTTGCCGGTATCGCCGTACGTGCCCAGTACTTCGGGGTAGAGCACACCGATCCGCAAGGTTGATTCACTCATCGCGTCCTCCCTCGGCCGTCGTCTGCGTGCTCTGCGTACCGGCGTGGCGTTCTTTTTCGCGCCGGTCAATTTCACGTTTCGTGTCACGAAATGACGTGTAGTTTGCCAGGAATTCGATGCGTCCTTCAGCACAGCGCGTCAATGCCTCGATCGTGTCGGGCACACATTCACAGTGGATGCCTGCATATTCGAGGCGCACAGCCAGATCCGCCGCGCGTTCCCCCGACGCCACGACGCGTTCGGCGCACGGATACTGTTGGAGCACTGAAAAGTCCACGTCCCACAGCCATGACAGGTCTTCGCCATCAGGGATCTGCCCGTTCACCGCGATGACCAGTCCGTTCGCAGTGGCATCCACCATCGTCATGGCTTCCTGCCACCCGGCCGGGTTCTTCGCCAGCATCATACGCACGCGGCGACCATTGACCTCGTGAGTGGAATACCTCCCTGCTACTTCTCTGACCTCACCGATCGCCCGACTCGCGCCGTCAATGTCGACGCCCACTTGATGCGCAGCCACGATCGCGTGCGCCGCGTTGCCGAGGTTCGCTGCTCCAGGCAAATTCAGTTTCACGTCGGTGGCGTGGCCCTCGCGCGAACGAAGTGTCGCCTGGCCGGACGCCTCGACCTTTTCCAGCCACCAGTCAGGTTCGGGACGCCGATAGGGGTGGTCTGCCCCGACTACATGCCAATCATCGCCTTGACGCACGAGCCTGCCGCCGCGGGGAAATCCTGCTGAGTCCGCCCCCCACGTGGTACCGGCTGCCACCCAGATCACCGACTTCGCATCCCATGCGGCTGAAGCGATCAGGGGATCATCACAGTTCGCAACAATGGTTGCATCGGGGTGGGCATTGACTGCCTGACGCAGCCGCCGCTCCACTGTGCCGATTTCACCGACACGATCCAGCTGGTCGCGTGACAAGTTGAGCAGCACCATCACTGCAGGGTTGACCTGTCCGGCAACGATCGGCAGGTGCATTTCATCGACTTCCAGTGCAGCGAATTGTGCGCGAGGCGCCATCATGAACGCACTGACAATGCCGGGCGGCATGTTGTCGCCGTTCACGTTCGAGGCAACCTGCCCGCGTGTGGACAGCGCTGCGCGAATCATTCGCGTCGTCGTGGATTTACCGTTCGTGCCGGTGACTGTGACGCAACGGCACCCTCGGGACACTTCCGAAAGAACGTTTGGAGCCAGTGCGAGGGCGACTCTCCCACCGATCATTCCGCCTGAACCTCGTCCCAGAGCACGAGAGGCGGTGCGAGCCAGCGATCCGAATCCCGTTGCCACGCGGGAGCGAAGGGATCGCGACGAGTTCGACGATGGTCGGGTCGAATCATGAGGCACTGTCATGAGGTCACATTAGCGCGGCAAAGGCCCGCACCTCCACTTTCAGCTGGTGTGGTGCGGACCTTGAAAAAGCACATGCGCTTCCATGTCGATATGGTGGGGCATATCGCTGAGGTCTCGCCTCGTGGGGCGCATCGGTCGGGTCCTGCCCGTCCCGAGAGGCGTAGAGGTTGAGCCTAGCCGTCGCGACGCGCTTGCCAGTCATTCATCCAGAAACTCACCAGGTCCATCAGCTGAGTAGGCGCCCATCTGACCAGTGCTCCACCGTGGAACGTCAGTTCAGTCCCTGTTGATGCGCCTGTGTCCACCGGCGTGTCAGCACCTCGCCGGGCCGAACCCGGACGCTCGCCACGACGCAGTGAAGAGACTTCACCTGTCGGTGAGGCGGCAAAGACACGGTCGCGTCGCCGCCTGACTTCATCGAGCTGATGTTCGAGCGCGTCACGTTCGCCTTCAAGCTGTTCGAGTGCCCGCTCCAGGTCGAGGATTCTGCGAATTCCCGCCAGATTAATGCCCTCTTCCTGGGACATGACCTGGACGGCGCGCAGACGTTGGATGTCACGGTGCGTGTAGCGCCGCCCTCGTCCCTTGGTGCGGGCAGGCGTCACCAGGCCCAGGCGGTCATACTGCCGAAGCGTCTGCGGATGCATGCCTGCCAGTTCTGCCGCCACAGAAATCACGAACGTCGTTTGCGAGTGAGAAGGCAGCATGTCTTACGCCTCCGCCCGCTTTGCAAGGTCAGCGCGTGGATCCCAGTCACCCAGCGACGCGCTGAAGGCGTCGAGCGCCTCGCGCTGCTGTTTCGTGAGCTTCGTGGGGACAGCAACCTGCACCTCGACCATCAGGTCACCACGACGCTTCCCGTTGGGCGCTCCGCGGTGGCGCAGTCTCAATACGGCGCCTGACTGAGTGCCTGCGGGGATCTTCATGGCGACATGTGAGCCGTCAGGAAGAGGCACGCTGACTTTGGCGCCCAATGCTGCCTCCGACATCGTCACCGGCAGCTGCATCCGTAGGTTGTCACCGTCGCGCGAATAAACAGGGTGCCTAGCCACGTTGATCGTGACGATCAGGTCACCGTTCTTCCCGCCATTTGAGCCGGGACGCCCCTTGCCGCGCAGACGGATCTTCTGACCGTCCTTCACGCCGGCAGGGATGCGCACCGTCATCGAATGGCCGTCAACGGTCATCCGCACGGTGGTGTCTTCCATGGACTGGCGGAACGTCAGTGTAGTGGAGGCACGCAGGTCATTTCCACGTTGGGGTCGAGGACCACCAAAACCTGCTCCGGGCGCTCCCTGACCGAATGAGCCCGACCCGTAGGGGCCAGACTGTCCGCCGGCGCTGCCGCCGAACAGGTTCGAGAACATATCCTCAAATCCTGCTCCGCCGCCGCCCTGGGTGCTGTAGCGCACTCGGGTCTGACCACCCGGCCCACCGCCACCGCCGAACAGGTTGGAAAACAGGTCTTCAAAGCCCGCTCCGCCAGCCGCGCCGCCGGGGCCTGCCTGGAATCGTGCCCCGCCACCTGCCATTGAGCGCAGCGCATCGTATTGTTTGCGCTGTTCAGGATCTGACAGGACGGCGTAGGCTTCACCGATTTCCTTGAAACGCTCTTCGGCTTTCGCATCTCCAGGATTCTGATCGGGGTGCCACTTTCGGGCAAGCTTGCGGTAGGCCTTCTTAATGGCTGCCGCGTCGGCGTCTTTCCCGACTCCCAGAGTCTTGTAGAAATCTTTTTCCAACCAATCTTGTCCGCTCATGTCACCTCATCTCCCGGTTGTCTGCCTGTGAGCAGTTCGTTTTCTCGTGGGCATCGGTTAATGCCCGTCCTTGTACGTGTCACTGTGGGTTGTGAACCATCACTTTCGTGGGGCGCAGAACCTTCTCACCCATGCGGTATCCGGGCTGCAGAACCTGGCCGATCACAGGGTGGTCGACATCCTCACTAGCTTGTGCCATCAGCGCCTCGTGCAGCGAGGGGTCGAAGTCGTCCCCTTCCACACCGTAGCGTTCCATCGCGAACTGACTCTTGAGAACTTCTTCAAGTTTGTTAGCGATCGCTGCGAAAGGTCCGTCTTCGAGGTCGCCGTGCTGACGCGCTGCGTGAATATCATCGAGGACGGAAATCAGCGCTTCTGCCACTTCCTGCTGACCGCTCACGCGGTGGGCGGATGCAGCTTCCTTGGAACGGCGCACGTAGTTGCCGTACTCCTGGTTCAGGTTGTACAGGTCGGCGCGTGCCCGAGCCAGGTCGTCATCCAGCTCTCCGATTCGTGCCATTGCCTTGGCCAGCTCGGTATCTTCGACATCATCCTCAAATGCGGACATATCGTCGGTACTTGCTGGCGCAGCATTGGCGCCATCAGCCAATTCGCTATTTACATCGTCTGCGCAGACATCGGAGGTGCCGTCAGATTCATTGGACGTGGTGCCATCGCGAGGGGCGGTCGAAGCTGAATCGTCTACATCTGAGTTTTCGCGTGCTGAGCCTGCTGGTTCAGACGCATCACCTGTGTGCGACGCATCGGCCTCACGGGCGGCAGCGCCATGCTGTGAGGCGCTGCCGGTGCCGTTGCCCTCGGCGTGTGCATCTGACTGTTTGCCGGATGCACACGCGTTCTGGTCGGTGGGACCCGATGGCGACACGCGCGGATCAGACTCGGAGGGCCCGGTCTGGCTCTTGTCGTTCATCGGTGTCTCACTCACTTGTCGTCGTCCTCCTCATCAACGATTTCAGCGTCAATGACGTCGTCATCGCTCGATGATGCATCTGCCTGGCCGGCGCCGGCCTGCGGAGCGTCTGCCTGAGCCTGGGCCTGGTCACCCTCGGCCTGCTGCGCGGCGTAGATTTCCTGACCGATCTTCAGTGATGATTCGTCGAGCTTGGTCATAGCCGACTTCACTGCTTCGATGTCGTCACCCTCGAGCGCCTTCTTGACCGCGTCGATATCCGTCTGGACCTCGTTGCGCGTACCTTCTGACACCTTGTCGCCGTCATCCTTGAGGAATTTCTCGGTCATGTAGACCTTCTGCTCGGCCGTATTGCGTGTTTCAGCTTCCTCACGACGCTTCTTGTCATCGGCGGCGTGCGCTTCAGCTTCCTTCACCATGCGGTCGATCTCATCCTTAGGCAGGGCAGATCCACCGGTAATAGTCACCGACTGTTCCTTGCCTGTGCCACGATCCTTTGCAGAGACGTGCACGATGCCGTTGGCGTCGATGTCGAAGGTGACCTCGATCTGCGGCTTGCCGCGAGGTGCCGGGGCGATGCCGCCCAGTTCGAAGGTTCCCAGCAGCTTGTTGTCGCGGGCGAACTCGCGCTCACCCTGGTAGACCTGAACCAGCACGGATGTCTGGCCGTCTTCCGCTGTGGAGAACAGCTCCGAGGACTTCGTCGGGATCGCGGTATTGCGTTCAATCAGCTTGGTCATGAACCCGCCCTTGGTTTCAATGCCGAGGGACAGCGGGGTCACGTCGATGAGCAGAACGTCCTTACGGTCGCCCTGGATGACGCCGGCCTGCAGGGCTGCGCCGATTGCCACAACTTCGTCGGGGTTGACACCCTTATTCGGTTCGCGACCGTCGGTCAGCTTGCGGACCTCTTCAGCCACTGCCGGCATACGGGTGGAGCCACCGACCAGCACAACGTGGTCAATGTCGGAGACCTGGATACCTGCGTCACGAATCACGTCGTGGAACGGCTGCTTCGTACGGTCAAGCAGGTCAGAGGTCATTTCCTCGAACTTGGCGCGCGAAAGCGATTCGTTCAGGTGGATGGGGCCGTCAGCCGTCATCGACAGGTACTGCAGTGAAATGTTCGTGGTCGAGGCCGAGGACAGCTCCTTCTTGGCCTGCTCAGCTGCTTCCTTGAGGCGCTGCAGCGCGACGGTGTCCTTCGACAGGTCAGCGCCTGACTTGGACTTGACTTGCTGGATGAGCCAGTCAACGATGCGCTGATCCCAGTCGTCACCACCGAGCTTGTTGTCACCGGCAGTTGCACGCACCTGAATGGTGGAGAAGCCGTCATCATCCTTGCCGATTTCCAGCAGGGACACGTCGAACGTGCCACCGCCAAGGTCGAAGACCAGAATCAGTTCATCTTCCTTACCTTTTTCCAAGCCATACGCCAGAGCTGCTGCGGTTGGCTCGTTGACGATGCGCTGAACGTTCAGTCCGGCGATCTGGCCGGCTTCCTTCGTGGCCTGACGCTGCGCATCAGAGAAGTATGCGGGGACGGTGATGACCGCATCGGTCACCGGTTCACCGAGGTATTCTTCCGCGTCATGCTTGAGTTTGCCGAGGATACGCGCGGAGATTTCCTGCGCGGTGTAATCCTTATCGTCGATGGACACTTTCCAGTCGGTGCCCATGTGGCGCTTGACTGACGAGATGGTGCGGTCAACGTTTGTGACGGCCTGCCGCTTGGCCAGTTCTCCGACGAGGACTTCGCCGGTGCTTGAAAATGCGACGACCGAGGGAGTGGTGCGCGCGCCTTCGGCGTTGGCAATAATGGTGGGCTCGCCACCTTCCAACACCGCAATAGCGGAGTTCGTTGTTCCCAGGTCAATGCCAATTGCTCGTGCCATTGAATCTATCCTTCCAAGTTGAGTCTGTTGCACTCAAGTTTAGAGGGGGGATGACGCCATGGCAAGTCCTACGACCTCAAACTTGAGTCTAATATGCTCAACTTCATCACGGTGAGGTTTATTCCCTCGTCACATGTGAGCAAGCCGACACAGCCTCCGGACACATCACCTTGCGATCGGGCACCCTCGCAGGCACCGTGACACAATTCCCCTATGCAATGTGGGTATTTCGAGGCCGGGCTGTGCCATTCGTGTACCCTGCTACCCACACCGTACGAACGTCAACTTGCAGACAAGGATGCGAAGGTTCGTCGCGCCCTCACTGAATTCGGCACGCCCGATCTGCAGTGGCTGGCACCTGCTGCATCGCATCAGAGGGATTTTCGCTCCAAGGTGAAACTCGTGGCGGGAGGGACACCCTTGAACATGCGGCTGGGAATACTGGGGGCGGATTTGAACGTGCAGGACCTGCGAGACTGCCCGATCGTCGTGCCTGCAATCCGCGATCAGCTCCCCCGACTTGCCCGTTTGATCGAGCGCATGCGCATCGAACCGTACAGCGTCAAACGGCGTCGAGGCGACCTTAAGTACGTCATTGTGACGGCAGGCGATGACAGACAACTAATGGTGCGCTTCGTGTTGCGCTCGCGCCGCCACATGTCGACTCTGCGCACTCATCTTGATGCAATCAGACAGGCGGTGCCGACCATTCGAGTGGTGACGGCCAACATTCATCCCACGCACGCAGCATTGGTCGAAGGGCCGGATGAGTACGTCCTCACCGACGAGGTAACACTGCCGATGACGGTTGGACGGACGCGACTGCAGGTTGGGCCGCGCTCCTTCACTCAGACCAACACGCGGGTGGCTTCAGCACTGTACATGCAGGTGGCGAGCTGGCTGACGGATGTAGATGCTCGCAGCGTGTGGGATCTGTATTGCGGCGTGGGCGGGTTTGCGTTAAATGCTGCAGCCGCGGGTGTCCAGGATGTGACGGGCGTGGAGATTTCCGGCGATGCTGTCGAGGCTGCGAAGAACGCTGCGCAGCACCTGGAGGTGGCAGCAAGGCGTGTGCGCACGCGTTTCATTGCGGCGGATGCGACCAAGTGGGCGCGAGAGCAGTCCGAACGCACGGTTCCAGATGCTATCGTGGTCAACCCTCCCCGACGCGGGCTGGGTGAGGAGCTTGCGACGTGGCTCAACGGGTGCGGAGCGCACCACATCGTGTACTCGTCATGTAATCCGGCAACACTGGTTGAGGATCTCGCGCACATGCCGTCGTATCAAGTGAGTCAGGGACGCATTTTTGACATGTTCGCGCACACCCGCCATGTCGAGTGTGCGGTTTTGCTTGAAACACAGTAAGGGCGAAGGTTTGCTCAATATACGATAAGGGAGCGGACCTGCTTGAAAGACGTTTGACTGCTCAAGTCTGCTCGATAGGAGCGCGGACGCCCCCTGAAATACACACAACCCCCACAAGGAGCGACACAACTTCCCCATCCACATGAGCCGACGCGCATTTATCATTTTGTTACCGACGGCCTGATTCGCGCTGGTTACACTGAAAACACCATTGAGATTAGCGGCTTTGCGAGAAAGTCATGTCATGCTCTTTCGGGCTCATACGTGAGGTCGTTCAACTCCTCGATCCCCGCGTCCACGAAACGAGGCGTCACGATGAAGGCGTTGTATCAGAAAAGTGAAATAACGTTCGCAATCATCATGATTGCTATCTACGTCGGCGGGACCCTCGTTGCACAGCAACTCACCGACCAGATCGGGATCACAGCGTTGATCCCGGCGATCTTCCATATCGCCCTTGTCGCAGTTCTTGCGTACTGGATTATCTCCAATGGCCTGGCGAAAAAGTACGGGCTTATCAAGCCGCCCTATCCAGCCGACAGAGCCTGGTTTTTCCTCCCCATTTTGATCGTTGCCACCAGCGGATTGATCACGGGTTTTGACTTCCGGTACACCGCTGTCGAAACCATCCTTTTCATTGTCTCGATGACGTGCATCGGTTTCCTGGAAGAAGTAATCTTCAGAGGTTTCCTCTTCCTGGCAATGGCGAAAAGCAATTTGATGGCAGCCATTATTGTGTCGTCATTGACGTTCGGGCTGGGACATATCGTCAACCTGCTCAACGGCGCCCCGCTGATGAATACACTCATGCAGATCGTTTTTGCAATCGTCGTCGGCTTCACCCTTGTATTGCTGTTCTACAACGGAAAGAGCTTAGTTCCATGTATCGTCTTCCACAGCCTGAATAATTCTCTGGCCATCATCGAAAAAACGAGCGCCGATGCGGCCTCGTCGCTGTCAATGAGCGAGACGGCCTTCAACGCAGCGCTCCTGTCGTTCTGCGTTGTGCTCTTGGTGGTGTACTGCACCTTCTGTCTGAAGAACCTGCGCGTGCGCGAGGATCAGCAGCTGCACGAGAGGCAGGATCTGGCCCACTGAAGGCGTTGCCTCTCAGAGCGCCGACAGACATGTGAACGTCACATACCCGACCGTCGCAAGCGCGAGCGTCACGCGCCCACGCATCGCACGCCTGAGCATCACGCACCCAAGCGTCACACGCTTGAGCACCACGCGCCCGAGCGTCACTGGCACGCACGGCGGGCGATCGTGTCACAATGCTAGGGAGATTGCGCAACCCACAGGAGGCCTCATGGCGATCGAACGCGTCGATGATTTTTCGCCCGAACTGACCGAAGCAATGAAGCTGCTCGTCCCTCAGCTGTCCCGCTCATCAGCGCCGATGGAGGAAGGCGCTATCCGCGACTTTATTTCTCAACCAGGTGTGTATCTGTTTATCTATCGCACCGATGAGGCAGCGGGCGATGTGGCTGCCGGTCAGATCGCCGGGATGCTGACACTGGCCACTTTCACAATTCCCACCGGTTTGCGTGCCTGGGTGGAAGATGTGGTCGTTGATGACAGTACGCGCGGCCAGGGTGCCGGCCAGAAGCTGGTTGAAGCAGCGGTTGACTTTGCCCAGGAGCTTGGCGCACGCACGATTGACCTGACATCGCGTCCCTCGCGCGAAGCAGCTAACCGCCTGTACAAGCGGTGCGGTTTCGAGCTGCGTGAGACGAACGTGTACCGCTTCTCCGCCGGCAAGTAGTTCGTCAGCGGTTCTTTGCCCGCAAGCAGGTTATCAGCGGCCGCACGTCTAGGCGTCCTCGTCTTCCTGTTTAATCATTTCACTTTGCCGCGCCCCCATCTCTGCGCGCAGATCCAGACCAATCTGCTTAACGCGGCGACGTTCATCTGCAGTGGCGACTGCACCGAATAGCTGAGCGCCGTGCTCCTGAGTGATGACAGCGGCTTCTTGCTGCGTGCACTTTCCCTCGGGCGTCAACGACACCAGCATTGATCGTCTGTCCGAGGACGACGGGGTGCGCTCAACAAGACCGAGCTTTTCCAGACGGGCGATCGCGCGTGTCATTCCTGAGCGGGTGAACACCGACAAGCGTTCGGAGGAAACAGTGGCTGCGCTCGACCACATGGCTCGCCGCACAGTCGAGATCGCCGGCAAGCTGAACTCCTGAGCCTCACTCGCGTGTTCGACGGCGGTTCGCGTCGCCTCGAGCACACTGTGACGCAGTTCCTTACTGGTCGTCGCCTGTTCGTTCGGCAGGATTGACGAGGGCGACTCCACCGGCGTTGTTCCATCGCCTACCATGGAGTCATGTCCAACGTGAAACCTGCCGGCACGGCGACGGCCAGTGCCTTTACCTGCGATTATCTGTCTTTTCTGAGCGATTCCCCGTCCTCGTACCACGCCGCTAACCTCATTGCTCAACGTTTGGAGGATGCGGGGTGCGTGCGCCAGCGCGAAACTGACGCGTGGGATACGGCACCGGGTGGACACGTGGTTGTCCGCGACGGTGCCGTTATTGCGTACGTGATCCCCGAGTCTGTCACTGACTCGTCTGCGTTCCGCATCGTCGGCGCGCATACTGACTCCCCTGCTCTCGTGCTCAAGCCGTCTGTGCAGGCCACCACCGCCGACGGGTGGGGGCAGCTGTGCGCAGAGATTTACGGCGGAATGCTGCTGAACTCGTGGCTGGATCGCGAACTCAAAATCGCTGGACGCATTCTCACGCAAGGCGGCGAGCAGCGCCTGGTCGCAACCGGCCCACTCGCACGCATCCCGCAGCTGGCCATCCACCTGGACCGTACAGTGAGTGACAAGGGCCTTGTGCTCGACAAGCAACAGCACATGAAGCCCGTATGGACTGTTGACGAGGACGACGCGTCGGTCCTTGATCTCGTGGCTCATACGGTCGATCTGGATGACGCCGATCAGATCGCATCCTTTGATCTAATCCTGACTCCCTCGCAGGGGCCTGCCGTCTTCGGATCGCACGGACAGTTTGTCGCTGCTGGCCGTCAGGATAATTTGTCATCGGTGCACAGCGGCCTCACCGCAATAGAGCGCCTACTGGCTGACGGCATCAGTGGCAACGATGTACTGATTCTCGCCTGCTTTGATCATGAGGAAGTAGGATCGTCAACCAGTTCGGGGGCGGCCGGGCCGTTCCTCGAAGACATTCTGCGTCGCACGGCGGCGAGCCTGGGTCGAGACTTTGACGGGACGGCTCGGATGATGGCCGCCTCATCGTGTATCTCTGCTGATGCCGGGCACAGCGTGCATCCCAACTATGCTGATCGGCACGACCCTGACAACCGCCCGGTGATGGGCCGCGGACCACTGTTGAAGTTGAACGCCAACCGCCGGTATTCCTCTGATGCTCCCGGGATCGCGTTGTGGAAACGCGCGGCTCAGGCAGCTGACGCCCCCTGGCAGAATTTCGTGTCCAACAACTCGATGCCATGCGGCACCACGATCGGCCCGATCACGGCGACGCGTCTGGGAATCTGCACGGTCGACGTCGGGATCGGTTTACTGTCGATGCACTCGGCTCGCGAAATGAGCCACGTCGCCGACCTTGAATCGCTCAGTGCAATTCTGGAGGCCTACTGGCGCGGAGCCTGAGGCACGAAAGCGCTCTGCGCAGCGCCCTGCGCTCTGGCTCCCAGCTGCCTTCCTCCAGCTTCCTCTCGCGCCCGGCTGTCTCCACTCCCCCTCTTGTCCCCAACTGCCGATTTGGACGACGCGTCGACTGATGTGCGCGCAGACAAAAGCTCCTGACCTGCACAAACAGTGGCAGGATTGCAACACCCCCGCCCTATAGTCGACCGAGATCGACAGTTGGGTCAATGAAAATGGACGTACACAACAGGTGCGGGCTACAGCTCACGCGCTGCAGCCCGCACCTGACACAAAGTTAGAGAACTGACAAGAACAAGACCTTACTTCGACTTTTGGCCGGTTGTGATCTGAACCGGAACGTTGTCAGCGATGGCCTTGGAATACGGGCACAGCTGGTGCGTGCGAGTCGCCACGCGCTTGACCGTCTCATCGTCGAGGCCAGGAATCTCAACATTGATCATGACTGACAGCGCAAAGGATTCACCTTCAGGCCCGATCCCCACGGAGCAGGTAACCAGCGAATCAGACGTGTCAACTCCGAGTTCTTTTCCAGCAAGTGCAAGCGCACTTTGAAAACATGCGCCGTAGCCTGCGGCGAACAGCGCTTCTGGGTTCAGTCCCCCACCGGGGCCACCCATCTTTTCCGGGGTACGCAGATCGGCCTGGAAGTCCAGCGTCGGAATCGTGACGGCTCCGTCGCGACCTCCCGTGCAATCGGCTTCAACTCTGTAGACGATTTTTTGAGGTGTATGTGCCATGAGCTCAATCTCACCACGTCCCCGATCTG
Source organism: Actinomyces sp. HMSC065F12 (assembly GCF_001814535.1). Classification (NCBI taxonomy): domain Bacteria; kingdom Bacillati; phylum Actinomycetota; class Actinomycetes; order Actinomycetales; family Actinomycetaceae; genus Actinomyces; species Actinomyces sp. HMSC065F12. The sequence continues at coordinate 85,736 of NZ_KV817041.1, forward strand.
TCGGCAAGTGCCGTTCCAGTCGGTGAAACAGTGCCACACGCTATCTACCCTGCTGGCCAAGCGTGCTCTCCACTAATCCCCAATCTCTCCACTAATCCCCCATAACCGGCACGCACGGTGAATCTGCACGCCTCGAGCGGAAGTGGTTGTGTCTCACACTGTCCTATCTACGAACGGTTAGAAGCTGCACACTTTGGGCCTATGGAGTACTACCGATTGAACACCGCCGACCCGTCTTCACCTGACAGTGCCCGCTTAATTGCAGTTCGGAAGCGCTCATTAGTAGGAGGCAGGTCATTGGCTGGGAAAAACGCCGCTTCTGTGTTCTCGCCGTCGGCAGGCCACGGCTCGCCCTGCTTCCATTCACACACGAATGAGCAGTCCAGATAACTCGACACATCACCATTCGGGTAGGTCACAGGCCCCACGACCTCCACCGACAAGAGGCGCTGCGCAACCGCTTCAACACCGGCTTCTTCACGAATTTCACGTTCAGCTGCAGCAGCCGGTTCCTCGCCTGGATCCACGATTCCCGTCACGGGCGTCCACTTGCCGTTGTCAGCACGCTTGACCATCAGCACTTCAACATCAGCCAGGTCAGCGTTCGCGCCGGTCACCCTCGCCAATGAGGAAGACGCAGCGGGACGCAATACGACTGCCGTGCACCCTGGTATCCACAGCGGTGCGTGTCCGATTTTGGAGCGTAATTCAAGGACGAAAGGAGGAGTTGCCATGCATCTACCCTAGTCGCTCGTGACGCAGGCTAACCCCGCTCTGCCTCGAACTGGCTGATCTGACCGATACGGCGGACGTGGCGCTCCTCGTTGGAGAAAGGCTCGTCGAGGAAGAGGTCGATCAGGTGAATCATTTCCTCCTCAGGGTGTTGACGGGCTCCGAGCGCGACAACATTCGCATCGTTGTGCTGGCGGGCCAGCAGCGCGGTCGATTCGTTCCAGACGAGGGCGGCTCGCACACCATCGACCTTGTTGGCGGCGATCTGTTCACCGTTTCCGGACCCACCCAGCACGATGCCGAGGGCGTCTTTTCCTGCCTGCCGGTCCGCGACAACGGCCTGCGCGGCGTGAATGCAGAAAGCGGGGTAGTCGTCTTGCGGATCGTAGGACTGAGGGCCATGGTCGTGAACCTCGAATCCGCGCTCCCGCAGGTGTTCCTGAATCGCATGCGACGCATCGAGCCCCGCGTGATCTGTAGCAATGTGGACGATACGAGGAGTGCTCATGTCGAGTCCTTTCATCATGGTGAAGCGGCGTTGCTGACGTGAGGTCTGTACAGTGACCTGTTCCAATCGTAGCCATCGCATCGGCGGGATCCCAATCGGTTCGCACCTGTGTGCGTCGTCCGCCACCCGTCCGGGGTGCGCGTTCGCACAGGATGCAGCCGTGCTGGTTGGTCACGCCGTCCGCCACCCGCCCGGGGTGCGCAGGGTAGAGCGGCTCTTCACGCTCTAGGATCTGTCTATGAGCAACCACGATGCTGAATACGGTTTTCCGGTTGAGAGCGCTCACGCTGCTGACGCGGAAGTGCCGATCCCTGCGGGCGCACTCAGCGACCAGTCCTTCGTGCGGGTCGATACGTGGTTGTGGGCGACTCGGCAGGTGAAATCACGTTCGGCTGCGACGGCTGCCGCCCGCGCCGGTCACGTGAAAGTCAACGGGGAGGCAGCGAAAGCCGCGCAGAAAGTCAGAGTCGGCGATGAGGTGCGCCTGCGCGTCGAAGGATTCGATCGCGTGTTGGAGGTGCGTCACCTCCTGGCTAAACGGATGGGCGCTCCAATAGCGCGGCAGTGCTACGTTGACTTGTCGCTTCCACGCCCGCGCCTCTCAATTCCGGTGGCTCGGCGCGAAAAGGGCACAGGTCGTCCCACCAAGAAAGAGCGTCGCGAACTTGATCGCCTGCGCGGACGTGACTCCTCGATCCGCTGGCGTTAGCTGCCCCTCGCTCAGCTCAGCGCACCGCGCTCAGCCCTCCTGCTCGAAGGCCTTATGCAGCGCCTTTTTCCACGACCGATAGCGCTGGCGAATCGTCGCGCCTGACACGATCCGCTCGCCTGCAGCCCGCTGTTCAGAGGCCCATTCGCAGTAGTTCTGGTAGGTCAGACGATCTGACACCTGCGAGCTGGAGGATTCCTCACCGGATTCTTCGTGCAGTTCGTCGTTGAATTTCTGCAACGCCTTCATGATGTCCTCATCACTGAAGCGCGTGGCTCCTACCCGCCTGCCTGAATACGTCGCAATACCCAGACGGGACAGAGCTGTGTTCCATCTGCCGTCGCCAACACGCGTGGCGACAGTGCGGGCGGTCGGCGGCCACAGCGCCATTCCGGCGATCGATCCTACGTTCCAGGCTTCCAGCAGAGCCGAGCGGGCGCGGTCAAAATCAGCCACAGAGATCGACGCCTGAGAGGCCTCACCAGACACCTTGTCATTCGTCTGTGTGACCCACCACACAGTGCGAACGATGTTTTGTGCGATCTTCTCCGCAAGTTCGTCCGGGTGCTCCAGCCCATGATGACGGATAACAGGCTCAACAATATCGTCGATTTCGTGCCAGGTGTGAGGCGTACCACCCTCAGTCAGAAGAACAGCTTCAGTCGGCTCACCATTATTCGCAACATATTCAGCCACTTTCCCGGCATGAACATAGGCGAGAACCAACCAAAAACCTGCAATAAGCTCATCAGGTGAAAACGCAGGTGTTCTGTATGACGTAAACATGGGCACGTCGGAAGTTTACTCGATTAACCTGAAATGTCCATCGGTCACGCAACAGCGCAAAAACGCCATAGCGAGCATGACGACACAGCGTCTCTTACCATGTGTGAGTGCGTGAAAACGTCACGCACTTCGATGGAATGGAAAACGCGTGCTTTTTCGTTTTGTTTGGCGCTATCTGCGTACACGCCTTCTTGAAGTGATCGGCATTATCGTGCTGCAGGTAATCGCAACCATAGCCGCACTGAATCTGCCGAACCTCAACGCCCGCATCATCGATGAAGGCGTCGCACAAGGTGACACTGACCTGATCTGGGAACTCGGCGCAATCATGATGGGGATAACTCTCGTCCAGGTGATCACCACTGCGTTTGCCGTCTATTTCAGCGCCCGTACTGCGATGGGTCTGGGTGCCTGGGCACGTCACCGGCTCTTCACTCATGTGCAGTCCTTCTCCGCTCAGAACATGCATGACTTCGGCGCCCCTTCCCTGATCACGCGTTCCACCAACGATGTGCAGCAAATCCAGATGGTCACCCTGATGACCTTCCTTATCATGGTTCAGGCACCCATTAACGGCATCGGTGGAGTCCTGATGGCGCTGCGCCAAAACCAACGCCTCTCACTATTGCTCCTGGTCGTCGTCCCCATTCTCGCAGTCGTTGTCGGCGTCATCATGGCGTTCCTCGCACCGCAGTTCGCCCGCCTGCAAAAACGCATCGACACGATGAACACCGTCCTGCGCGAAGAGCTCACCGGCATCCGCGTCATCCGCGCATTCGTGCGTCAGCCGTTTATCCGCGAGCGCTACGACTCGGTCAACGCGTCTGTACGGTCAGTCTACCTGCGCATCGGTATCCTCTTTTCGATCATGTTCCCCTCGGTGACGCTGATCATTTCGATCTCATCGGTTGCAGTGGTGTGGTTCGGCGGATCCCTGATCGACAGCGGCAACATGCAGATCGGTGCGCTCTTCGCCTTCATCAATTACCTCGGCATGATCTTCATGGCCGTCATGATGGCCGCCATGATGTTCGTGATGGTGCCTCGTGCCGGCGTCGCCGCACACCGTGTCACCGAGGTTCTTGACTCAGCTCCCACAGTTGTCACGCCCGCGGATCCCCAGTCCCCCTCGAACATGCAGACACACAATGACGAGGGCGACGCCGCCGCATCCGAGGATTCTCACCACAACACCGCGCCTGACCCGGGCCAATGGGTGTTCAGTCTTGACCACGTCAGCGTGCATTACGACGGGGCACTCTCACCAGTCCTGAATGACATCTCGATCACTCTGAAACCAGGAACGACAACCGCAATCATCGGCTCAACTGCTTCAGGCAAGACCACACTGGTGAACCTGTTGCCGCGCCTGATGGATCCTACAGACGGAACCGTCCGAGTCAACGGCGTCGATGCGCGCGACATAGACCTGGCTCAGCTACGCCAGCACATCGCGATGGTGCCGCAGCATGCGTACCTGTTTTCCGGCACCATTGCGCAGACAGTGTCCGGTTTGTTGGACGTGACACGAACCGACAACCTGACAGACGAGCAGCTTTCCAGGGTGGAGCGCGCACTCGAGGGCGCTCAGGCCACGGAGTTCGTCTCCAAGCTTGATGGCGGTGTGAATTATGACGTCGATCCGGGCGGGTCGAACTTCTCCGGCGGTCAGCGCCAGCGCCTGTCGATTGCGCGTGCCCTGTACCGCGATGCCGACCTGTATATCTTTGACGATTCTTTTTCCGCGCTGGACTACGCCACAGATGCGCGCCTGCGGGCAGGTTTATCTGATCACACCGGCAACGCAGCGATCGTGGTGGTGGCGCAGCGCGTTGCATCGATTCGGCATGCCGACACGATCATCGTGCTGGAAGATGGTCACATCGCCGGTCGCGGCACGCATGAGGACCTGATGAAGAGCTGTACGACGTATCAGGAAATTGTTGCCTCACAGCTCAGCGAGGAGGAGGCAGCATGAGCACTGATTCTCAGCCACAGCGCCGGCGCCGCGGCGGGCAGTCCAACCGTCCTCGCGGCAACCGCGGGGTCGCACCTGGAGGCAAGTCGAAGAACTTCTCCGGCTCGTTGAAACGCCTGATCAAGTCACTGCGACCCGATGCATTCATCATTTTCATCACCTTGCTGGCATCTGCAACATCGGTGGTTCTGTCAGTGATTGCACCGAAGATTCTCGGCCGCGGCACAGACATTATCTTTAACGGCGTCATCGGGAAGATGATGGCGGACGCGCCCTCGAAAGAAGCGGCAATCGAGGCGATGCGCGCCTCGGGTCATGATCGTTTCGCTGACATGCTTTCTGCGATGGACGTCGTGCCCGGCCAGGGAATCGACATGAGCCAGTTGGGCAAGGTCCTGCTGACGGTGTGCGCAATCTACGCCGCCTCAGCGTTGGTGGGGCTGGTCGGTGAGATTCTGCTGCGCATTGCCGTTCAGAACGCCGGGTGGCGGATGCGCGATGAGATTCAGCGCAAGATCGAACGGCTGCCGCTGAGCTACCTCGATCAGCATTCGCGCGGTGATCTGATCTCTCGCGTCTCCAACGACGTCGACAACGTCACGCAGGTCATGAACCAGACGCTCTCCCAGTTCTTCCAGTCAGTCCTCACCGTCGTTGGCATTGTCGCCATGATGGTGTCGATGTCGTGGAAGCTCACGTTGTTGGCGATGGTGATCATTCCCTTCGGTGCAGCGATCGCCGTCTACCTGATGAAGAAGGCGCAGCCGCAGTTCGTTGAGCAGTGGAATGCGACCGGCGAGGTTTCCGGCGTCGTGGAGGAAGCGATGACGGGGCACGAGGTCGTTGCGCTGTACGGGTTGGAAGAGCGTTTCACCGACGAATTCAACGACGCCAATACGCGGCTGTATCACTCATCGTTCAAGGCGCAGTTCATCTCCAACCTGATGATGCCGTTGATGGGGTTACTGTCCAACGGGTCGTACGTGGTGGTCGCCGTGGGTGGCGGGCTGATGGTCGCCAACGGTGGAATGACGTTGGGCCAGGTTCAGGCCTTCATCCAGTATTCGCGTCAGTTCTCGCAGCCTCTGGGCCAGTTGGCGTCGATGGCGAACTCCCTGCAGTCCGGTATCGCTTCGGCTGAACGCGTCTTTGAGTTCCTCGATGCACCTGAGATGGAGCCGGATAACGGGGCGTCCTCGTTCGCGCTGGCCCATGTGGAGGGCACTGACGAAACGCCAGAAGCTGCCAGCAGCCAGACATCCTGGGGCGGTCAGGCAAGCACGGCAGAAAATGAGCACGTGCGCGGGCACATCGTCTTTGACCACGTGCGCTTCGGCTATTCGCCAGATAAGCCCGTTATCAAGGATCTGTCGGTGGAGGTACAGCCTGGCCAAACTGTCGCGATCATCGGGCCAACGGGTGCCGGAAAGACCACGCTGGTGAACCTGCTCATGCGCTTCTACGAGCTGGACTCCGGTGCGATTCGGATCGACGGCGTGGATATTTCGACGATCAACAAGGATGTTCTGCGCTCCCATATGGGGATGGTGCTGCAGGATACATGGCTGTTCGAAGGCACGATTGAGAAGAACATCGCGTTTGGGCGTGAGGGCTCCACACCTGAGGACGTCAGGCAAGCCGCGAAGGAGACGGCGGCGCATCGCCTCATTACGCAACTTCCCAATGGGTATGACACGAAGGTTGCCGACCAGGACGACCAGATTTCGGCCGGTGAGCGCCAGCTTTTGACAATTGCCCGCGCATTCATCGCGCACCCGGACCTGATGATCCTCGATGAGGCAACATCCTCGGTTGATACGCGCACCGAGGCACTGGTACAAAAGGCGATGGATCAAATCAGCCAGGATCGCACCTCGTTTGTCATTGCGCACCGCCTGTCAACGATTCGCGATGCGGACCTCATTTTGGTGATGGAAGACGGCGACGTGGTGGAAACCGGTCGCCACGCCGAACTGCTGGAACGCGGCGGCGCGTATGCCCGCCTCTACCAGGCTCAGTTTGCGGGCCCAGCAGTGACGGACGAGGACGATATCGCATAGGCTCATGAATGGACGCTTGGGCACGTAAGCTGAAGTGGAGCACGTGCCCGAGCATGTTGACAGATCATGAGAGGAGCCAGCCATCATGGCGACCGCATCGGCAGACATTCCACAGATCCCCACGCTTTCCCTGGCCACAGGAGCCACGATTCCTCAGCTGGGTTTTGGAACCTACAAGATCACTGAGCATGTCGTCGAAGCAGTGTCCAACGCGCTTGCCCTGGGGTACCGCCATCTCGATACGGCACAGATGTACCACAATGAGGCCGAAGTCGGGCAGGCCTGGGCACAGTCAGGCGTTGCGCGTGAAGAATTGTTCATCACGACCAAGCTGGACAACCCCAACCATGAGCCTGATGTGGCGCGCGCCGCCTTCACGCAGTCACTGAAGGATCTGCGCACCGATTATGTGGACCTGTTCCTGATCCACTGGCCACTGCCCACGCTCTACGGCGGCGACTTTGTCACCACGTGGAAGGTGCTCGAGGAGTTCTACGAAGACGGCCGAGCCCGCGCCATTGGCGTGTCCAACTTTGAGCCGCACCACCTGGAGATACTGCTGGAGCAGTCCAGTGTCGTCCCGATGGTCAACCAGATCGAGTCACACCCCTACCTGCTCAACCAGGAGGTGCATGACTTCGATGACAAGCATTCGATCATCACTGAAGCGTGGTCGCCGCTGGCGCGTGGCCGGGCAGCATCTGATGACCGCCTCAGTGAAATCGCGCGCGAGGTCAGTGAGCAGGCGGAGCGCGACGTGTCAGCTGCTCAGGTGGCTCTTCGCTGGGCTTTGCAGCGCGGCGATGTCATTTTCCCGAAGTCCGTGACACCGGAGCGACAGCGTGCCAACATGATGCTCTTTGATATTGAGCTGACCGATCAGCAGATGGCTGCGGTGGCCGCCCTCGACGAAGGGGAAGAAGGCCGCACGGGTGCTCATCCTGACGTGATGGATCGTCTGTGAGCGCGCCACCTCCCTACGCGCCGGAAAAGTCACGTTCGCACACAGGCCTGTGGATCAAGCTTGTGGTGATCGTCGTGCTCGCCGCCGCCCTGGTGGGTGCAGACCGCTACCTGGCACACCGCGTCGAAAGTGACCTCGCGTCCAAGGTTGAAAGCGCGCCTGGCGCGGTCACTACCTCTCAGGGAACCACCGACGAGGGGGGCGCTGCTGACGGCGAGGATGGCGTTGACGTGTCAGTTGTTGACATCCCGTTCCTCACGCAGGTTCTGGGTGGGGCGATTTCGACGCTGGATGTGCATGTGCCCGGATGGGACGTGGATGTGTCCGGGAGCCAGTTACGGCTGAACGATATCGACATCAGCGTGCACAATGTCGGGACGTCCTCGCCCTATCACGCGCAGTCGGTTGAAGGCACCGGGCGGGTCAATCAGGATTCGTTGCAGCAGGTTCTGGATGATCAGCTGCCTCAGTACATCTCAATGCCCGCTACTGTCAGCGTCACCGATGAAGGCGTGAGCCTCGGCATGGAAATCCTGGGCCAGCAGGTCACGGCGATGGCAACACTGGCGATCGGTGACAACGGTCGATCCCTGGTGATCACGCCCACCACCATTCAGGCCGGAGCGCTCAATCTTCCGCTGGATGACCTGCTGACGGAATTCAATCTGGACGATCTGCGCGTTCCACTGGATCCGCTGCCATCCGGGCTCATGATTTCGTCACTGCAGACCTCGGACAGCGGCCAGATCACCGCAACGCTGACCGGCGCTGATATCGATCTGGAAACGCTCTTCCGATAATTGCAAAACCGCATAAGAAACCACCCGCCTGCCGGACTTATTTCAGATCCCAGCAAGCGGGTGGTTCTGTACCGCGCTAGTCGCCGGATCTATGCGGATCCCGGCAAAGCAGAGCGTGAGTACCGCAGCCTTCTGGCCTCAGTGCCTCGGCTCCTCGCGCAGAGGCCGACTTCAGTTTTCGTCGGAGTCGCGCGCGTCAGCTTCGATGGTCTGCGCTTCGTCATGAGCACTGTCCTCCACCGCAACAGCGATCTTGCGCGGTTTGGCAGCTTCTGCGACCGGAATGGTCAGCGTCAGAACACCGTCACGGTACGAAGCGGAAATTCCGTCCAGAGCCACTCCGTTGCCCAGTGTCAGCTGACGGGCAAACGCACCGGATGGGCGCTCGTGGGAGAGCCACTGAATATCTTTGGCTGTCTCCGCCTTACGCTCAGCGCTGATGGTCAGCGTGCGCTCTTCCACGTCAATGTCGATCGTGGAGGGGTCAACACCGGGCAGATCCATCTTCGCGATGAACTCATCGCCGCTGCGGTACAAATCCAGCGGCATGCCGGGGTTGGCCGGAGCCTCACGCATCACTGAGTTGAAAATACGGTCCATGTCACGCATGGGATCAAAACGAGTCACCATAACAATCTCCTTCACTTGTCCAAGGCTCTCGGCCCCCTCGTGACCGCACCTTGGTGGCTCTTTCCAGAGCCTCTATTCGCTTGATGGTTCTAGTCTGCATCGACGAGGATGGCTCCGCAAGCAAAGTTGAGTCTCTTTCACTCAAGGCTGAAAGTTGACACACCTAGACTCAACTTTCAAAAGTAGCTGCACTTGTCGATGACTCACTGTGACGATCACCGAATTGCAGGCCAATGTCCCCCCAACAGAAGTCCCTTCAACTCGCAGGTCTTCATTGTGAGACACCCTCGCAAACAGACGACGCGATCGGTATCGTCGAAGACATGTCCGGATTAAAAGATCTTGATTCAGTTCTTGCAGCGCTTGACGCCACCCCACAGGGTGTCTACGTCTTTGCGTCAGTTCACTCCATTCCTGAGGGGCTCCAGCCTTTCGCAACAATCCAGGAAGAAGAAGGCATCACCGTTGTCGTCGCTGAAGACGATGCGCGCGAAGCTGGCCTGCCGATGGACGAACGCTATGCTCTGATCACGTTGGGCGTGCATTCCGCACTGGATTCAGTGGGCATGACCGCCACCATCACCCAGACACTCGCATCGCGATCCATCAGCTGCAACGTGATCGCCGGCTACTACCACGACCACCTTTTTGTTCACGTGGATCGAGCAACGGAAGCGGCATCCATCCTCGACAATCTGGCACGTCAGGCACGAGGCTGGCTGCCACCAGCCCAGGCCTAGTACCGCGCGGTGCCACGCAGATACGGATCTGGCCACGCCATCTCGGAGCGAAGACGCACCGCCCATACGTGCGGCAGCATCGGATCAGTCAGAAGCGGGCGCCCCACTTCGATCATGTCGGCGCGACCGTCCACCAAAATCTGTTCCGCCTGTTCAGCTCCCGTAATAAGGCCCGCGGCTGACACCGGCACATCGGTAATTCCTGCATCATGCAGGCCTGTGCGGACAGCCTCCGCGGCGAACACCTGATATCCCACGCCACCGTGGATACGGGCATCCGGCACGTTCCCTCCGGTCGACATATTGATCATGTCGACACCGCGAGCGCCTTCGTGAGCACTGAACTCAGTGCCGGGGCGTGCCAGTTCACGGGCAAGACGTACTGTTTCTTCCAGTGTCCAGCCGTCGCGACCATCCTCGGGGTATTCCTTCGTCCAGTCAGTGCCCGACAGGCGCACGCCCAGGACGACCTCGTCGCCAATACGTGAACGGATTTCCTGTGCTATGCGGCGCAGGAAACGCGTGCGGCCCTCGAAGTCACCGCCCCACTTGTCAGTGCGTGTGTTGGAAAATGGTGAGAGAAACTCGTGAATCAGGTAGCCGTGAGCGCCGTGGATCTGCACGCCGTCGAAACCTGCGCGCATGGCCCGCTCTGCCGCGTCACCAAACGCGCGGATCAGGCCGTCAATTTCCTCACCTGTTAACTCACGAGGCGTCCCCAACCGCTCATTGAACGCCACGGCCGACGGGGCAACGGTTTGCCACTCAAGTTCATGGTCGCGTTGATCCGAGATCGGAAGGTCACGCCCTGCCTGGCGTGCCCAGCGGCGAGAATGTTCCACCGCCCAATCCACCGGATCTGACGCCTTACGTCCGGCGTGGCTGAGTTGGATCAGGGCAGTCGAACCGCCAGCGTGGATCGCGTCAGCTACGCGCGCAAAGGCCGGGATTTGCTCGTCAGAATGCAGGCTCAGGCAGTACGGGGAGATACGCCCCTCTGGCACGACCCCGGTCGCCTCGACAATGACGGCTGCTGCACCGCCGAGCGCCCTCGCACCATAATGCACCACATGCCAGTCGGTCGGCTGCCCCATTGTGGGGCCTGACGGGAGGGCGGAGTATTGACACATCGGAGGCATCCACACGCGGTGTGCAATGCGGCGCGCTCCCACTTCAATCGGTTCAAACAAACGCACACGAGCCATGCGTCCACCCTACCGATGTTCGGCGTCCTCACGATAGCCCGACAGCAGTGCACCACTGAATTCACTGAGCGCATACATAGAATCGGGGGAGCTGCCGCCACGAAGCGGCGTCTGCCTCGTTACCCCTGATGAGAGGGCGAACATACGCCGCAAGAGAACAGGAAATTGCTGCCGAGCCTGTGCCGGGCCCGTCAGATGAGGGCGAGTGCGACTACGCTAGGAGGTATGGCGAAGGAGCAAGAGACCCACGACCGGGCCATTGTGCGGCTAGCTGATGGCACCGTCAAACAGACGAACCTGCTGTCCGGCACTGAAGTGTGGACCGTTCCCGGCCGGGGACACCGCCCTTTATCCGTGCCAGTTGAGACGCCCGAGCAGCTCGACCCAGATCAGCACGGCAAATACTGCGCCTTCTGTGAGCAGCGCTATCTGGAGACTCCACCCGAAAAGGCTCGTCTGATTCGCGACGAGGACGGCAACTGGAAACAGCTCGAAGCACTGCCAGCCGATGAGCTGACGTCGACTGTCGCTGAGTTCCGCCGCATCCCAAACCTCTTCGAAATCGTGTCCTACAACTACTGGCACCTCAACCACGGTCACGTTCCATCTGAAGCTGAGCACCGTCGAATGGCTGAATACCTGGCTTCCTCGACTGGCTATGACCACGTGATGCGGGTTGTGCGCGCGCGGATGATGGCGGGCGGCATGTCCGAGGAGGACTTCGATGCTCTGTCCGATTCAGAAAAGCTCCAACAGGCGAACGGGTTTTTCTCCGGTGGTCACGACGTGATCGTTGCGCGCCGACACTATGTTGATGGCGCGACGGATAATACGCAGCTGGCGGGGTCTGGCACCCTCACCCCGGAGGAGCACTATCAGTACACGGCATTCACTACCCGCGCGATGGCTGACCTGTACGGGTTGGATCCTGCTGTCAAGTACGTGGCAGCGTTCCAGAACTGGCTTAAACCGGCCGGCGCGAGTTTCGATCACCTGCATAAACAGCTGGTCGCAATTGACTCTCACGCGGTTCAGACTGAGGCAGAGCTTTCCCGCCTGCGAGCGCAGCCGGATCTATACGACGACATTTTCTCGGTCGGTGTCACGCGACGCCTGCTGATTGCGCAGAATGAGCACGCCATTGCGCTGGCCGGTTTTGGTCACCGCTACCCCACCATTGCGATCTGGCCGCTGGGCGAGCCGGTCAACCCATGGCACGCCTCCGATGAGCAGGTTCGCGGAGTTTCTGACTTGCTGCATGCTGCGCACGTGGCCACCGGGGTCGACGTGCCATGTAACGAGGAGTGGTATCACCGACCGCCCGGGGTGTCGACGCCGATGCGGTGGAGGATTTTGCTCAAGTGGAGAATCTCCACATTGGCCGGGTTCGAGGGCGGCACTCGCATCTACCTCAACACGATCGACCCGTGGACTGTGCGCGAACGCGTTGTGAAGCGCCTGCTCGAAGAGCGCGGAAAGGGCACGATTGCACCGATGAAGATCGGTGATGAATGTTCGGCTGATCCGAGCCTGCTGCACGGCGAGGGGTGACGTTCTGTCCGCGCGACGCGGTCCGACCTTCCACTCCACAATTCCTGGGCAGCAGAGCACAGCGCCGTGCGCCTCACCCTCGAGCAGTGTGCCGCTGGTGTCTCGCAATTTGGGCATATTCCCCCATTAATCTGAGAATTACCTGAAAACTCTTGAGTATGGATTTGATGCCAGCTACTGTGTGGAGAACGTTATTCCGATCAGGGGTGATCCGGTAATCATCCCACCGAAGGAGATGAAACATCATGGCTTCACGTTCACAGATCGCACGAATCGGAGCTGTTTTGGCCATTGCAGGTCTTGCAGTCGCGGGCTGCTCAGGTGGCGGTGCGTCAGACGGCGGCGACATGTCAGTGCCGGGCCAGTCAGAGGTAACTACGGACACCACGACCCAGAGCTGACCCCATCGCTCTGCGAGTGATCAGCGACTGAGCTATTCGTAACCCCGGTGCCCCTGCTGTTTTTCGAAGCAGCAGGGGCACCTTCTGTCACTATCACCCCATCTCTCGTATCTCCTCCACCCGCTCACGTCCCCTCCCCCACTCACGTTCCCTCTCGCACTCACGATCCGCAAACTGACCGCACCACGCCATCTGCTCGCCTCGCGCCCCCGTTTCGGTTTTCCCGCGCAAGACACTCTCTCAGATCTGTCGACTCGCTCGCCTCGCGCCCCCATTTTCAGCTCTCCGGCAGGCAGTGCTTCCTGGTATCTGCGTGCCTGCGCGCACGATGCCCTGGATTTACCCCTCGCGAGTGCACATTCCCCTAGATCTAACCTCCACGGGTGCACATTCCCCTAGATTCTCACTCCTTTTTGCACAATCCCCTAGATCTAACGCCCGCACATTTCACCGCGTTTGTGAACATGCAGGTCACAGGGCATCCTATTTTTCGAGGGTGGCCCCGCCCGCTGTTGATCTAGGGGCTTGTGCATCTCAGCGCCTTAGATCTAGGGGCTTGTGCACCACAGCGCTTTAGATCTAGGGGTTTGTGCACGATGGAGCCTAAGATTTAGGGGTTTGTGCAGCACACAGGCCATGATCCGATCACTGCTCGACCCCGTGACAGGACCACGACGCAACCGGCCAAGCAAGAATAACCGACTGAGGCAAGAATCAACCGGCCGCGACAAGCGCCGACCGATTGACGACATAACGCATTTCGGGGCGGATCGGCACCGTGGCCGCGCACCGCACCGATATTGCAATGCCGGGAAAGCCGCCAAGCGCTGAAAGCTACAGGGAACCGAAAGCCCCCGAGCTGGAGCCGTCAGGAATCAAAAGCACCCGCCCATTTTGGTTGGAGGGTTGATGAGGCTGACCACTGCTCCTCACTCAGTTCCAACGCGCTATCTACGGGAGCTGCCACCCAACTCAATACGCTGTCGCTTGCCAGAGCGGCCGCCTGGTCACCCGGCCATGCGGCCGGCCAGGCAACAGCGTCAAGCGCCATAATGCGCTGTGCCATTGCGCCTTGCACGAAGTCGATCCACGCCTGCGCCCCGGCAGTAGGCAGGGAGCTGGCGGTGGGAACGGTGTCCGCAGTAGCTTGAGCCCCGGTCGTAGCTTCGTCACCCGGCCAGGACGCGACGAACACGGAGCGCTTCACGCAAGTCCCACCGATCAGCGCACCATATGATTCAACGCCGGTGTTGAGCAGCAGCGGCGCATGCGCCAAGTCAGAGGCGGCGACCACGGAATAGTAGGACGGCGCTGCTGTCGACGAGGCTGCTTGGTTGCTTCGCGACGAGGCTGCTGGGTTGCTTTGAGACGAGGCCGGTTGCTCACCTTGAGACCCGGCCGCCTGGCCGCGCGCGCTTTGAGTTCCCGCCGAGCTGTCTTCCGCCGCACCATCGCCCGTGGCGCTGTCTCCAGTTGCGCGCTGGCCACTCGCCCCCTGGGTGTCCGCGCTCACAGGTGCCCCGTGGTCAAGCGCGCTCCACGAGGAGGTTGCGCCGCTCCCCTTGTCGATTCTCACGCCACGCTTTGCGGCGTCCTTCCACCAGGTCGGAGCTTTGTCACCCTTCACGCTCGCCGTTGCCAGCATGAATGCTCTGCCGGCAGCAGAGGTCACCGGGCCGGGAACAGTAAACAGCACGGCATGCGCGTCATCAATCAGCTCATCAAAGGAGGCGGCAGCTTTCCCGCGATTAGCCTCAATAAACAGTCGGTCGACCGCGGCGCACACATCATCACGGCCATAGACCGTTGCATCTTTCAGTCCCAGATCGGCCAGGTCGGCCGGATCCAGTCCCATCAGCACGTCGGGGGTCCCCTCGTCAATAGCGGACAACAGGCTGCCAGCTTCACCACTGCGGCTGATGGGGAGAATTTCGGCCTTGAAGCCGCTGCGTTCGGTGAATTCCTCAAGTAGACGCGGGGGCAGCGAAACCTTGCTATCTGCCACCACGCCGATGCGCACGGTTCCCGTTCCGCGCGTGACGGCAGGGCCTTCGTCAGGTCCAGGGGCACCCTCGGGCCACGACTGGCGCAGCGAATCAGCGGACTGGCTGGTATCGCCTGCTGCGCCCGACATTGACGAGGGGGACGCGCCATCGGCCAACCCGACTGACTGGCTCGACGCGAACGGGTCGGTCACCGCGGTTGGATCGACTGAGGCGGTGCAAGCGCTCAGTGCAAGGGCGACACTCACGCACGCTGCCGCGCCTAGATACATGGGTCGGCGCGCGGATGGGTGTCGGCGCGCTGTGCTGAAGCGTCCTTGTGGCGCAGTGTTCATCGCGGCAGCCTCCCTTGTCGTTTCTGGTTCCATTGTCGCCTGTGCGCGGGCGGTTGCGGCGCATCCAGAGCGTATTTTGCGAACGCGATATTCTTTTTATCACGCGCCGCGCACGCAAATGGGGCATGATTACATCAGAGCCACGCCGCCACGCGTTGAGCTGGCGCTGCGTTGTTCGCCTTTTTGACAACACGTTGAGGAAACGGAGAACACTATGGATATCGGGTGGAAGATTGCAAGCGCCGGGTCAATGGCTCTGTCGGCAATGGTGGCGAACAAGCTGGTCGAAGGCGGTTGGAAGCTTGTCACCGGCAAGCCGATTCCACGCGAAGACGATGACAATGTCCAGATTGTGCAGCTTCTGGCGTTCGCAGCCCTGTCAGCGGTGTGCGTGTCGGTCATTCAGCGTTACGCCATCAAGGGTGCGAAGAAGTGGTACGGACCTGGTCAGATTGACGACTGATCACCACGACGATGTGTGGGCACGACGAATGGTGAATAATGCGTAGTCCCGCATGGTGATCGGAGTTTTCAGTGAGTGAGTTTCATGAGGGGTCGCCGTGCGTTCACTACGGCACTCCGGTTGTCTCTGGTGTGGCGTGGGCGCCCTCGGCGTGGGCCAGGCGCCCGACGCTGCCCGCGCAGGACGAGGCGGAGCTGACGCCTGATCAGCGGCCAGGCGCAATCGACGCGTACATGACGGCAACTGACGTGGTGGCGCAGCGCCTGTTTGAGCGTGCCGAGCACTCTGAAGGCAGCGCGGCCGAGGTTCTTGCCGTCACCGCGTCAATGGCGACCGACAAATCATGGCGCAAGGAGACGGTCAGGTACATCGAGGCAGGCGTTCCCGCTGTTCAGGCAGTGGTACGTGCTACCGCGAAACTGATTGATTCCTTTGAACGCGCCGGTGGCATTATGGGCGAACGCACTACCGACTTGCGCGATGTGCGTGACCGCGTCATCGCTGAGCTGCGCGGGGAGCCGGAGCCGGGTATTCCGCGCACTGATCACCCGGTAGTGTTACTGGCTGATGATCTCTCTCCTGCTGATACCGCAGGGCTTGACCCCTCGATGTATTCCGCGATCGTCACAGAGTTCGGCGGCCCGACCTCGCACACGTCGATCATTGCTCGCCAGCTCGGCATCCCGTGCATCGTGGCGGCCCGCACCATTGGGCAAATTGCCGAGGGTGTCCATGTCCTTGTCGATGCGCATACCGGAACAATTACGACGGGCGCCCGTCACTGTGACGCTCACGACGCAGTTGCTCATGAAGCTGAACGCCTGGCGGCGATCCGTGCCTGGCACGGGCCGGGACGCACGCGCGACGATGTGCGTGTTGAACTGTTGGCAAATGTGCAGGACGATGTGACGACGAGGTTGGCGGCACACTCTGGCGATGCGGAAGGTATCGGCCTGTTCCGCACAGAGTTGTACTTCCTCAACACTCAGGTCGAACCCAGCGTGGACGATCAGGCTGTGCTGTACGGGAAGGTGATGCAGGAGTTCCCTGAATCAAAGGTTGTGGTGCGCACGTTGGATTCCGGCTCCGATAAGCCTGTCCCATTCGCCCCGCTGCTGGAGGAAGCAAACCCGGCTCTGGGTGTGCGCGGTATCCGCACCACTGGCCACAACCAGGAATTTCTGCCCCGCCAACTCGACGCGATTAGATTGGCAGCTTCTTCTGTTGGGCATGAGCATGTGCTCGTGATGGCACCGATGATTTCCACAGTTGCGGAAACCCAGTGGTTTGCCGGCCTTGTCCATGATCGCGGCCTGAAAGCCGGCATCATGGTGGAGGTTCCCTCCGTTGCCATCATGATTGACAAGTTTGCGCCACTGCTGGATTTCGTGTCGATCGGGACGAATGATCTGACGCAGTATGTGATGGCTGCTGACAGAATGTCGCCCCACCTGGCCGAGTACACCGACCCGTGGCAGCCGTCGGTGCTGCGCCTCATTGCCCACACTGCGAAGGTGTGCCGCGAGACCGGCACAGATGTATGCGTGTGTGGTGAGGCTGCTGCTGACCCCTTGCTTGCGTGTGTCTTGGTCGGCATGGGTGTGCAGTCGCTGTCGATGGCATGCCCGGCTATCCCACCGGTGGGTGCTCGTCTGGCGTCAGTGACACTCGAGCAGTGCCAGGCAGCTTCCGTAGCCATCCGTGAGGCAACCAGCCCAGGAGAGGCGCGTCATTTTGCCCGTACCCAACTCCCCCCGCTCGCATCAGCTCACTGAGCGCGCCCAGGAAATGAACTCGTCGGCCGAGTAGACGGGTTTGCCCCACTTTGCGGCGTTCCTGGCTTTGCCGGACATGCTGGTCACGTCCGCAGCGATCAGAACGTCGCATCGCGTCTTTGACACATTGGGCGCGACAGCCAGGCCGCAGGTGTGTGCGAGGTTTTCCATCTGCTCGCGCGACCACACCTCACCGTCACACACAGCCGTGCCGGTGAAGCACACACGCACGGGTATAGCCGCATCACCGCTGTGTTCCTCAATGAACTGCGCCCACGTGGTCTGCTCGCCCCGAGTGCGGTAGTTGATCGCCACTGCGTACCGCCTGCAAAAATCGTCAATGAGCTGCGCGGCGCTGTCACCGAGCGTAAGCCCAGCGACACGTTCTTCGATCAGTGCGGCCACTTTCACCGGATCCCCGTAGGGCACGATTTGTCGCGGTGAGCGCGGCAGGAGCCATGCGGCTCGAGGCTCGTCGACCGGCGTGTATGCCGGTGCGCGTTCGGGCAGACTCGCATCTGCTGCATGTGCTGCGTCGCGCAGCTTTTCGGCCCGTGTGAGCGCGCTTGCTGTGCTTTGTGGCACCTGAACAGTGAGCACTGATTCGAGGGGTGCGACGATGCCGGTACGTTTGAGCTCATCATCCCAGATTCGCAGCATGTCGTCGTGTGCCTGTGCGACGAGGGTGTGGCCGGAAATGCGTTCTTCAACGGCTGGCCATATATCAGCCAGGCGCGGCGCTACCTGCAGGTCAGCGGCACGAATGTCATAGGTCGCTGCGGCATCTCCGATGTCACGCGTCGGGTTGATCAGTGAGGTGAGTGGGGCACCCTCGTCAAATGTGAAGGCGATTTCGAGGGGGCGTATGAACCCGTCGCCGTGACCGCAGGTGAGCGCGCCGCAGTATGCGCGACGGCCAGTGGGCAGGCCGGTTGTGTCAGCCAGGAATGAGCGGATGCGGTGATCGATTTTCACGTCGCGCGGGTAGATGGGGCGTGTCAGCACGAGGCCGTCGAGGCTGCGGCACCGTGACAGCGCTACGTAGAGTTGGCCGGCGGCGAATGTGCCTCCCGACAGGTCGATGACGGCACGGTCGAGGGTTTGGCCCTGAGATTTGTGGATCGTGATGGCCCACGCCAGTTTGAACGGCATCTGCGTGAAGGAGCCGACGACGCTGTGGCGCAGGACTCCACCTTCGACGGTGGGGTGGGTGATCTCCCATGCGTGTGGTTCAACGCTGACTGTCGAGCCGTCGCGCAGTTCAACGAGCACTTCGATGTCGTCATCGACACTGCATTCGATCGAGTCAGTCGCGGCGGTCGCGGCGGTGGGGTCGAAAGTGGGAACGCGGCCGGGCACCGTAGGGGCAGTATCGGGCACGGTACCTGCAGTGATGGGGTCGGACGCGGCCTGGTCGATCCCGTCGGCTCCTCCGATCCCGTCGATCCCGACGACGCGCCCGAGCGAGCCGTTCACCCACCTGTCAGCCGGGTCGTTGGTCAGCATCATGACCTGGGCGCCAACTTTGAATGACAGCACGGGGTCAGTCGGCGGCTCGAACTTGTCGAGGTTGCCTGATTGCGCTCCGTGGCACTGGATGAGCGGTGTCGGCAAATCATCAAGGTGTCGCCGGTTGCGCGCACCGACGATCCGGTTTGTCGTGGCGAGCGTGAGCCAAAACTCGTCCTCTGGTGGCGTGAAATCGTGGTTGACCTTGCTGTTCAGGACGCTGGTGATCGAGCGTGTCATGCGCCCCGACCTGATCGCGTTGAGCATCTGCGTCATCTGAGAATCACCGAGCTGGCGAAAAACCTTCGTCAGGTTGACGGTCGGGAACCGCTCGGCACTGTACGCGCTGGCAGAGAAGAAATACGGGGTGCCAAAAGCGGACGCGAAGTAGTCTTCTTCTCCCGTGTTGACCACGGGCGGCAGCTGGTAGAGGTCTCCGACCAGGACCAGTTGGACTCCTCCAAGAGGCTCCCCAGGGTGTGGCCCGTATTTTTCGAGGGCGAGGCACACCTTGTCTAACAGGTCGGCTCGCACCATCGACGCTTCATCAATGATGAGTGTGTCGATTGAGGCCAGCGTGCGCGAGAACCGCGAAGGCTTATACGTGCCGTTTCGCACGTCGTCGATCGTGGTATGCGGGGTGAATGAGAACAGGCGGTGCAGGGTGTAGCCGTCGACGTTGAGCGCTGCCACTCCGGTGGGCGCGGCGACCACGACTTTACGCTCAGTTGAGGCCATGAAGTAGCGGATCAGGGTGGATTTGCCCGTGCCGGCGTTGCCGGTCAGGAACAGGGACCTGCCGGCTTCCAGCATGTCGAGTGCCCGACGGAATTCGTCGGTGATCTCGATGGGTGGGGTGCTCACAGGGTCATGGTCTCACAGCCCACCGGCATCTGCGGACTGCGAGTGTACGGCAAGGTCGCGGCCATCGAACAGCGGCAACAGCGCGGCGAGATCTGTTCGCTGGCCGGATGCCTGGATCAGGCCGGCGGCGTCCCCCTCGTCCCACGACAGGTCGCCGGTTGCGAGGCGCAGCCACGTGGGCATCGACATTTCGACAACGGCAGGTGGGGTACCTCGACGGTGAGTGGTACCTTTCAGAATCTGGACGGCTCCGGCAGGAGGGACGCGCACTTCGACCGCGCGACCGGGGTGACGCTGCTCGAGCTCCTCCAGACAGAAACGCACTGCCGTCATCTGCTGACGGCGCGGGGTGTCATCGCCCTGTTCGCGCCACGTGCGCAGTGCATCCATGCCGGCATCGAAGTCGATTTTTCGTCGAGGCGTCATGGCGACCATTCTAGGCGCTGATATACAGCTCAGGCCGTGTCATCAGGTATGCGTTGAAGTATGCGAGCTGTGAGCGCAGGTCTTTTTGTGCCATCGCTGTGCCGTAGGGCGATTCTCTGGCTCCGGCAATGATGGTGGGCTTGTTCCCCAGGGGTTTGATCCGTAGAGTCGCGACATCCAGTCGAGGGCGTTCCTGAGAGCTCCGGGAATGGATCGGTTGTACTCCGGGGTCACGATCAGTACGGCGTCTGCTCTCTCAACATAGGACTTTCTACCTAGACGGCGCTAAAATGAACCTGCACAGCGAGTTTCACAGTTGAGACGCAGGGGCATGAAAGCAAGGATGCATACCTGATTGCACCGTCGCCTCGTCGCTGAGCTGAAAACAACCAGAAAGGTATCAACATGGACGGAACAATGCGCGCCCAGCGCTTCTACGCCGACAGCAAGACCATGAAGGTTGAAGACATCCCGATCCCCTCCCCCGGACCAGGCGAGGTCCTCATTAAAGTTGCCTACTGCGGCATCTGCCACTCTGACCTGTCACTGATCGACGGAAACTTTCCACCACAAGTTGACGTGGTGACGCAGGGCCATGAATGCTCCGGTGAAATCGCAGAGCTGGGCGAAGGTGTCACCGGGTGGAAAGTGGGCGACAAAGTTATTCCCGTGTCCGGCAGGTCGTGCGGCGAGTGCCGTGAATGTCGCCGCGGCAACGAAGGAGCCTGCCAGAATCTTGAGCTGATGGCGTTCGCCTATGACGGCGCCTGGGCGCAGTACACCATCACTCCCGCTGCTGGCCTCACGCGAGTTCCCGAGGATGTCCCGATGGATCAGGCAGCGATCCTGGCTGACGCTGTTGCTACACCTTTTAGCGCGGTCAAGCGCACAGGGCGGGTGTCGATCGGCAATGCGGTTGCGGTGTGGGGCCTGGGCGGCGTGGGAACGCATATCGTTCAACTCGCCAAGCTCGCCGGCGCTATCCCGGTCATCGGGATTGACATTAACGACGCGGTCTTGGAACGTGCGAAGGAGTTGGGTGCTGACTATACGTTCCGGTCAGATGATCCGGACTTGATGGAGAAGATTACGGAAGCGACGGGCGGGCGAAAAATCGATGTCGCGTTCGACGCCGTTGGTTTGCAGTCCACGTTCAAGCAGGCCATTGCCTCGTTGGATTTCAATGGGCGAGCTGTCCTCGTTGGCCTGTCAGGTCAGGAAATTGACGCTGGCCCCATCTTGTCTTTCGGTTTGCAGCGCAAGCAGGCGTTCGGCCACCTGGGCTACAAACCTGTCGACATTTACCTGTTGGCAGAGCTGTTGAAGGACGGGCGTCTTGACCTGTCGCAATCGATCTCTGGTGTGGTCCCATTGTCTGAGATCGAACGCGGTATTGAAATGATGGAATCGAAGGAGGGCAACCCGATTCGAATCCTCGTCGATCCGTGGAAATAGTTCCCCAATGATCCCGCCTCGGCGGCATGCTGTGTGAAGGAACGCATCGCTGAGAAGTTAGGCCGTCACATCACGAACGCCCAAACGTAGTGAGTCGCTGGAACTGCTTAACCTCGGGTGGGCGTCAGTTCTACGAACTGACGCCCACATTTGGGATCAGTAAGCGCGAGTTGTATGCGCTGATCGCCCTGCTCCTTCACAATAGATAGCGGGGGAATTCGAGATGGATGACGTGGATTTTCAACAAGCAAAGGCGATGTACATAGCCGCTCGCAAGAATGAGCGTGCACGTATCCGAAGCGCTCTGCAGGTTGCGGGATTCCAAGTCAAATCAGGGAACAACGCCGGGCAAGGATTAAGATCCTACACAAGCGGCGGCCGTCTTTTGCCACCTTTTGACCTTTCAAATTGGATGTGGATTGAAGCACAGCGTGATGGCGTGTGCAAGACGCCGGTTCAGCGAATCATCGGAAACAGAACCGATAATCGTCGCCACTGGCAACATCATGAGAGATATTCTTTCATCTGCCGCCAATACCAACCAGCAATGCACGAACGTTCGCACCCGCAGTTATGCGCGAAATTGATCGTCGATACCTGTTCTTGTCGTGCCTACTCGCAGTCCTTTTCACTCGCCAATGCTCAGTCTCTCCATGCCCTTGAATCAAAAGACATTTCGTCCTAAAAACCTCAGCACGAAAGCAACTATAGCCCTATAGAACGGTTCGCACCTCGACAGTTTCACGTTGAAATGTCACTCAACAGCAAGCGTAGCGCTCGTTCAACGCTGTCCTATCGTCGATCGAGCCAATGGGGAGAGTAGCAGTGGGACCCCTAGAACACGTTCAATATCGAGCAGCTCCCTTAGTATCTCCAACTTCGAGATTACTCGCAAAATAACAGCGATGTGACGCCACTTAAATAGTAACAACATCAATCTCAGCGAAAGAATATTGGAACTGTACTCAACAGAACAAAACAAGAGTCGCCAAGACCCCGGTCCCTTTAAGAAGAAACTCTCTCTATACCGCGTATCTCGAACGTCCATTTTCACTAGACGAAAACAAATAGAGGAACCTGACGCACGTTATAAGATAATTGGAAAATCCGGATGGCTGCTCAACTTCAACTCAATCTTATTCTTGAAGTTGAGCAGCCAAAGGAACTTCCATTCAAACCGCCGCAAACACCAAACATCTACCGTGGGCGCCGTTGCTCTTTTTCAGGCAAGACCCAATCGTCGCCGCTTGGATCAGTTTGGTACCAAAAGGCAACGGTAGTGACATCATCACGACGCTCAAAAAGATAATCACCACGATCCCCGATTTGTTGGAGAGTAACTTTAAGCCTTCGAGAAAATCTCACAGGATCCAAAAGATGCCATCTATACATCCCATGTCCTGGTGGCAGATCTTTGGCATAAGGTGAAACTCGGCTGTTATCACGACTAATCTGCTGATGATACCCCAAGTACAGAGAACAATAAGCCACTGGTTTTGGATCTTCATACCCATCCCACTGGTCACGAAAACCCCAAGCGCCACCGACATAGTCTTCCAAGCCAGTTCCGACAATTGTGGCAAAATCTTGGTCATCATCAATATAAAACTTGAGCTCTCCTTCGCCGTACCAAAATCTCTCTAGTTGGCTCAGAAAAATGAAGCTACCAACGTAAGCTCCCGATCCCTGCGTGTCGAGAACGACATGATCTTGTCCGAGCTGGTTAGTGCCATTAGTGCGTCGCCATTGTGAGTGCAAATAACACAGATCATCGGGAAATGATTCCTCAAGCGAATAATCAACCTGATAGAAGAATCCTTCGACCACTTCAGAGTGGTCACTAACTATTTCAACTACAGCTCTTTCTCTAAATGGCATTTGGAGATAGCAGTTAAGCCCCCCAGTTGGCGCTGCGACCATAACTGAGGAAGAATAGTTAACCACCTCGCCGAATCCACATCCAAAGAAGTCTCCAATTGGAACGTCTATAGCTGGGTTTTCCGCCGAATCCCACGTTATTCTTATCCGGATATTTCTCAGAACGAATGGCTCAGACTTAGTTCTCGCTGGCATAGTGAACCACAGGTGACGAATCTGACCGGGTCCCTTAATATCCACAATCTTGACTGTTTCTCCTGGAGGGATAGATATGCAAGGCCTACCCTTCCTGCCAACTCCTAGCTTCGAGGAGGATCTTCCTCCGTTTCCAGGCGAACCGCACGGGTTTTCTGCCGTTATAGAACGTGAAAGGACGGGGAGATTCCTCGCATAATCAGGGAAATTCATATTAGTTTTCAAGTGACTAATCCTTTTCACTTAACTGCTCCAGCAGTGACGCCCCTCGTCAACGTTCTCTGGAAGAACGCGAAGAAAATGAGCGTGGGTAACAACGTGAGCAGAGATGCGGCCGCCATTTGGGTCACGTCAAGCGTGTTCTGTCCCTTTAGATTTGCCAGAGCAATTGGTAAAGTCTGAGAATCCGGTCCAACCAGCATGATCATCGGAATCAGGAATTCATTCCACGTCCAGACGAAGAAAAACACCAGCAAAACAGAGAGCGAAGGACGCATAATCGGGTAAACAATGCTAATTAGGACCCTGAAACGACCAGCACCATCCACCTGGGCCGCCTCAAGCATTTCTCTCGGAAATGTAGACATTACGGAGGACAACAGATAAGTCCCCATCGCTGCCTGCAGAACAGAGAAAATAATAACAACCGACCAGATCGAGTTATGGAGGCCTATTGCTTGAACACCGTAAAATAGAGGATACAAGAGTGCCTCTTGTGGCAACATCGTTGCGATCAAGAGGACAAAAACAACTCCAGTACGCCCCTTGATTCGACCAATACCAAGTGCGTAAGCAGCCAGAAGTGACAAACACGTGCCGACTAGAGAAGTTACACCTGCTGTAACTATGGAATTAAACAGAAGTCTCGGAAAATTAACCGTTTCCAAGTAACGCTGAAACGCACTCACAGTCCACTGCTCTGGTAGAGCTACCGGGCCATTGATGGAATATTCAGCTGGACTCTTGAACGAGTTAATCACCACCAAATACAGGGGAGCAAGCATCAATACGGCTACAAGGGCGGCAATTACTAAGACGCCATATTTAGTCAAAATAAAAGAAAGCGGTTTCCTCGCCTTATAGGCATCGCGAGCATACTGAGATGTTTTTTGCATCGAACTCTTACTCCTCCTCAATTGCCTTCGACTGCCAATAGACAAGCCCACCAGCTATGACGCAGATCGTTACCGCCAAGACAGTCGCAGATGCCGCTCCATAGCCAACCTTCGATAGCTCAAAGAAGTTCCTGTACGAGAAGAAAGAAGGGACGTACGTCGAGAATTCAGGTCCTCCACGGGTCAGCACCATCACAGGCGCGAACAACTTTATCGCGCCGATAGTTGCTGTCAGAACAACAACGAAAATGTCGGCACGGATGTTCGGAATGGTAATATGCCTGAATCGCTTCCACCAGCCCGCTCCATCTAACTGAGCTGCCTCATACAGAGACGGATCAACTCTCTGCAAACCTGACATGAATATCACAACCGGATATCCGATCTGCAGCCATATCATCATCAACATGATTGAGTACAGCGCTAAGTCCGTGTTCCCCAGCCAGTCAGGCGCGAGTCCTGTACCTACACCACGGAGTATCTCATTTAGTGCTCCATCTCTAGTGTTTAAAATCCAACTCCATAAGACGCCCGCCACGGCGACAGGCAAAATCTGCGGAATGTAATATGTGGCCCTCAAAAATGACGCTATCGCACTATTAAAATGCCTGCCGATAAAGTCAAACAGGGTAGCCGCCAGGATCAAACCAATCACAGTCGGTATAATCGCTATCGCGAAAATCATGTATATAGTGTTCACAAAAGATGACCAAAATAGTTTATCATGCATTAGATCTACATAGTTTGACACTCCAACCCATTTCATCTCAGCCTTACCACCCTTCCAGCTATAGAAGCTCAAAAGTGTGTTCACGATGAGAGGAAGTAGGACCACTACACAAAAACCGATAGCCAATGGTGATAAATAGGCCCAATAACTACGTCGCTCTTTATCTCTCCATCTCATAGGTCGCTTCTTTCGATAGAGCATTAACTTATTTAAGTTCACTTGTTACTCTCGTAGTAGTCTTTCATTCCTGCGAGGAATTCTTCGCCACTCTGCGATCCAGACACAAGTCCCTGCAGCCCAGCCATCTGATAATCAAGAAGTCCGGGAACTGGATAGTCAGGGTAGAAAGACAGGCGATCTTCAGATTTTAACAACTGGAACGTCTCATTCATTTCTTTCATGCGTTCATCTTCAATAGTCGACGGATCCACCACGACCGGAATTCCACCAATTCTTGCAATCTCACCTTGAACCGATTCACTCAGAGTCTTTTCTATCCACGCTTTCGCGCATTCCTTGTTCTTAGCGTCGCTCGGAATCGCCCACAAATGTCCCGAGGTTCCCGCCGTTAACTTCGCTTCGGGAAATTCCAACAATCCCCATTCAAACGGAGCCTCTTCGTTGATTCGAGTAAAGGACCAAGTGCCACTTGCCATAAAAGGCATTTCGCCAGCAATAAAGGCTCGCTCCATATCATCACCTTTCAGTCCAGCAAGCTGATGACCCAAGTACCCCTTGCTAATCCACTCTTCGAGGTGCTTCGTCCCCTCTGCAAACGCACCGCCCGTAATGTCTGCGGGGCCGGCGAGCAGAATGAAGTTGTCGACTTCTTCTCGCGAAGCATCTTGCGAGATCAGCTGCCACCATGTCTGCAATACAGCATGCTCGCCCGCATTCGAGGAAATTGGCGTGACCCCAGCCTTTAGCAAATCATCGAACACTGTTTCTAGCTCGGCCATTGAGCTTGGCATTTCAGTGATGCCATGCTCAGCTAACAAGTCTTTATTGTAGTAAAATGTATAGTAACTTGCAGTCGACGGCACGCCATACCATTCACCAGCTCCCGCATTACCATTATCATCGTATTTTGCTAGGGCTGATACAGCCCCATTCAGCTCCTTATCCCAGCCATTCTCCTCCACAAGGTCCGTCAATGGATCAAGAAGTCCCTGGGATGCTAACTGGCCCGCATCCGCATTACCCGTGTTAACGAGCACAACATCAGGCACGTTTCCTCCCGAAAGCAGAACCTTCGCGTTCGAGCGGAAAGACTCAAAATTGGTCGACGACCACTCCACATCAAGTGAGGGATTCTCTTCTTGAAACTCTGCCAGCCCTTTTTGCCACCCCTTGTACTGCGCAGTAGCTGTTGTCTCATACTGTAGAATTGTACATTTCCCTTCCAGCTCCCCGGACGCTTTCGCCTCACCAGACGTTGCATTAGATGACTCACCACCTGCGCTTCCACAAGCAGAAAGCATGATGCTCAGAGCCATAATCCCAGTGCATGCAGTTCGAATTCTCGACATCATCGTCCCTTTCTAAGAATCAATATTACGGAAGCCCATCCGCAGAGGTAACGTTACCTCGCATCGTTGCTATACGCAAATCACGAAAGACTACGCGAAACCTCTGCCCAAGTAAAAGCAGCCTTATTTTTGCTGAGGCCTCTCGGGCTTTCGACCCTCCACCACTCCTCGAGACGAGCCTTCGAAAGCCTTTAATGTTGAGCAAATAGACCATGCTACGATTGAAGAACGATGATTACGATAAAGGATGTTGCCAAAGCCGCAGGGGTTAGTCCAATGACGGTGTCAAGGGTCGTAAATCGAACTGATAACGTTAACTCTACTATGCGGAAGCGTGTACTTCGCGCGGTTGAGCAGCTCGGATACGTGCCGAACCTGTCAGCATCTAAGCTGAGGGGGAAAAAGAGCACCCATTGGACAATTGGGCTAATTCTAAGAGACGTCGCGAACCCATTTTCTGCAGAGCTTCATCGCTCAATCGAAAAATCTCTTCGCGACTCTGGATCTCTAACTCTTACGGCGAGTAATGATGACGATCGGGATTACGCCCGCGAGCTCGTCATGACAATGCGCGCACACCAAATCGATGGTTTGATTATCGCACCTCCACCAGGAAACCAATCGTATCTGGGTGCAGCGGCAGAAACCGGTTTACCGATCGTTATCGTCGACCGTCCATCCGACTTCGAGCAGATTCCCTCCGTTATCTCGGACAACTATGACGGAATGCGACAAGCCACGCGTCACTTGATTTCGTATGGACACCGACGTATAGCGTATTTAGGAGACGAAGCCTCGGTTCCGATGACCGCTCGTCGCGATGGATTCCTAGCAGGGCTTCAGGAGGCAACAATAGACACCACTGAGGCTATTATTCGCCTCGACCAATTTGACCCAATACAGGCGAGAGAGACAGCTGTATCGCTTTTGGAATCCAATAATCCACCCACCGCGTTCATTGGCTCCAGAAACCGAATTAATGTGGCCATTATTCAAGCGCTTCGAGCGACCAAGCGTAGCGAAGAAATAGCAATGGTTGGATTCGACGATATAGAACTTGCCGCAGAACTGGATCCAGGTATGACTGCAGTTGCGCAGAATCCAATTTTGATCGGACAAATTGCTACCGCCATCCTAATGGATATGCTTGAGAACAATCGGGTTCAGGATCAGTCGGTTGTGGTATCGACGCGGCTGATCAAGCGCGGCTCAGGAGAGATTTCACGTACACAACCACTATAACTGAAGCGGGATTCCTTTCACGCTGATACACAAGCAGCTATCTAATTTGAAAGCTACTATCCCTTGCCACAAGCTACGCGATTCTGCTTCAAACACATGCAATCACCTGGCATTTATTCGCTGACACGCACAGAAGCTAGTTTTCGCGAATTGGTCTACAATGCCACTAGGCATCCGCTTGCTCTCGTATGAGGCTTTGTAATCCTGACAACGGTTTCAAACACTACTGTCTCGAAGCCAGTATCACGATCTCTTCCCAGCCATTTTGCGTATGGACTTTTGTAGGGTGCCAGAATTTTTACCGCTAAATTTTAGCCCTTTCACCATGGGCCTAATCTTGGCGGCGGCTGCATGTCTGGGCGTATATCCACCTAGTCCGAATGCGGGCTGAAAGATAAGCGACACACAGGTAGGTGACTACTCTAGGTTTCGCAAGTGTGGTTTCTTTTGATAGTCGCTGTCCAATCTGTTGCATAAGCTGCCTCGACCATAGAAAGGAGGTTTTGAGCGCAGCAGACTCTGTCTTCTCAACAGTGGCTCATCACGCGCATCGGGCGCACTTGACGCAGCATTGGTCACATGTGACCCCGCATGAGGGTGTGCCCGCTCCCCTGCCTCAGCCCGGGAGCAAACCTACAGTGTTACTTCACATCACTGCGCTTGCGGCGCGTTGTCAACGCAACATCTCCCAGCAAGAGCACTCCAGCAAGAACATCCGTGTTGAGCGTGTACACGTGGCTTCCGTGAGACCTAGACACGTCGGTTTTGCACACGAAATTTATTAAAACTGGCGTGAGCTGCATGAAGATTCACGGAGGTGCTAACCTGCGGTGTGCCCGACCGACGCCACAGGGAAAAACCCGCCGTACTGCAATAAGATGACCCTGATGCAAGAAACACACTTGTCCGCCAGGACATGCCAGGAACTGCGATCTCACATCGACCAGCATCTGAAGCCCGGTGACCGTCTTCCCTCGGAAAAAGACCTCGCCACACTGCTGTCGGTGTCGCGTACCACTGTGCGCGCAGCCCTCGAACAGCTCTGGCTTGAAGGCAAAGTGGAACGCCGCTGGGGTGCCGGTACATTCGTGCGCAAATCCGCCGAGCTCCCTCAGCACATTGACCAGGTCTTCGTCGACGTCCAGTCAATCGACACCGTGTTCGGCACATTCGTCCAGCGCGGCCACCAGGTTTCCTACCTGGATACCGCGTGCGAAAAAGTCACGCCACCCACGATTGTGCGCGCGCTTCTGCCACCCACCTCTGAGAAGGAATGCTGGCGCATCACGCGCGTCATCGGTGTGGATGGGGCTCCCGCAATGCTGGTCTACGATCACATTCCGCTCAGCATTGACGGCGTTGACCTGGATCCGAGCCCGATGATCGAGTCAGTGACCACGCTGACCAAACTCACCGACGAATGGGGTATCCGCATCGAACGCAACGACGCGACTGTGGAAGCCATATGCGCTCCGCTGGCAGTTGCCGAAACGCTCGGCATCAAATTGCGCACCCCCATCCTGCGATCCACTCAAACCGCCGAAGTGCGCGACGGCCTGGCCGTTGCCGTCACGCTGATCTATCAGAACCCGGCAGTGATGAGCGCACGCGTCGTCCGCGCGCAGCGATCCAACTGACGCCCGACGATTCGATCAACACACGGCGTCGCCCTCGCCAATTCTCCAAAAAGAGTTATTGACGAGGGCGCCCGACCGCCGCGAACCGGCGACCTAGAAACGCGAACGCAGCGCGCTTTCCTGCATGTCGCGAAGCTCGGTGATGTCAGCCATCCAGCCGTTGCCGTTGCCTGAATCAGTCAGTACGTCACCGCCGGTGATCACCACCATGTCGCCACCGGTCGTGCCGATGCGCGCCGCCTGCACGCCCTCAGCCTCTGCAGCTGCGTACACCGCCGGCAAGGATTCTTCGGCCACGGCCACCATCGCTCGGCCCTGCGACTCAGACAGCAACATGACGAAGTCATCCACGCCTGCGATGCCAGCTGCCTGCGCGATGTCGAAACTGCCGCCGATGCCGAAACGAAGCGCCGAATCCACCAGCGACTGGATCAGACCACCATTCGACAGATCATGTGCCGCGCGGATCAAAGGCTGTCCATCAGGGCCGTCAGCCGCAGACAGTGCTTCCAGGACTCGGCCCAATGCCATCTCGGCTTCCAGATCAACCTTCGGGGGCAGGCCACCGAGGTGATCATGCACGATGCGTGCCCACGCCGACCCGTCCAGCTCATCGCGGGTGGAGCCGAGCAGCACCACAGCCAGCCCTTCAGCGGTCCAGCCAGACGGATTTGCGCGACGCACGTCATCCATCACGCCCAGCAAGCCGACCACCGGGGTGGGGTTGATCGAGGAATCAAACTGACCTTTTTCCGTTCCCGAGGAGTTGTACAGGGAGACGTTTCCGCCGGTCACCGGCACACCCATCTCCACGCAACCGTCAGCCAGGCCTTCCATCGCGGTGACCAGCTGCCACATCGCGTCCGTATCCTCCGGATTACCGAAGTTCAGGCAGTTCGTGATTGCCACGGGGCGAGCACCCACCGTCGCGACATTGCGGTAGGCTTCCGCGAGCGCCTGGCGGGCACCCTCGTACGGGTCAAGTTTGGTGAACCAGCCGTTCGCGTCCGTTGACAGCGCCACGCCCGCACCGGTTTCTTCGTCGACGCGCACCACGCCGGCATCATCGGGCTGCGCGAGCGCCGTGTTGCCCTGCACGTAACGGTCGTACTGATCTGTCACCCACGCTTTCGACCCCTGGTTGACGTCCGACAGCACCGTGCGCAGCGCCTCATCCAACTCGGCGGCAGTCTGCGGGCGCGCCAAGCCGGCTGCCTCCACAGTGTTGTCCTGCAGCTCGTCCTGCCATGCGGGACGCGCGTACGGGCGGTCATAGACCGGTCCTTCATTCGCCACGGTCTTGGGATCCACATCCACGATGCGCTGGCCGAAGTGGTCGATCGTCAGGCGGCCATCACCGGTGACCGTGCCGATCACGGCGGCTTCCACGTCCCACTTGTCGATGATTTCGAAGAAGCGCTCACGATCTTCAGGGGTCACGATCGCCATCATGCGTTCCTGCGATTCGGACATGAGGATCTCACCGGCTGTCAGGGTCGGGTCACGCAGCAGCACGTTCTCAAGATCCACATGCATACCGGAATCGCCGTTGGCAGCCAGTTCCGAGGTGGCGCACGAGATTCCCGCCGCGCCCAGGTCCTGAATGGCCTGCACCACGCCTGCGTCGAACAGCTCGAGGCAGCATTCGATCAGCACTTTTTCCATGAAGGGGTCACCGACCTGCACCGAGGGGCGCTTAGTGGGCATGCCGTCGTCGAAGGTTTCCGACGCCAGAATCGAGGCGCCGCCGATGCCGTCGCCACCGGTGCGTGCACCGAACAGCACCACCAGGTTGCCTTCACCGGACGCGTTCGCCAGGTGGATATCGTCGTGACGCAGCACGCCCAGGCACAGGGCGTTGACCAGCGGGTTGCCCTGGTAGGACGGGTCGAACTCGGTTTCGCCGCCGATGTTCGGCAGGCCCAGGCAGTTGCCGTATCCGCCGACACCGGCCACCACGCCGTGCACGACACGGGCGGTGTCCGGGTGGTCGAGTGCGCCGAAACGCAGCTGGTCCATCACGGCTACCGGGCGTGCACCCATCGACATGATGTCGCGGACGATGCCGCCCACACCCGTGGCAGCACCTTGATAGGGTTCCACGAATGAGGGGTGGTTGTGCGATTCGACTTTGAATGTCACAGCCCAGCCGTTGCCGACGTCGACGACGCCGGCGTTCTGTCCCATGCCGACCAGCAGGTGTTCGCGCATGTCGTCAGTGGTTTTCTTGCCGAACTGTTCGCCCAGGTGTTTCTTCGAGGACTTGTATGAGCAGTGCTCGGACCACATCACCGAGTACATGGCCAGTTCCGCGTTGGTGGGGCGGCGTCCCAGGATCTCGCAGATGCGCTGGTATTCGTCGTCTTTCAGGCCGAGTTCGCGGTAGGGCATCGCTGTGTCGGGCGTGCGCGCGGCGTCCTCAACGGTGTCGGGGGTTTCGACCGGGATAGGCGCGCCTGCCGCGCCGCGGTCAGCGTCATGTGTGGGGGTCATGTCAAGCTCCAGATTCTCAGTTGTCCACAGGCTGTGTCCACATGCTTGTGGACGGTGGCGCCGTCGCGCCTGCTTCCCTGTGGATCAAATTGTGTATGGGTTGTGGATAGCGGGGTCATGGACGAGGGCGAACGCCGCTGCGTCGTCATGCCTCACTTACCCCACCAATGTGGCCAGTGCGGAAGCGAACAGTGTCAGGCCGTCGGTGCCGCCATGTCCGGAAACCTCAACGGAGCCGTCCCCGCCGAATGATTTCGAGCGCTGCGCGCGACGAACCGGTCCGAAACCGCTTTCCACGGCGTGCTCGGGGTGCGGCATGAGGCCAACAACGTTGCCCTGCTTATTCGTGATGCCGGCAATGTCGTGAGCCGACCCGTTCGGATTGACATCCACGTAGCGGAACACGACGCGACCCTCATCCTCAAGCCGCTTGATCGTGTCGGCGTCAGCCTGGAAGCAGCCTTCGCCATTCTTGAGTGGGACTGTGATCGTCTGTCCCTGCGTCAGGCTCGAGGTCCACGCGGTGTCCGCGTTCTCCACACGCAGCGTCTGATCGCGGCAAATGAACTTCTGGTGCGTGTTGCGGATCAGTGCGCCTTCCAGCAGGTGTGACTCACACAGAACCTGGAAACCGTTGCAGATGCCCAGCACCGGCATGCCTGTGCGGGCCGCGTCAACGATCGGCCCCATAATGGCGGACACCGCTGCAATGGCGCCGCACCGCAGGTAGTCACCGTAGGAAAAGCCACCGGGCAGAATTACTGCGCCCACGCCCTGCAGGTCCGTGTCCTTGTGCCACAGGCGCACCGGCTCACCTCCGGCCAGACGCACAGCGCGAGCCGCATCCTGGTCATCGAGCGTGCCCGGGAAAGTCACGACTCCGATTTTCACCTTCGGACTCATTGCGCATCACCGTGAGCGCCCTCGTCAACGAGAAGTTCTTCGACGCGCACGACGTCCTCAATAATCGGGTTTGACAGGACTTCTTCAGCGGCGCGGCGTGCCTGGGCGAGGTGCTCATCCGTGACGGCGCCCTCCACATCCAGGTGGAAGCACTTGCCCTGACGCACAGATGTGAAACTGGAAATTCCCAGTCGCGGCAGTGCGGATCCGACTGCTTTTCCTTGCGGGTCAAGGATTTCTGGTTTCGGCATCACTTCAACAATGATTCGGCCCACTGGGTCCTCCTGGTTTCTTAAGGTGTCGGCGGTTAATGTGGTAGCTCTGTCAAACGGTTCACTGACGTGGCTGGTTGCCCGGTTCCGGTGCCTGACCGGTGAGCAGCGTGTACGCATCGACGTAGCGTTGACGTGTCGCCTCAACGATCCGGTCAGGCAGGCGCGGCGGCTGCTCGCCACTGGCGCGATCCCACCCGGATTCTGCGGAGGTCAGCCAGTCGCGCACATACTGTTTGTCGAAGCTGGGGGTCACCTGGCCTTCAACCCACTGGTCGGCGGGCCAAAAACGCGACGAGTCCGGTGTGAGTGCCTCATCAGCCAGGACCAGCTCACCGCTGTCCGGGTCAACACCGAACTCGAACTTGGTGTCAGCGATGATGACGCCGCGCTCGCGAGCGATGCGCGCCGCCTCCGAATACAGCTTGATGGACGTGTCGCGCAGCGCTGCCGCCACGTCGCGCCCCACCATGTCGGCTGCACGCTCGAAGGAGATGTTTTCGTCGTGTTCACCCAGTTCAGCCTTGGCTGCGGGGGTGAAGATCGGTTCAGGCAGTTTCGAAGCTTCGGTCAGGCCTTCCGGCAGGCGGATCTCGCACACTGTGCCGGACTGCTTATATTCCGCCAGACCGGAGCCGGTCAGGTATCCACGCACCACGCATTCGATGGGATACATGGTGAGCTTCTTGCACACTACTGCGCGCCCTGCGACCTGGGCGGGCACCGGCTCATCAAGCAGATGGTTCCCCACAATCGAATCGAGCTTGTTCATCCACCACGTCGACAGTCCTGTCAGCACCAGGCCCTTGCCGGGGATTTCGGTGGGCAGAATATAGTCGTAGGCGCTGATACGGTCCGACGTGACCATCAGGAGTACGCGCCCGTCCTCACTTTGGTACAGGTCACGCACCTTGCCAGAATTAACGTGTGTCCACCCGTCCAGTTCGACTGCCTCACTCATTTTCTTCTCCCTCACTCCTTGCGCTGAACTGCTGATATGCGTGCGCCTAGGCGCTGAGTCCGTCTGGCCATTGCGCGATGTCACGCCGAAATTGGCATTCAGGGAAGTCAATGCGTTCGATTGCCTCATACGCTGCGCGGCGTGCCTCGTCAATGGTTGCTGCACGCGCCACGACGTCCAGTACGCGTCCCCCATCAGCGACGAGGGTGGCGTGCGCTTCACTGTCCTGCGCTGCGCCGACACTTTTCGTGCCGGCGTGGATGAGGTGGACTCCGGGGAGTTCCTCTGCGGCTTCGGCTCCGCGGATCGTTTGGCCGGTGCGCGCACGAACGGGGTATCCAGGTGAGGCCAGGACGACGGTGACTGCCGCATCGTCACTCCAGGTCGGGGCCGCGACTTGGTCAAGGGTACCGCGCGATGCTGCGTCGAGCAGGTCAAGCAGTGGGGATTCGAGGCGCTCCAGGACGACCTGTGTTTCCGGGTCACCGAAGCGGACGTTGAATTCGACGACACGCACTCCGTTCGAGGACATCGCCAGCCCGCAGTACAGCAGACCGGTGAACGGCGTACCGCGCTGCGCCATGCGGCGCACCGTTGGTTCTGCGATGGTGCGAACAACCTCGTCGGCAAGTCCGTCGTGGAGCCACGGCAGCGGCGAGTAGGCACCCATTCCACCGGTGTTCGGCCCTTCATTGGCGTCCTGAAGGCGTTTGAAGTCCTGTGCCGGAACCAGTGGGACGACGTGTGTACCGTCGCTGATGCAGAACAGGGAGACTTCCGGCCCATCGAGGTAGTCCTCGATGACAACGGCACCGTCGGGACGATCCAGACAGTGGCGCGCATGTTCGCGTGCAGCGTCAGAGTCAGCGGTAACCAGCACACCTTTGCCTGCGGCCAGTTGATCGTCTTTGACAACGTGAGGGGTGGTGCATGTGCGGAGCGCCTGGTCGACCTCATCCATTGTTTGACAGGTGAAGGAGCGGGCAGTGGCGACGCCGGCCTCGTCCATGACAGTTTTGGCAAAAGATTTTGATGCTTCGAGGCGGGCGGCTTCCTTGCCTGGGCCGAAGCATGCGATGCCCTGCGCGCGAACCGCGTCAGCCAGTCCGGCGACGAGGGGGGCTTCCGGTCCGATGATGACCAGGTCAGCGTTCAGGTCGCGTGCGCGCTGCGCGATGGCGTCCGAGCTGTTCGGGTCAGCGGGGTTGGCATCACCGAAGTCCACGGGCGTGGCGATGCGGTCGATTCCGGGGTTTCCGGCTTGAGCGAACAGTTCAAGCGGTGTGCCGCGTTCAGCCAGAACACGGGAGTGTGCGCCAGTACGGATCAGTGCGCGCGCGATGGCATGTTCGCGCCCACCATTGCCAATGAGCAGAACCTTCACACCTTCAGCCTACCGAACTGTCAGGCCGTAAACGACGCCTCAGTCCCTTACTTTCGGTTAGACCAGTCACCCCCACAGGCTTTGTCATGTCCTATGTCGAGTACATATGACCGGACAAATACGGCGGAGCCTGTACGCGATCTCTGTCTAAGCCGGTCGTGTCACCACTTGCCATTCGGCCTGGTGTCGCGGCTGCCATCCAACGGGTCGACGTCACTGTTGGTTTCCTTCGAGCGCCGGTTGAGTTCCTCGCGGCGGTCCTTCTCCTCCTGGGTTTCATCCGCGTACGGATCTTCGCGCTTTTCTGGAGCAGGCGTGGAGTTCGGATCATTGCCTTGATCGGGCTTCGGCTGGGGCTGACGGGTGCCGCCACCCTGGCCATCAGAATCGTCCTGTTCCCCGTCCTTTCGATCCTTCTGACCGTCAGGCAGCTGGTCATTCGCACGATCGCGCTTAGGTGAAATGCGGTCATTTGTCTGATCCGCCGGCGAGGACTGCTGATCGGACTGCGAACCAGAACCGGAATCAGAGTCGGAATCCGAGTCGGAATCTGAATCTGAGCCGGAGTCCGAATCCGACCCGCCACCGCTTTGCGACTGGTCGCTGCTTTGCGACTGATCACTGCTCTGGGATTGATCACCGCTTTGGGAATTATCGCCACTTTGTGACTGATCACTTTGCGGCTCGTCGCCGCTTTGAGACTGGTCACCGCTTTGCGGCTGACTGGTATCATCGGGCGCCCGGCAGATCTGAATCAGTTCGAGCGCCTCGTCGTAGGTATCACGCGCGCCCAGATGATCACCCTGGGCTTCCAGCCCGTCAGCCATGATTTCTTTTCCAACGGCCAGGTTGTTCCTGACCATGCATTCATAGGAGTAAGGCTCGATCGTGCCGTCCTCGTTCCTGACGGCCTTGGGCACCAGCTCGAACGCAGTCGACAACTGAGAAACACCGCCGTCAACCTCGCCTTCAGCCAGGAAAGTCGTGCCCTTGTTGTAGAACGCAAGCCACCGCTCCGGTCCGCGCTGAGTGACCGTCATCTGACCGTCGTAGCCGCCCATCGCTTTGTCGTAATTTCCGGAGCGGTATGCCACCCCAGATGCGTGCGACCACAGTGTCAATCCGATCAGGAATGCCGCTGCCAGCAAGACGATCAGCATGAGCGGCAACGTCCACCACAATAATGCGAGCGACCCGCGGGCACGGGTCTTCGACGCAGCTTTACCGGCAGAGCGCCCACCGTGCGACGACGCACCTGCACGCGAAGGATGCGCGCTGGCATCGTCATGTGGAGCCTGCGCACTGGCTCCGCCCGCAGAGGATTGCGGACGAGCAGAGTCGTACGGTGGCTGATCAGATGACATGAGCCCTCCTCATCTTGCGCATGCGGGCCACGATTGCCGAGGCTTCCCATGCCAGCAACACGGCAAACACCAATGCGAACGGCCAGACGTAGTAGCGGTACACCTCAACTGTGTCACGTGACTCCGATATCAGCTTGCCCTCAGAGTTGAACTGAGCAGCATGGTCAATAATCGACCCGTTATCGGGCGAATGGACATAGTCAGCACCGAGCTGACTGGCGACCTCACGCAAGGCACCTTCATCCGCAGATGAGATCCCGTCCCTGGAAGGGTCCTGTGGGTCGGGGATGTAGCCGGACTGGGATTGATCGAGTGAACGCGCCTTCATCCGGCCCCCCTCGGCAGTTCCATACCCGATGACCAGCGCACCGTCACATGCCTCTGCCACTGAACGCCAGTCCCCAACTCCCTGCGAGGCATCCTCGGTGTTCTCCCCATCGCCCATGACGACGACATAGCGCGAGTTTCCGCCGCGCGATTCCTGAGCCTTGGTGAGGTAGCTGCGCAGGTCACTCACAGGGCGCGCCAATGATGAGCCCTGGGACGAGGAGGACAGTTCCTGGCCCATGATCTGCATGTACGAGTCGATCGCGCCGATGTCGCTGGTGACGGGCAAAACCCGCTCAATGTCACGATCCCACGTGAAGATTGAGAACCTGGCGGCAGGCATGTGGTCAACGATCGTGGCAATATCCGCTTTGACGCCGTCGAGGCGCGGCAAACGGTCAGGACCATAATCTTCGGCCGCCATCGATCCTGTGCGGTCGATAACGAACCACAGTTCAACATCCGAGGTGGTGCTGTGCGACTCCTGCTTGATGGACGGGCCGGCAAGCATGAATGTCATGAGTGAGACGATCAGAAGGCGGCGAACCAGATTCACGCGCGAACTCATCGCACGTCTGCGAGCGCCCCAGACGCACAGTGCCACGCATGCAATAAAGAAGATGGCGAGGACCCACAGGGAGACAATGGGGCGGAAAATCACGCGTCTATCTCCTTCGCCTCAGCTCGGTTGCCTGGTGCGCCGACCCGTTCCCACAAGTGGAAACCTCCTGCGAGGAATGCTCCCCGTGAAGGTCGCTTCCGCCATAGGGGACTTCTCGCGCAGGAACTCTGGTCTGCAAGTACCACAGTAGCGGAAATCAGAAAATTGGAACATCCGTCACGACCCATGATGCTCAAGTCGTTTTCCATCCGTTACGCTCGTGTCATCACAGCTGCCTCACCCTTGCGCGAGTACATTGGTGTGACCCACAAAGAAGGGCCCGACCAGTTTCGACTTACATGCCCCACGTGCTGCGGATCGCCTGGGCAAGCATGCGGGTTTCGGTGACCAGGTCCGTGCCGAACACGGTGGCCTTGTCTTTGTCGTGGCACGCTCGGGCCGCCAGCCACTGCACCTGCAGCCCGTCAGAAAGAGCTACCAGACAGCGCGCGAGAGATCGAGACGGCGCATCCGGTCTTACAGTTCCCGCTTTCTTCCCCTCATCAAAAGCGCGGGTCAACATTTCAATCGTTGTGGCGAGGTGACCGGTAAACCATTCATGAGCCGGATGCTCATCGCTCACGGCAGCGCCACTCATCACCGAGTAGAGCGCCACCCCGGTGGGATCCTGCACATTCCGTTCAATCAGGTGCACCCACTGGTCAAGGAGCTTCCACGGGTCGTCGGTCGAATCGAGGAGGAATTCCTCGTGAGTTTTCTGGTCACGCTGGGTCAGAACGGCCGCGAAAAGCGCATCCTTGGACGGGAAGTAATGCAGCAACCCGGCTTTGGAGATCTCCGCTGCCCGCGCGATCTCCGCCAGAGATGTTCCCGCATATCCCTGATGAGCGAAAAGCTCGACCGCCTCGTGCAGGACTCGGGCGCGCTTGTCTTCACTGCCGGCGGGAGGACGTCCCGGCTGACGGCGCTTTCGTGGTTCTTCGCGTGTGGCCATAGTGTGATTGTTCCCCGAGGATGGCTCATTTTCAATCACCATGCGCAGCTCACCGGTTTTCGACATGCTGTCACGCTACAAAACAGCAACAAAGCGACCATATTGCGGGCGCCAATGCCTCCTCACGCTTCGCGCAGCCACCGACCGGTCCTCTGCGTTTCCTCGCCCCACGGCGCCGCTCACCCTGGGAGCAGCCCATCGACGCCACGCGCCCCGGCGCCACCGCGCAGAGGCACGCGCGCCTTGATGTCACCACCATCCCTGAACCGTCAATCGCCGGCGATGACACGCTTCTGGTCAACGTTTTTACGCCTCATCCCGGCCGCACCGATGCGCGCGCACCCGTCATGGTATGGATCCACGGCGGTGGATACGTCGCAGGGTCTCCCTCGTCCCCCTGGTACGACGGGAACGCCTTCAACCGCGACGGCATTGTGACGGTCAGCGTGTCGTATCGCCTTGGCTTCGACGGTTTCGGCTGGGTCGACGGCTCCGATGCGCCCACGAACAGAGCGCTGCTCGATCTGATCATGGCGCTGACCTGGGTGCGAGACAATATCGCGAGCTTTGGCGGTGACCCCGATAACGTCACCGTGGCAGGTCACAGCGCGGGAGCAGCCTGCATCCACGCACTCATGGCATCCGGGCAAGCCGAGGGACTATTCCACGCCGCCATCTGTCAGTCACCTCTGCCCATCACGCTGACCGTTGACGACTCTCACGTCACGGCCGTACACATGGCCCTCGCAGCGGGTATCCCCGCCACCCTCGACGGTTGGTGTTCCCTGAGCGAGGAAACCATCTACTCCGCTCAACAGCACCTCATCATCGCGCTGGGCGAGACGGCACACATACAGGGTGACGCTGACGGTTGCAATCCACTCACCATCGAATGCCCGCAACGCTCCCCCTTCGGCCCCGTCATCGGAGACTCAGTCCTGCCTGATCATCCGGCCGCAATTGC
Organism: Actinomyces sp. HMSC065F12; assembly: GCF_001814535.1. NCBI lineage: Bacteria > Bacillati > Actinomycetota > Actinomycetes > Actinomycetales > Actinomycetaceae > Actinomyces > Actinomyces sp. HMSC065F12. The sequence goes on from NZ_KV817041.1 coordinate 126,240, forward strand.
GCGCACGCCCGGCCACACCTCGGTGCCACTGCTGATCGGTTCGACGGCGCACGAGTTCACAGGTGAAAACGACACAGGCACTAACCCGGCCACCACCGAGCAGGCCGCAGCCATTGCCTCCGCGCTGCAGACGTGCGGTTGGACCGCGGACGATGCCCGCCGATTCGTCGCACGCTGGAGCGCCTTGCGCGACCCTCGCCAGATCCTGAACCAAGCGATCAGCACCGAGCCGCTCGTCCACGCCCCGCTTCGTCGCTGCCTGCAGTCCAGGGACGAGGGTGGCGCTGCTACCTGGCGCTACTGTTTTCAATGGCCGTGGCCGCGTCAACTCTCCCAGCACTGCTTCGATCTGCCGTTCTCATTCGATGTGCACCACAATCCAGAAGCTCAGACCGCGTTGGTACGCTTCCCCACTGACATCGAGCCGCCGCAATCCGCGCTCACCACGCTGCGCAACAGTTTCGACGCGCCGGTTTATGACGGGGAACTGGATGAGGACAGTCTCTCCATGCATGAGGACTGGGTGTATTTCATTCGCCACCACAGTGCGCCGTGGCCGCGGTGGGATCCGCATTCCGCGCAGGTGCGCCTGTACTTCTAGCGACCGGCAGCGTCCACGTTTTCAGCGCCATCTGCGCCCGCACTCTCAGCAACCACACGTGACAGTGGCGCCGCGGTCCCCTCGTCAATGACCCTGACGAGCGGTAGTGGTGCTAGATGCGCATCCATGCCGCCAATGCAAGCAGGCCGAGCAGGCACCAGCCGCCGAACGACAGAGCACCTTCAGGCCGGTCCGTTTCCACAACCTCACCCGTTGACAGTTCGGCGGTCTGCTCATCCTCGATCTCCTGCACCACCGAATCTGTCAGGCTCGGGTCACCCAGCGCGTACATCTGCCCACCGGTGCGTTCGACCTGCTCCTGCATCTCTTCTGCTTCACCGAAGCTCAGGGACAGGTCCGGGTACAGGCCCGTGACAGTCACGCCGTACTCGATCGCCAGGTCAGTGGCCTCCTGCAGGGTATACAAAGGCGTGCCCTGAATCATGTTGTCGGTGGCGAACAGGACCGTGCGTGAGCGCTCCTTGTCTGTGTGGTCGAAGCCGTACACACAGGACGCCAGGCCGTCACCCGACTGCGAGGAGACGATGTCGGAGGTGTCCGGATCAGGGTCGTTGGGGTCAATATCCCAGATCTTCGGGTCATTGATGTGGCGGAATAAACGCTCCACCTCCGGTGTCATGACCCAGAAACTGTCCGGCAAGTTGAAGTTGCCGGAATCGATCGTGTCAATAATCTCGGCAAAGACTTCATGCACCATGTCGTAGTCATCGGTCAGAGGAAACACAATCCAGGAACGGCCCGACCACAGCTGCAGGGAGACACGCTCGCCGGCAAATCCCGACACAATCGAATCGAAGGTTTCAATGATCTGCATGTCGTATGGCAGCATCGACCCTGACGCATCCAGGCACATGATCATGTCACGAGACTGCACGCTGTGGTTATCCACTCGCCGGTCAACCGGCGATGCCGCCACCACGGCAGTGCTCAACGTCAAACCCAGCAGCAGCATCACCACACCCAGCAACGCCAGGCGCGAAAGGTTTTGCAGCTGGCGGTACTTCGGCAACGTCCGCACGAACCCACTGTTGGCAACCCACGCTTCATGGCGGTGAGCGCGCGACCGGTCACGGAAGAAGATCCAGCTGGTCAGCGACCCTAAAACGACAATGCCGATGACGACAGCAATAAACAGTGGGAATTTCATGAGTCCACCACCCGCCGCGCCTGAGCGATCACGGCACGCGTGTCAGCCTGGTTCTCCTCCTGGAACGAGGGGTCTTCGCACGCGTTCAGCACGTCAGCCAGCTCTGTCCACGTGGGCACCAGCTGGCGGATCTCTTCAACGGTGGCCACTTCCAGGTCACGCCCCGTTCGCTGAGTTCCCAGCGCACGCATCAAACCGGCAACGGCCAGGTGCACGCCGCGTGTGTCCAGGTCGCCCTCGTCCTGCCGGGCGGCAATCTGCGTGAGAAGTTCGTTGTAGCGTTTCTTTTCGGCCTGTGAAATCGTCATCAGTTCGGGGTGGTCCGCTTCGCGCGCATTGCGCCACCTCCACAGGCAGATCGACAGCCATGCAATGACCAGGAGGATCAGGACGCAGCCGGTGATCCACATCCAATGCGGGTAGGTCAGCGTATCCTGCAGCGAATCAGTGGGCACGACCGCTCCTTTCAAGCGCTGTGACAAGGGCACCAGGCACCGCCGCAACCGAATCCATCGACACCTGAGTGACCCCCACTCGCGCCAGCATCTCCGACACTGCCTGCTTGCGTTGATGCGCCACGATCGCGGCCTGCTCCGCCAGTTTCTTGTCACCGATGACGAATTCAGGCAGCTGACCGGCGTTGACGTCGATCACTTCGGTCCCTTTCGGCAAGGATGCCGCCAGCATGTCTCCCACCTGCATGACGATCACGCGGTGACGCACCGTGAGGCGTTTCAGAGCCTGCTCATCGGACAACTGCGGGCGCGTCTCATCTGTCACGATGACGATCAGGGATCGGCGGCGGGTTGCGGCGAACGCCCTCGTCAATAGCCTGTGCATGTCCGAGGGAGGCGCTGTCAGGTCGATGTTCGCCTTGAGCTGGCGCAAAATCATCTCCGCATGCTGGTTGCCGGAGCGAGCGGGCACGTGCCGCAAACGACGTGAATCGCCCGCAACCATACCTACCTGGTCGCCGCGCATGGAAGCCAGCCACGCGACAATGCGGCACGCTTCCAGGGCAACTTCGTTCTTTGACTCCCCCGAAGGTGCGAGGGCGCCCATGGATCGCCCGGCGTCGACCACCAGCATCATCTGCACGTTGGCGGTTGCTTCACGACGCTTGACGATGGGTTCCCCGGCTCGGGCGGTCGCTTTCCAGTCAATGTCCTTGACATCGTCGCCGCGCTGGTAGACCGCCATGTCACGAAACTCCATGCCCCGCCCGGTTCGTTCGGACGAGTGCCGACCTTCCATCACCGACAGGAGACGCCGCATGACAGGCAATTCGACGCGAGTGCCGATTGCCTGGAGCGTGCCGCGAGACGTGCCTGATGCCATGATGCAGATCCTTCTGGGTGTTTACGGCACCGGGACGGCGTTGAAGACAGAATCGATCAGGCGATCCACGTCCACACCGTCAGCGATCGCATCATAGGTGCGGATCATGCGGTGACGCAGCACTGCATGGCGCATCGCTTTGATTTCCTCAGGGGTGACGTAGTTGCGACCTGACATCAAGGCGAGGGCCTGAGAGACGCGCATCAGGGCGATACCGCCACGCGGGGAGGCTCCTACGCGCAGCAGTTTGCTCACCGGCTCGACGTAGCGAGGACCCTGGCCGCGCGTGGTGTTGATGATGTCAACGATGTAGGCCTTCAGGGTGTGGTGAATGAAGACGCGGTTCGTCATCTTCTGCAGCGTTGTCAGATCCTCGAGGCTGATCGGTTCTTCCTGGATCTGCGCATCCATCGTGCCCGCGTCGATGCGTTCGAGGACTTCGAGTTCTTCACGAGGCTGAGGGTAGGTGATGATCTGCTTCATCAGGAAGCGGTCCATCTGAGCTTCGGGCAGAACGTAAGTGCCTTCTTCTTCGATGGGGTTTTGCGTAGCCATGACCATGAAGGGTATGGGCAATGGGTAGTTCACGCCGCCGATCGTTGTCTGAGCTTCCTGCATGGCCTCGAGCATGGCTGACTGGGTTTTCGCTGAGGAACGGTTGATTTCGTCCAGGAGCACGAGGTTGGCGTGAACAGGTCCGAGCTGCGTGACCATTTCGCCTGTCGCCTGGTTATAGACCTGCGCGCCGATAATGTCATTGGGCATGAGGTCAGGTGTGCATTGGATACGCCTGAAGGATCCGGATACTGCTGAAGCCAGGGTCTGGGCTGCTGTTGTCTTGGCCAGGCCAGGGACAGATTCAAGCAGGATGTGCCCGCGTGCCAGCAGTGACGCGATCAGTGCACGCCGCAGGTCATCCTGTCCCACCACACGGGAAGCGAAAATGCGTTCCACCCGAGACAGCAGGTCTCTGGCGTGGGAGAGTTCCTCGTCAGTCAGATAGTTCGGGCTCTGGCTCATGAACAGTATCTTTCTTCTTCAACTGTGCGATCGACGCACTCATTGTCTCACTTTGGTTGATGCGCCGCTGAGGCTAGTCTACGTTCGAGAAGATCACGATGGCTAGATAAAGACGAAGGGGCCCGTCTGGTTTCCCAGACGAGCCCCTGAACGTTCAGGCTGCGAGCCTCACTGGGAGACTGCGCACCACCGATCTGCGGGTTCTGCAGATCGCATCGTCACTTGGCAGCTGCAATGCGATCGCGGAACTTCTTGAGCTGCTCGGTAATTTCTGCCGGCAGATGATCACCGAACTGTTCGAAGTACTTCTCGGTATCATCCATTTCGGCTTCCCACGCCTCAGGATCGATGAAGAACAGCTTGTCCCAAGCCTCTTTGTCAAGATCGAGTCCTTCAAGGTTGAAGTCCTCGAACTTCGGGTACAGGCCGGTGACGCCTTCGACGGCTTCGACCTCGCCGGCTGCGCGGCGAACGATCCAGTCGAGAACGCGGGAGTTGTCGCCGTATCCCGGCCACATGAACTTGCCGTCCTCGTCCTTACGGAACCAGTTGACCTGGTAGACCTTCGGGAACCTGTCGCCCAGTTCCTTCTGCATCTCCAGCCAGTGGCCCCAGTAGTCAGCCATGTTGTATCCGCAGAAGGGCAGCATGGCGAATGGGTCGTGGCGCAGGGAGCCGACTGAACCTTCAGCAGCAGCGGTCTGCTCGGATGCAACGGATGCACCAATGAACACACCGTGTGCAGGCTCGTACTGCTCAGCAACCAACGGAACGTTGGAAGCGCGGCGGCCGCCGAACAGGATTGCGGTGACCGGCACGCCTTCTGGTGCTTCCCAGTCGGGGCAGATGATCGGGCACTGCGATGCTGGAACCGTGAAACGTGAGTTCGGGTGTGCTGCCGGTGCATCGGACTCCGGCGTCCAGTCCTTGCCGTGCCAGTCGATCAGGTGCTCAGGCACGTCGCCGTCGATGCCTTCCCACCACACGTCGCCATCGTCAGTCAGTGCAACGTTGGTGAAGATGGAGTTGGCCTTGGCGGTTTCCATTGCCATCGGGTTGGTCTTGTAGGACGTTCCGGGGGCAACACCGAAGAAGCCGGCTTCCGGGTTGATGGCGCGCAGGGTGCCATCGGGACCGGGGCGCATCCATGCGATATCGTCACCGACGGTCTCAACCTTGTAGCCGTCAATGGTCGGCTGCAGCATAGCGAGGTTGGTCTTGCCACATGCTGACGGGAAGGCAGCGGTGATGTGGTACTGCTCGCCGGTCTTCTCAGAGGTCAGGCGCAGGATGAGCATGTGCTCCGCCATCCAGCCGTCGCGGCGAGCCATCGTCGATGCAATACGCAGCGCGAAGCACTTCTTGCCCAGCAGAGCGTTGCCGCCGTAACCGGAGCCGTAAGACCAGATCTCGTTGGTCTCAGGGAAGTGCGTGATGTACTTTTCGTCGTTGCACGGCCACTCGGTATCGGTCTCGCCCTCGGCAAGCGGCTTGCCGACGGAGTGAACTGCAGGAACCCACGGCTTGCCCTCGTTGATGAGGTCCATAGCCTTGGCACCCATGCGGGTCATGATGCGCATGTTGCACACAACGTACGGCGAGTCGGTGATCTCAATGCCGAGCTGAGAAATCGGGCCACCCAGCGGTCCCATGGAGAACGGCACCACGTACATGGTGCGTCCCTTCATCGCGCCGGTGAACTTCTCCTTCAGAGTTGCCTTCATCTCCTTGGGATCTGCCCAGTGATTCGTCGGGCCGGCGTCTTCTTCCTTCTCGCAGCAGATGAATGTGCGGGATTCGACACGGGCGACGTCAGACGGCAGAGAACGAGCCAGGAAGGAGTTGGGGCGCTTCTCTTCGTTCAGACGCGTGAACATGCCTGAGTCAACCATCTGCTCAGTCAGACGATCCCATTCTTCCTGGGAGCCATCAGAGAACTCGATGGCATCAGGTGTGGTCAGAGCAGCAATCTCGGCCACCCAACTCACGACGTCTTCGGGAGCATTTGATGGCGCTGCGGAGCGGACATCTTGTTCGGTCACGGACATACTTTTGCCTCCTGAGGCACTCGGTACTCCAGGGCGCGGTCACGCCCTCGATCTACGATCCCATCATCTCGCACCATAGGGGTTTTCGCTAGGGCGAATAGTCCCACCGCTGGTGTGTCCGACTCCACATTCACCGCCGGTTTGGCGCACGATTCCGCGCCAGCCTTAGAATAAACGCGTGCGAAAATCCTTATTTAGCTCGCCAGCACACCTGCACGTATGCGCGAGGATTTCGCGAAATTAACTGCTTGTGTGAAACTTGCAGCGATTTGCCCTAATGTTAACTATGTCTGACAGACATGTGAATACTGGGAGTCCGTATGCCTTTACGTAAGTCCGATGGGCCGTCGTTTTTCGATCTACTCACTAAGCAAGCAGCACTTTTAGTATCAGCTGTCGATCTTCTGGGATCCATGCTCGGCTCACTGCCCCTGGAGCGAGTCGCCCTCCGCGACAAGCTTCACGAAATTGAACACGAGGCAGATGAGCTTAACCATGCGTTAACGAAAAAGCTCAATATGTCGTTCGTGACCCCGTTCGACCGTGAAGACCTCGGCTTCCTTGCCGGTCGGCTCGACGACTGCATGGACTACATGGACGAGGCTGGCGACCTGATCGTGCTGTACGGCCTCGACGACATTCCCGAGGACGTCGCCACGCTCCTCGCAGCACAGATCAACGTTCTGGTGCGCTGCGCAGATCAGACCGCGACCGCTCTACCCGGCCTGAAGTCTCCACTTGACCTGCGTGACTACTGGGTGGAGATCAACCGCCTCGAAAACGAGGGCGACAAGGCCTACCGTCACACTCTGACAGCACTGTTCGACTCCTCCCTGGATCCAGTCACCATCATCAAACTCAAAGACGTCGTGCAGGTTCTTGAGCGAGGAACCGACGCATTTGAGGACCTCGCCAACGGTATTGAAGCCATTGCCGTGAAGGAGTCCTGAAGCGGTGGATCTCAATCTGATCCTTGTCGTAATGGTGATCGTCATCGCCCTGATTTTCGACTTCACCAACGGATTCCACGATGCTGCCAACGCAATCGCGACGTCCGTGTCGACCCGCGCGCTGACCCCCCGCGTCGCCTTGATCATGGCCGCCGTCATGAACATCTTCGGCGCGCTCATGGGCACGGAAGTCGCCAAGACTATCGGTGAAGGCATCATCGACATCTCTCACTACTCTCTGTCAACGGATACGGGTCTGCAACGCGAGGGCCTCGTCATTGTTCTGGCAGCCCTGGTGGGGGCCTGCACGTGGAACCTGATTACGTGGTGGTTTGGGTTGCCGTCCTCGTCATCGCATGCGTTGATCGGCGGTCTGGTCGGTGCCGGGCTTGCGTCCGCGACTGCCGTGAAGTGGACCGGCATCGTGCAGCACGTCATCGTCCCCATGTTTGCCTCCCCCGTCATTGGCTTCCTGCTGGGTTTCATCCTCATGAAGATTGTGCTGTGGCTGTTCGCAAACTTCCCGTATCACCGCACGATGCGTAACTTCCGTCTGGCGCAGACACTGTCAGCTGCAGCAATGGCATTGGGTCATGGTCTGCAGGATGCTCAAAAGACGATGGGTGTCATCGTCATGGCCCTCATTGCAGGCGGCTACGGTGAGACCCACCAGGTGTTCGACCCTGCCACCGGCGACATGCAGATTCCTCTGTGGGTCAAGCTCGCCGCTGCAGGCGCGATCTCTCTTGGCACGTACTCGGGCGGCTGGCGAATCATGCGCACCCTTGGCCGCAAAATCATCGACCTGGATCCTGCACGCGGTTTCGTTGCGGAGACCATTTCTGCCGCCGTGCTCTACCTGTCGGCGTTCGTCTTCCACGCACCGATTTCGACGACGCACACCATCACCTCGGCAATTCTGGGCGTGGGTTCAACCCGGCGATTCTCAGCGGTGCGCTGGGGCGTGGCTGGAAACATCGTGATCGCATGGTTCCTCACACTGCCCGCTGCGGCGGCAGTGGCGGCAGTGATGTTCTTCGCCATCCACGGTCTGGTTGGCATCGTCTAGAAGCACGTACGCTCGCTGCGCAGCCCCCGCCGAATCACACGTGCTCGCGCTGAGCGTCCGCGCTGCGTTTTTCGACGAGTTCGCGCCGGTTTTCGTCGAAAATTCTCTATCTTTTTCATGCCCCGTTCGATACCATGAAAGTGTCCTGACAACTCAGCTGTCGCCTCCGTTGCAGGTGGCGTTTTCCTCTCATCCACTCATTTACGAGGGCGACTGCGCGACGCTAAGTGAGAACGATATGCTGAACTTTCAAGACCTTTCTTCTTCGCATCGCCCGACATCACGAACCGTGTGTGCAGCATTGAGTGCATGCGGGTTCGCAGTGGCGGCATCCATGCTGGCCGGGTGTTCGTTCCTCGGATCGGGTAACGACACGTCAGCTTTTGACCTGAAGGTTGGCCAGTGTATCGAGGCCCCGCCTGAAGATGAGATCGTGGAATCCCTGCCCGTGGTTGAATGCTCGGAACCCCATGTCGGCGAAGTCATGTACGACTATGAGATTGACGCCCCGGAGTACTCTGAGTCGCTGTCGGATGAGGCCACCGTTGAGTGCGCGAAGCACTTCGAAGAATATGTCGGTGTCCCTTTGGAAGCCTCGCAGTTGGACGTGGCGCCGTTGAGCCCATCTGAAGATTCATGGAAAGAAGGCGACCGCGTGGTTTCCTGCCTCATTTTCCACGAGACTGGCCAGACACTGAATCAGTCAGTTAGGGATTCCAAGATGTAATGCTCCGCGTAAAGGTTGAAAACGCGATAATCGTGGGGCGCCCTCGCCAGTGATTGACGTGGGCGCCCCACGGCATACAAAACCCGGCGGGCAACCCCTCACCCTATGTCTGACAGTAGGCCGCGAGGCCTCATAAGTGGTGAGAAGCTGCCCGCCGGAAGCATTGCCGGGCCAGGAAGCCCGCGATCTTATCCGAAGCGTCCGGAGATGTAGTCCTCGGTCGCCTGCTTGGACGGATTCGAGAAGATCGTCTCGGTGTCGTCGAATTCGACGAGCTCGCCGGAGCCGCCCGTTTCCTTCAGGTTGAAGAAACCGGTCTTATCCGACACACGCGATGCCTGCTGCATGTTGTGCGTGACGATAACGATCGTGTACTCCGACTTCAGCTCGTTCATCAGGTCCTCAATGGCGAGCGTGGAGATCGGGTCGAGAGCCGAACACGGCTCGTCCATCAGAAGGACCTCGGGGCGCACCGCGATGGCGCGTGCAATACACAGACGCTGCTGCTGGCCACCAGACAGTGAAGATCCCGGGATGTCCAGCCTGTCTTTAACTTCGTTCCACAGGTTCGCACCGCGAAGTGACTTTTCAACGATCTCGTCCTGCATCGCCTTGTTCATACGTCGCGCGTTGAGCTTCATGCCAGCGAGCACGTTCTCACGAATCGACATCGTGGGGAACGGGTTCGCGCGCTGGAACACCATGCCGACATGGCGACGCACCTGGACGGGGTCGATCTTCTTGTCGTAGATGTCGACGCCTTCCAGCTCAACTTTGCCTTCCACATGCGCACCGGGGATCACCTCGTGCATGCGGTTCAGGGAACGCAGGAATGTCGACTTGCCACATCCTGATGGGCCAATCAACGCGGTGATCGCGTGGCGTGGAATTTCCACCGTCACATCTTTCACGGCAAGAAAATCGCCGTAGTAGATCTGTTCATCGGTGATATTGAAACACGTCGTCATCGTTTTAACTCCGTCTTTTTTCACTGTCAGATTTGAAGGCGACGCGTCACGTGGCTCATCGTAAGCGCGTTCCGTCTGCGTTGCCACGGCTGTCTGTGTGCCCTGCCCCGCGGGATTATCCATTGTGCTCATCGTTTAGCGTCCTCCCTTGGGAGCAAAAATCTTGGCGATCACTCGGGCAATCAGGTTCAGAACCATCACCAACAGGATGAGGACGAGGGCGGCCGCCCACGCGCGTTCATAGTTGATGGTGGGTACGCAGTTAGCCACACCTTCACGGCAGGTGGCCAAGCCCTGCGAGTACTGTCGGTAAATGTATACCGGCAGTGTCGCCATGCGGCCATCCATCACATTGGCGTTCATGCGTCCAATGAAGCCTGCGGTGATCAGCAGCGGGGCTGTTTCACCGATGACGCGGGCGATAGCCAGCATAACGGAGGTAGTCAGGCCTGCTGCAGCGGTACGCAGTACGACTTTCACCACGACACGCCACTTTGGCACGCCCAGAGCGTAGGCAGCTTCACGCAGTTCGTTAGGAACCAGGCGCAGCATTTCCTCACTGGAACGCACCACTGTCGGGATCATCAACACCGACAAGGCGATCGCGCCGATGATGCCTGCTCGATAGGAGGGGTCGTACAACATGAAGATCGAGGCGGCGAACAGACCAGCAACAATCGAGGGGATGCCGGTCATGACGTCGACGAAAAATGTCGTGGCCTTCGACAGGAGCCCGTTGTTACCGTATTCGACCAAGTAGATTGCCGTGAAGATACCGATCGGCGCAGAAATCAGTGTCGCCCACAGCGTCACGAGGGTCGTTCCGACCAGTGCGTGGGCGATACCGCCGCCCACTTTACCGCCGAACATGCCGACCATATCGCTGACGAGGAAGTCCCACGTGGTGCGCAGGTAGCCATTACTGATCACCGTGACCAACACCGTGACCAGCGGAATCATGGCAAGAGCGAATGCGACAGTCACCAGAACTGTCACGAAGCCATTGGTGAGTTTTCTTCCGATTGGCAGCGACTCATGGATCGGGCTCTGATGGCCGCGATTGTTGTCTGAATCGGAAACGTCCTTCGGCGAAGTGTTCGTACCAAGTGTTGCTGTGCTCATCAGTTCGCTCCTGAGAATGCGGCTCGACGCGAGACGATCCAGCGCGCAATCGAGTTGACGATGAGGGTGATCGCGAACAGAGCAAGACCCGTTGCGATCAGAGCCGACGAGTTGATGCCCGTTGATTCGGGGAACTGCAAGGCAATGTTGGCCGCAATCGTGGAGTGCTGACCTGCCTCGAGGATGTGCCATGAAATATTGCTGCCGACTGACAGCACCATGACGACAGCCATTGTTTCACCAAGAGCTCGGCCAAGGCCCAGCATGGACGCTGACACGATACCGGAGCGTCCGAACGGCAGAACGGCCATCTTGATCATTTCCCACTTCGTGGCACCAAGGGCCAAAGCAGCCTCTTCGTGCAGGCGCGGGGTCTGCAGGAAGACCTCTCGCGACACGGAAGTAATGATGGGCAAAATCATGACAGCAAGGATCACCACCGCGGAGGCGAGTACACGGCCCGTTGGGGACACTGTGCCGGCGAAGAGTGGGAACCAGTCGAAGTACTTACCCAGGAAGTCATAGAGCGGCATGAGGATCGGGATCAACCAGATCGCACCCCAGAGGCCGTAAATAACGGACGGAACTGCCGCAAGCAGGTCAACGAGGTATCCAAGAACCTGGCTGATACGCGGAGGTGCGTAATGGGAAATAAAGAGGGCGACACCGACTGCAACAGGAACGGACAGGAGCAGTGCCAGCACTGCTGCCAGGATCGTGCCGAATATCTGCGGCGCCGTGAACTTCCAAATCGTGACTTCCTCAGCCGACCCCATCATCTTGAAACGCAGGGAAGGGTCGGAAATCGCGGGCCACGCCCGCAGCAGTAGGAAGATCGCTACTGCTGCGAGCGTGCACAAGATTAACGAAGCAGCGGCGGTTGAGAGGCCAGCGAAAACCTTGTTACCGATTCTCCCTGGCGTTCTCTCCCAGCTCTTATTCTTCGTTGTTGTAGGTGTCGTAACCAACGCGAACCTGTACCTTACTTGATCTGGTCCAGAACGCCGTTGATTTCACTGCGCATTGCTTCGGAAATGGGAGCCGCACCAGCGTTGTCGGCTGCCATCTGCTGGCCTTCCTCGGAAGCCTGGTATCCGATGAATGCCTTGACCAGTTCGGCCTCGTTCGCATCCTCGTAGGTGGAGCACACGATTGAGTAGGAGATCAGAATCAGCGGGTAGGAGTCGTTCGTCTCGGGCACGCGGTTCACGGACAGTGCGATGTCGTTGGCATCGCGATCCGCAACGCGCTCAGCCGTTTCAGCGGCCTTGGCTGCTGTCTCAGCGGAGAAGGAGACGTAGGTTCCGTCGGCTGCTGCCAGTGCGACAGTTCCGAGGTTGCCGGCCTGAGAAGCATCGGCGTAGCCGATGGTGCCGTTACCGGCCTGGACGGCCTGGACAAGTCCAGAGGTCTTGTCACCGGATTCGCCACCGGAGACTGGCCATTCCTTGCCTGGATCCGTCGGCCATGCCTCGGGAGCAGCTGAGTGCAGGTAGTCGGTGAAGTTCTCGGTCGTACCTGACTTGTCGGAACGGTGAACAGGGGTGATGGCGAGATCTGGGAGCTTCGCATCCGGGTTTGCCTTGGCAATTGCCGGATCGTTCCAGTTGGTGATTTCGCCGGCGAAGATCTTGGCGATGGTTGCGGCATCCATGTTCAGGGAGTCGACACCCTCAAGGTTGAAGATGACGGCAACCGGGGAGATGTACACCGGAAGGTCCCATGCAGGTCCACCACAGCGTGCTTCGGCTGCTGCGATCTCGTCGCCTTCAAGCGGGGCGTCCGATCCGGCCCATGCAACCTGCTTGCTGGTGAACTGTGTGATACCGGTACCTGAGCCAACTGCCTCGTAGGAAACAGTCACATCAGGGTTAAGTTCGTTGAAGCCTGCCTTCCAAGCTTCCATCGCGGCTTCCTGGGAGGACGCACCCGAACCGGCAACCGAACCTGAGAGGTCAGTCGCAGGTGCAACTTCATCCTGAGCTGACTGAGAGTCGCCGGATGCTCCGTTGTCCGCGCCTGTGCTTTCCGCTTTGTCTCCGCCGCCGCAAGCAGCCAGAGCGAGCGTCATGGTGGTGGCACCTGCCAGAGTGGCGAGAAGCTTTGTACGAGCATGCACTGTCATTGATCATCTTCCGTTCTGCCGCCACTGTGGCGGCGCGTTGACGATAGACCCGGAATGTCCCGGATATTGCTCACGCTAAGAGGGGGAAGTGACAGCAAAGCCGGTTAAAGATGAACAAATGGTGAACTTGCACGTGAGGGTGCCCACACAGTTATAAAGTTGTAACCTTTGCCCGGTTTTTAGGGCCTGAAATTCATTCAAACGTGACAATTCCGGACGCGATTTGCGCCCATCAGAGCGTCGCCAGCTTGGTGAGAGGGCGATACGTTTCCACGGCAACAACGCACGGGCCGCCCTCGTGCATGACGATATGAGCCAGGAGCATCTGAGCAGTCTTGAGCCACGGCGACTCCGCTGGGAACGCGGCGTGCAACGATGAGGGCGAGTACGAGCGTATCGGCTCAAACAGGGCAGGCAGCGTGGGCCTGTGCGCGCAGATAATCGTCGGCGCGGACCCGGGGTTTTCAATTGCTTCATTGACGAGGGCGGAGCCTGCGGCCGGGTTGTCTGTCATCGCGCTTTCATCCAGCTCGTCGAACAGCTCCATGCCGATGCCGGTCAGTGACGCGTACGGTCCGACGGTGGACGCACAGCGTCGCCACGACGAGGACAGGACCTTCGTGATGCCAAATGCTGACATGAGATCGATCAAGTCGATGCTCTGGCGAACGCCGATACGCGCCAGGGGGCGATCCGCATCCGACCCTTCCCAACGCCCGCGCTTCACGGCCTTTGAGTGGCGCACAATGGCCAGCGTGGAGCTGACAAGTCCACCGCTTTCAGCCAGAGCTACGAGCTCATCCAGCAGACGACGATCGCCTCGGCGGGTCAACGTGCGGCGTGCAAGTGACGGGCTCACCCAGCGCGTATTGTCGATCTCGCGGCGGGAGGCCTGATGGACAGGCGGGCGGCTGAGCAGTGCCGGAGAATCGGGCTGGCAGGCCTGTCCGACCCAGTAGTGGACCTCCTTGATGTGGCCCGCGCCAAGTCGGTAGCGCTGAATGGTCAGTGGCGCTCCCAGCGTGACCGGCAGGCCGGTTTCTTCTTCCACTTCCCGCACGGCGGCCACCGGCAGCGGCTCGTTGAGTTCAGTCTTACCTTTGGGCCACGACCAGTCGTTGTAGCGCGGCCGATGGACCAGCAGGACCTCTATGTCATCGGGATCAATGACGTCACCGAGGGTGGCGTCGCGGTCAGACTGCGTAAATCTCCACACCAATGCACCGGCGGCTCTGACTAGCCGGCTCGGTATCGGTGACGGATGGGAACGGGACACGTCATAAGCGTATCTGACCCAGTGCCATGATGCCGACGATGGGCAAAAATACGATCGACTCCACGCGGTGGGCGGGCCGCCGAGGCTGCGCACTGTGGCGCAAACCCCGTCCGCGTGTCCCTTAGCTGCGGCCGACGACGCGGGCCGATGCCTCCGCCATCAGTGTTTCCTGCAGATCCTCCAGACGTTTGCCCTCGTCATCGCGGTTGTGCCGCTTCCACGTGCCGTCAGCTTGCAGATGCCATGAAGAGGTTGTCGACGCCACGCCTCGACGCACCAGGTCAGCAAGATAACTGACCTGCGACGGATCCACGATACGCACCAGAGCCTCCACGCGGCGATCCAGATTGCGGTGCATCAGGTCAGCCGACCCGATCCATACTTCCTCTTCGCCTTCCGGGCCAAACGCGTAGATACGCGAATGCTCCAGGAAGCGACCCAGGATGGAGCGAACCCGAATATTCTCCGATAAGCCGGGCACTCCGGCCTGAATTGCGCAGATACCTCGAACCAGCACATCCACCTGAACACCGGCCTGGCTGGCGCGATACAGAGCATCGATCACTGCTTCGTCAACAACCGAATTCACCTTGAAACCGATCCAGGCAGGTTGACCGTTCCGCGCGCGCTCAATCTGCTGGTAAATCCGCTCGATCAAACCGGGTCGGATTTCCAGCGGTGCGACCAGCAGGCGGTGGAACGTGGAGCGTGGCGCGTAGCCGGACAGCTGGTTGAACAGTCGCGTCAGATCCTGACCCACATCGCGGTTATAGGTCAGCAACCCCAGATCCTCGTAGCCGCGCGCCGTCTTCGGGTGGTAGTTACCGGTTCCCACGTGGCAATAGCGTCGCAGCTGATCGCCCTCCTGGCGCACCACCAGTGACAGTTTGCAGTGCGTCTTCAGACCCACCATGCCGTAGACGACGTGCACTCCGGCGCGTTCAAGCTTGCGCGCCCACTCGATGTTGGCTTCCTCGTCGAAACGGGCCTTGATCTCCACGATCGCGACCACCTGCTTGCCGTTCTCGGCCGCTTCGATCAGCGCAGACACAATCGGAGAATCGCCCGAGGTGCGGTACAGCGTCTGCTTCATGGCCAGCACATTGGGATCACGCGCAGCCTGAGTAATGAAGTTCTGGATGGAGGTGGCGAAAGAATCATACGGGTGGTGCAGCAGCACGTCGTGCGACCGGATCGCGCCGAAAATATCCGTCGGGCGCGCCGATTCAACCTCTGCCAGTCCGGCAGGAGTCACCGGCACATACGGTTCATACTTCAGGCGCGGAATATCGAGTGCCTGCAGCTCATTGCACAGCGTCAGGTCAAGCGGTGCCGGCACCATAATCACGTCAGCGGGCGTGATTTCCAGCTTGCTGATCAGAAAGTCCAGTACGAAGCGTGAGATCGTATCCTCAACTTCGAGGCGAACCACCGGCCCAAACTTTCGGCGCAGCAGTTCTTCTTCCATCGCGGTCAGCAGGTTTTCCGCATCATCCTCTTCTACTTCGAGGTCCTCGTTACGGGTCAGTCTGAACGAGTGTGCCTCGACAATCTCAACACCTGGGAACAGGTGGTCCAGGTGCGCGGCAATGACTGATTCGAGGGTGATGAACGTGGCGCCCTCATCAGTGTCGACATAACTTTCCGCGTTCCCCTCGCCCATTGCGGAGTCGATGTTGATCAGGCGCGGCATCGACGGCGGCACCTTGATGCGCGCGAAGTGCAGCTTCGAGGTAATCGGGTTGCGCACCACGACCGCGAGGTTCAGTGACAGCCCCGAAATGTATGGGAAGGGGTGCGACGGGTCCACGGCAAGTGGCGTGATGACGGGGAAAATCTGCCGACGGAAATAAGTCGTCATCTTGGAGCGCTGGTCATCTGTGAGCTGATCCCACCCGCGCAGATGAATCCCCTGCTCGTCCAGCTTGGGCAGGATGTCGTTCTGGAACTCGCGTGCCTGACGCTCGCTGAGTTCGCGCGTGCGCATCTGGATACCGTCCAGGACCTGACGCGGAGACAGACCAGCGGCAGACGGTTTGGCAATGCCGGCGTTGATGCGGCGCTTCAGTCCGGCCACACGCACCATGTAAAACTCATCAAGGTTGGAGGAGAAAATCGCGGAGAACCATCCGCGTTCCAGCAGCGGCAAATCCTCATCTTCACTTTGCTCCAGGACGCGCTCGTTGAACGCCATCCATGACAGTTCACGTTCTGCGAAGCGTTTGTCCGGCAACTCGCCGAAATCTTCAACGGTCGAGGCTGGTGCGGCGCTGGCCTGGGCATCTTCAGCGCGCTCCTCATAGGAGTTCGCGTCGGCGCCCACCGTGATGTGCTCACCATCCTGGATGCCGTCGGTAGCTTCGTCTTCCTCGTCGTATTCGGAGTCTTCGTGTTCGACACCGACGAGCTGTTCATTGTCGGCAGGGATCACCAATTCGCTCGCCAGGGCAGCTTCAACCGCGCTGCCACTGGTGACGTGAGCGCTGTGAGCGTCACCCTCGCCGTTGGTGTCGTCTGCTGGCCAGTGTTCATCTGGCGCCGAGAATGTTTGGTCCGAATTGCCTGCATGTTCCGGGTTCGTCATCATTCTTCCTCACACTGGCGACTAGTTGAGCGCACCGATGTGCGCTTCTTCAGCTGATCGGTCAAGTTCATCTGCGGTCTGAATCAGCGCGCGGGCGCGCGTGGTGACGGGGTATGCCAACGGGTCCCGCGGGTCGACGATCCATTTGCCACCCTCGGCGTCTCCAGCTGCAACGATCCGCATCGCCCGTGACGTTGCAGTAATGATGGCAGCCAGGTCGTCGTCGTGGCGGCGCCCTTCGAGCAATTGGTCAACCTCGTGTACCACGTGCTCCAGATCGGGAATGTCAACGGGATGTTCAAGGCCGGGGATGATGTCCGCATGGCTTCCGCGCACAAAACGGTCGCGCACCAACGCAGTGTCGCGGTGGTACCAGCGCGACCACAGGTAGAGTCGCCACAAGGCTCCGGGCAATGTGAATTCCGGGCTGCGTGACCACATGTCGGCCAGCACGTCCACGCCTTCCGTACGCACGGCGGTGCGCAGGCGTTCGATTTCGTCAGGCCCGAAGTCGTCGTCACTGACTCCCATCAAAGCCCATGCTGACGAGTGCGCAATCGCAGACATTTCCGCAGGGTCGGAGTCGCCGACGATTTGTTCGGCGTCGGCCGGGTCCAACATTGCTGGCCGACGAGGGCGACGCTGTTGGCTGTTCATCTGTGACTCCTTCTCGGTGATATGACGAGCCTACCGCCTGAAGGTGAACGGCGTTGATCAAGTAGTTGAACGGAGTGGGCACCCTCGCCAATCCTGATCCGAGGGGGATCGTGGTTTTTCCCACGTCACGTTGATTAGTGCAACGTGGGACTGATGCATTACCATGCTCTCATGGGCCTATAGCTCAATTGGCAGAGCAACGGACTTTTAATCCGTGGGTTGGGGGTTCGATTCCCCCTGGGCCTACCATTATGATGTGTCGGGGCATCGTTGACAATCAGTTAGCGGTGTCCCGGTCTTTCACTATATGGCCGACCTTGCCGCGTATGCCCTAACCGCAGATCACTCGGTGGAATGCGACTGCTGTCCGGCCACAACACACCAGAACGCGCACAATCCCCTAGATTTAAGCCCTCCGTGTGCATATACCCCTAGTTCTAACCTCGCCTCGTGCACATACCCCTAGTTCTAGCCCCACCTCGTGCACATACCCCTAGATTTAAGCCCTCCGCGTGCACATACCCCTAAAAAGTCTTGTAAAAATGCACAATCCCCTAGATTTAACGCGTGAGGCTCGAGGCCGCCGGAAGCTACTGACGGCTGACCTGCGAAAACGGGATTTCTCCCTTGAGAGTGCCGACTTTAGCTAGGGGTATGTGCAATATTCGCGTCAAATCTAGGGGAATGTGCACCAAAGCAGGGAAGATCTAGGGGAATGTGCGCGGTCACGCCTAAGATCTAGGGGAATGTGCGCGGTCACGCCTAAGATCTAGGGGAATGTGCACAAATGCGCGTCTATTTGAGGGGATGTACACCGAGCCGTTTAAAGCGGAGAAAAGCGTACAACCTGCGCACAGTGCTCCAAGACGGAGACGGCATCAATCCGAGACAGAGCCAGGCATCAATCCGAGATACGGCCGCACGGACGCAGACGCCAAGGCCACACGCAGGTACAAAGCTTCGGAAGGTACGGCGGTGCAAACACCCATACAGAAGCTCGCCAAACGAGCTTAATCGTCAGGCGAGCTGAAGCGCCATGCAGACGCCACGCGGGCTTAAGCATCGAACAGACGACAAGCAGGCTTAATCGCCAAGCGACCTCAAGCGGCGAGCAGACATAAAGAAAGGCCCGGCCATTTCTGACCGAGCCTTTCCACAGTCTGCGGATCCGCTGACGTTACTTCGTCAGGGAGTTCGACTTGCCCTGAATTGCGAGGAAGACACCGATAAGCAGGAATGCCACGACTGCGCCGATGATCCAGCGAAGCACTGTGCCCACTCCAAGCGCACCAGCGATCCATCCGGCGATACCGTAACCGGCAGCACCCAAGATAATAGTCCAGATGATGCCCATACCCTCGTCGCCCTTCATGAAGACGCGAGCGATTGCACCGATAACGGCGCCGGCAATAATCATCCACAAGATGTCCAACATGATCGTTCTCTCATTCTGTTGATCAGCAGAGACATCTTCATGATCTCATACGTTTTGCGTCAATGCGAGACCAAATACGGCCAGTTCTGGTCTAGCGGACATCTCGCCCGCATCTGCCCCGTCAAGTCGGCGTTGACGCAAGCTGCTCGCGCTGCAAGGTCACAGCAAGGCAGTCGACCTGGAACAGCTCAGGCAGGTAGTAGCGGCGCTAGCGTCACCCTCGTCGATGATGCGGCTGAGGCGGGTAGGAGGCGAGCCCGACAGCAACTGAAATCAACACAAGACCCACCAGAGACCAGGCACTGGGCAGTTGCCGCAATGTCACCGCACCGATCAGCGCCGACGTTGCCGGCAACAGGGAGTTGAACAGGGCAAACATGGCGGCACTGAGGCGGCCCATGGCGAGCGCCTCCAACGAGTACGGGATCACCGTTGACAAGACTCCGACACCGACCGCCATGACGACCAGTTTCGGTGAATTCAACGCGCTGACCGCTCCGACCGAAAAGAACGGGGCGAACACAAGTGCGGCAGTGCCACAGCCCAGCGCCAGATTCGTGATGCCTGAGCGGCGCGACGCGATCGACTGCCCCATCACGATGTACCCCGCCCATAGGGCTGCAGCCCCGAGCACCCAGGCCGCACCAACGAGCTGCCTGGTGTCGCTCAGATCCAGTCCGAGGCCACCGATGCAGGCCACTCCGGCAAAAGCCAGCGCTCCTGCGATACGTCCGGACCAGCCCCCGGAGGTCACCACCGCAACCGTGACCGGGCCGAGGAACTCCAGGGAGACCGCCACGCCCAGCGGCAGAATGTGGATCGCCTCGTAAAAGCAGATATTCATGCCGCCCAGCACGATGCCGAACAGGGCCGACGCAGCCAGGTCACGCGGATTGAAGCGCCATATACGAGGGCGGCGCCACGCCAGCAGCACAACCGCACCCGTTGCGATGCGGACCCATGCTACTTCAGCGGGTGTCATAACGGCGAACAGGGTCACTGCCAGCGCTGCACCGAGGTACTGCGTGAGCCCCGATCCGACCAGAAAGAAAGGCGCGGGAATCGCGATTGAAGCAGCTCGCAGAGCGGAGCCTTTACCTCGGGAAGCAGGTCGGTGTACGGAAGCAGGTCGGTGTACAGAAGCAGGTCGGTGTGCCGATAACGGTTCCGGTCCCGGCATCAGCGCTCTTCAAAGTCGAGGCTGACAGAGTTCATGCAGTAACGCAGCCCTGTTGGCTGACGGGGAGCATCGTCAAAGACATGACCCAGGTGAGAATCGCAGCGAGCGCACCGCACCTCCGTGCGCACCATGCCGTGTGAACGGTCCTCACTGGTGGTCACAGCTGCATCTTCTGGCTGATAGAAGCTCGGCCAGCCGCACAGAGAATCGAACTTGGTGGTTGAGCGGAACAGTTCCGCGCCGCACGCTTTACAGCGGTAGATACCCTCGCGATCCTCGTGGAGCAGTGCACCGGTGTGCGCCATCTCAGTGCCGCCCTCGCGCAGGACGTGGTATTCCATGGGGTCGAGTATGCGGCGCCATTCTTCCTCGCTGCGCACTACCTTGCCGTTAGTGTCGGTAACCGCTTTGCCGTTACTGTCAGCAACCGCTTCGTCGGCGTTGCCATTAACCGCCCCGCCGTCGTTGTCACCGCTCTCCCGCAGGTCGCGGGCGCCTTGATCATTCTGCGTTTCACTCACGGCTCGATCCTCCCAGTAGTCCTGAGCCCTTTTCCTGGCGGATCTGCGACTCACGTTTTCTTTCTTCCAGTACTTCCGGGTCAGGGCCCGAAAATGCGGCACTGCGCTCTTCCGCGTCGGGCGAGCCGGAAAAGACCCGCTCCCCCGTCGTGGTTGTCTCATCGTCCGAGTCTGCTCGACCAGTCGCGTCTGCCACTGCACCGTCGGGGTCGCTGCCGACCTGGTTCGCACTGGTCAGATCCACACTCGTATTGTCCGCACGTGCAGGGCTCGCATCGCCAGCCTGTGCACCGCTGGTGGGCGCACTACTGCCCGCTTCCGCGCCATCGTCATCGGCCTGCTTCTTGGGCTTGCCATCTGCTCCAATGGCCGGCATCACGGCAGTTTCCGCTACGCCTGACGCAGAACGAGCTATCTGACCCGCTCCCTCTGCAGACGCTGCTTCCGACGCCTGGTTAGCCTGACCAGGAGCCCCGCTGCCAGCATCGGACTTGACACGCAGATGCCCCTGCGCCTGCGCAATGATCTTGTCAACCTCTTCTGGCGTGAACACGTGGGTCGTGCCCGTGCCGTTCGTCTGAGTAGTATCCGCTGCAGCGTTCGCTCCCCCGCCGCCAGTCCGCTTCACAGCTGCTGTAGGTCCGTCCTCCGCTCCAGCCTCGGCATTCTCCGTTCTTTCGAGGCGGTCGCGGTTGCGCTGCGACATGGCCCGTCGACGCGCCATCTTCGCGCGTTGGCGCGCCGCCAGCATACGAGCAGCGTGCACAGGGTCGAACGGGTCTCGCTTGTCACCATCATGCGTAGCAGCATCGCCGTGGTCACCCTCGTCAGTCTTGTTGTCCGAGGGGGACCCACCGGATGTATCTGAACCTGCAATACCGGATAGTTCAGTGGCCAGGCGCGCGATCAGTTCCTGGGACTCATCCTTTGTCACCTCTTTGATCTCGCGCGGCTGAATGATGCGGGCGGGGCGTGCCCACGGGTATTCCTTGGAGATCCACGCGATGAGCTGCTCGCGCATGAAGCAGCGCAGATCCCACAAGTTGCCCGAATTTGACGCTGACAGGGAGACCCTGACGGTGACGGTCTGATCAGTCGAATCAGTCACCTGCACGGCCCAGGAGCGGCGATCCCACAGATCCGTGCTGTTCAGGAGTTGCTCGACTTTTTGACGCACCACCGCCACCGGCACCGCCCAGTCGGTGTAGATCTCCACGGTGCCGAGGAGTTTGGTGGCCTTGCGGGTCCAGTTTTCAAAAGCAGACGACGTGAACTTCGAGGACGGCACGATCAGGCGGCGATCATCCCAGATATGCAGGACAACGTACGTCAACGTGATCTCCTCGACCACGCCCATCGTTTCCTTGTCCCCCACGACAACAACAATGTCGTCAACACGGATGGCGTCCGTGAAAGCCAGCTGCAGGCCGGCGAACACGTTGCCGAGCGTGGACTGGGCGGCAAGACCGGCGATCACGGAGACGATGCCGGCCGAAGCAAGCACCGTCGTCAACGCCTGCTGAGCCCCGGGGAATGTAAACAGGACTGCGGCAAAGCCGAGGATCCAGACCACGACCTGCAGGACGCGGCGCAGAACCTGAGCCTGAGTCTTGAATCTGCGCGAGCGTCCGTGATCGGAGCGGTTGCGCACGTGCGCGGCGTCTTCGATCACCCACACGGCGGCGGCGATGACCCATGTCGTTGCCAGGAGTGCGAGGATCAACAACCCGTGGTCGAGATATTTCACCCACGTGGGCTGATTGCTGACATCGGTGCTGCCCAGCGCAACAGCGCATCCGGCAAGCGCGCCCCACGCCATAAGTGCCCAGTACGAAGGCGCGTGGATGCGGCGCTGCAAGGCTTTCAGCAATCGAAGTTTGCGGAGCGCAAATCGGCTGACGCGCGCAAGAATGAATGCGACCACAATTCCGACCAGGATGCCTACCACGATTCCGAGGAATACGCTAGCCACGTCGAATGCGGTTTCAACAGCTTCGGCAGGTGCAGAGGGGTCCCCGATCGGCATAATTGTGCCGAAAACGAGGCTTGACTGCGCGCGGCAGCCCGTGAGAACGGCGGAGAAATCAGGTCCGAAAACTGTCATACCCCTAGCCTAGAAGCTTCCAGGCTCATTTGCGTTCGGTGAGAGGCTTCACATGGATCCGTTTTGCACTCGGAGGTCATTCCTGCTTATTATTCTACTCGTCGCCGAACGACAAGTTCGTGGACAAGGCCCCCATCGTCTAGAGGCCTAGGACACCGCCCTTTCACGGCGGCGACACGGGTTCAAATCCCGTTGGGGGTACGATCCGTGTCAGCCCTGCTGGGACGGGTTCAACAAGTGAATAAGGTAGACTTTTCAGGTCTCACTTTTTCGAGGCCCCGTAGCGCAGTTGGTTAGCGCGCCGCCCTGTCACGGCGGAGGTCGCGGGTTCAAGTCCCGTCGGGGTCGCTGACCCACCTTTTGGTGGGGTTTTGGCTCTGTAGCTCAGTTGGTAGAGCGTTCGACTGAAAATCGAAAGGTCACCGGATCGACGCCGGTCGGAGCCACCACTGCTTCAGCTCGCGAGATTTACGCGAGTTTCTTTCTGATAGTCAAGCGCCATTTCACGTCAGTCTTCATCGTCTTGCGCTTCCTCGTCGTCAATGATTTCTTCACGAGGTCCCTCAACTCTGAGCATGGAACGCACACTTTCAACGGAAGTCAGTTGCTGTGCGAGCTCCACATCGTGTTGATGAACGAATCCCTGCTCCGCCCCTTCGATCAGTCGCTGGCGTTCGTCCTCGACAAATTCCTGCACCTCTGCAATATCAACACCCGAATCTTTCTCGAGCGCTTCTTCAATGATGATCAGCAGTCTCAGCAGTTCGAATGTGACATCCGGGCTGGGAGAACAGAACCTTCGGATGGGAACGACAAAATCTTCCAAGAAATCTCGCACAGTCGGGGTCGGCACAGATGCAACGGGCTGCCCCTTATCGTTCAGAATCACCTCATGATTCGGAGGTGAGACAACCAGGCCTCGCAGCACCGGTGTTGCTCTGGTGATCACGTGTCGCCCAGTTGACGGATCGTTGGTTCCAGGGGACAAAGCTCGCACGACGATGTCTGCCAACTGGTGAAAAGACAAGCGCAAATCCTGGTCGGACACGCGTTCAGCTTCAACAGAGACCGCCGAGTCGGCCAGTTTGCGAAGCTCGTCGCCGCTAAGCTCACTGTCTGAGGAGTCAGCAGCAGATGTCCCACGTCGTTCGGCCCACGCCCACGCGTAGGTCTGTCCGGCACTGACTGCATCGCCGGGCGCGACGGTGAACACGACGCGCTGTCCGTGTTTGCGAGCCCACCTTGCCGCCGCTTCCACATCAATGGAACGCACATATCCCGAGAAGTGCCCACGAACGTCGCGCGCGTGCGGTGGGATCTCGGGGATCTGGCAGGCGACGTCCCATTTCTCTCGGTGCGCATCCAGGAGACGTTCTGCACGCGTGGCTACCTGCTCAATAATTGCGTCCACTCGCACCATTCGCACCACCGCGCTGACATACCAGACGAAGGTCGCGATAGCCAGAAATACCAGCAGCATTGCGATCGCCATTGCGAGCTGCGGAGGGGCCTCGCGTGACTCGGCTGATACCGAGCGTTGCAACACAACAACGTAGACGAATACGCCGATGAATACGCCAAAGATTCCCTTCACAGCCCGGGACTGGATGTAGTCACGCAGCAGCTGGTGCGAAAACTGACCAGAAGCCACCTGCAACACGATCAGTGTCATGGAAACCGTGGTCGTCAGCACCGTCAGCATGGAGGAGGCGATGAAGCCCAACAGAGAGGATGCTGCCGAAATATCTCCGGGCCAGAAGATTCGAGAAATGAGCCATTGAGTGGGCCATGAGATCGGTGCCAGGACTCCCGCCGCTATCGTGGCAAGGAGGGCGGCTACGAGCGGGGGCACCCACAGCTGATTCGATACCAGATACTTGATGCGGCGAAAGAAGGTCATAACGCCATAGTAGTTAGAGACCAGATTGTGCCCGCTTCCATTGGCCTGCATTGACTACGCTTCGCTTGGACCGCGCTGAAAGACGAGACGGCAGCAGCCAGGCCAGAACACGCGTTCTGCTCACTCGCGATAGTCTGACAGCGTGGCTCACCATTCGATTGAGGATTACTTCCCCGACGGCAACATCCCTAACCTGCGGATCAAGAACACGCCCGTGCCTCCGGCTGAAGATGCGCGACCCGATCCCACGGATGTGTCGGCCGCCCTCGAACCTGTTGTCGAACTGCTCGACGGTAAGCTCATCGCGGTGATCACCGGTGCGGGAATTTCCACGGACTCCGGCCTGCCGGATTACCGATCCCCCGGCGCAGTTGACCGGCACCCTATGACACTGCAGCAGTTCATGTCAGATGAGTCGTACCGCCGTCATTACTGGGCGCGCAACCATTCCGGCTGGCTCGCGCCTCTGCGCGCACAACCCAACGCCGGCCACCTCGCCCTGGCGCAGATGGAACGTGACGGGATCATCGACGGCGTCATTACGCAAAACGTCGACATGCTGCACGCCCGAGCCGGCACCCACTCACTGGTCAACCTGCATGGCCGCTTTGACCGCGTCATGTGCACCAGTTGCCACAGAATTTTTCCGAGGGCGGCCCTGCACAAGCGCCTCGTTGAACTCAACCCCACGTGGCAGATCAGCATTGACGAGGGGGACGTCGCGCCCGATGCCGATCTGGATGTGGGCGACACAAGTGGTTTCGTCATCGCCAACTGCCCGGCGTGCGGCGGCATTTTGCGAACTGACGTTGTTTTCTTCGGCGGCACCGTCCGTCCACATATTGTCCGCGCGGCGCGCACCCTGGTTGAGAAAGCTGATGCGCTGCTGGTGGCAGGCTCATCCCTTGCCGTAGGCTCAGCGATGCGTTTCGTGCGCCAGGCTCATCACGAGGACAAGCCCATCGCGATTATCAATCGCGGCGCGACGCGCGGGGATCGTTTCGCACAGGTGAGGGTCAACATAGGGACGTCAACGGCGCTGCCGTATCTGGCTGAACGGCTCCACGCTTCTGCCGCCCCGCGCCAGGCGCGGCCTGTTTTTTCGCGATGAGGGCACCCCGGCCAACAACACATGCGGCGTTTGCCTTCATCAAGCTCTTCAAGAGTGCGTCGGATGCGTCGCTGGCGCGTAGCTTCCTGCTTCGCACTGGTGACCCAGCAGATGAATTCGTTTCGCGCAAGGGTGGTGATGTCACGCCACGCGGTTTCAGCCGTAGCGAGAATTTTGCGACCCTTTCGGGGCACAATAGGTCTATGTCTGATTCGCGCGGCTTTCGGAAGCGGTGGTGGCGGCCCTGTTCGTGGTTCCGCCATTCATCAGTGGATCAGTCCGCAACCGACGATACCGCGTCCGAGTCGTCGACGCTGGAGCTTGAGCCGGACGGGTCATCGAACACTGAAATGGACGAGTCAGTTACCCCTTCGAGCAAAGATGGCGACTCGCCCAGCCACCCTCGTCAATCTGACGATGCGGATAGTGGAGCGGGCGGCGACGGTGGTGAGCTGTCTGCGGCCGATCGCAGCACCCACAATCATATGAGCGAGTTGCCTGAGGAAAGCCGGCGCGTCCTTGAGAAAGCGCAGGAAGTCTTCTCGCAGCTGCCAGGGCCTATCGCACCTGAACGCTGACGCAGCAACCGCTCTGGCTGCCGGCGCCTGGCCTGGCTCTCGGTCGCGGATAGCCGCCTGCACACGAGCTGTCTCCCGGCCGCAGAGGACTCCCGCACAAGGCTTAGATCTCGCTTAAACCCGCCGCCCGCGCACGACCTACCTCCCGTTGCGCGCATGGAGGAAATCCGGTCGGATTTTACTGTCCACTGCACCAAAAAGCTCCAAATCTGCAACACTTGGGTTTATACACTTCTAACAGGCGAGTTAGAAGGCCGAAATCACTGACGGCGCGAAGGAGAATCATCCATGTCGACGAACCGCTTCCGCTCGAACTCGAGCGCGCAGCCGGTCACTTCGACGTCCGATACGACTCGGACGTCCTATACAGCAACCGACGCGAATGCATCACGAAAATCAGGGCCGACCATCGGTGAGCTCTTTGCCACCCTGTCCGCTCAGCTCACTACGTTGGTGCGTGGTGAGATTGAACTGACGAAGACGAAGGCAACCGCATTCCTGGGAAAGATCGGCATGGGTGGCGGCCTGCTCGCTGGAGCAGCCGTTTTCGCACTGTTCATGCTGGGCTGGATTTTCCACACGATCGAGCTCGGCATTGCACAAGCTCTGCCTCGTTGGGCGGCATCGCTGATCGTTGTCGGAATTCTCCTCATCATCGTGTTGATTCTGGCGCTGGTTGGTGTCTCCGCCCTGAAGAAGGCAAAGGAAGACACGCCTGCTCCTCAGGAAGGCCTGAAAGATGACGTCGATGCGCTGAAGAAGGGATTGGGTAAATGAGCCAGTCAGAACCCCGCAAAGCTGAAGGTCGTTCTCCCGAGGAGATTGAGCGCGAACTGGAGCGCACCCGCGCACAGATGAGCGTCACCGTTGACGAACTGGTGAAAACCATCAGCCCGTCCAACCAGGCTCGCCTCGCGAAGGAAGCTGCACAGGAGAAGGCCAAGGATTACCAGGCCAAAGCACAGTTACTGGTCGACGATGCCCGTGCGGGTGATTCAGACGCCATCATGAAAGTTGCGGCGGCAGCGGTGGGCGTGAGCGCCCTCGTGGGCCTCGTGATCTTCAGGATCGTCAAACGCTGAATCGCCACGTCATCCTCGTGTAGAGGTTCTCGGCCCGCAGGCGACACGATGTCTCATGTCACACGAATAGGTGACATGGCTTTGAACACGCTATGATGTGGACACGACAGAATTTTGACCAACATAGGACACCGCTTTACGCGGATCCGCACACCGTGGAGGGGGTCGACGCCATGGGGCGCGGCCGTCAGAAGGCCAAGCAGACGAAAGTCGCACGTAAGCTGAAGTATTTCAGTCCCGATACTGATCTGGAAGCCCTCCAGAGAGAGCTGGCTGCCGAGCGTAAGGGAGCCGATCCAGATGACCCATACGCAAAATACATCGACGATGACGATCAGCAGGATGATTCCTATGAGGATCTGTACGAAGACCGTTACGCCGACATGTTCGCGGATGAGGATGACGAGGACGATGACTACGGCGCATACGAAAGCGACCAGAGTTCACGCTGAGTGACGTCCACTGTGACGTACGTTGTTTCACACGATTGACGAGGGCGGCGCGCTACGCACCGTCCTCGTTTTATGTTTGCGCGCGACGCGGCGCCCGGAGTCCGCGGATTGACGGCACATTTCCCTTGGATCTAACTGAGCTGTGTGCACAACCCCCTGGATCTAAGCCACCGGCGTGCACGAACCCCTGGTTCTAACCCGTTCGCGTGCACAATCCCCTAGATCTTCCGATTTGCGTGCACAACCCCCTAGATTTAACCGGAGTTCATTTCTCGCGTTTTACATATGCGCAGGTCAGGAGCCAGATGTACTGCCGCGCGCATCCGCAGGTGGGGTTTATCTAGGGGATCGTGCACAAATCACTTTAGATCTAGGGGATTGTGCGAGAAAACTGTTTAAATCTAGGGGGTTGTGCATAGGGTGCAGCGAACGCGGGGCCTGGTGTGCGACAACCGGTGGACGACGGCCTGCACGCGGTGCAGCGAACGCGGTGCACTCCACCATAGCCGCTGGCATCAGCCTGCTACCGAAGCCGCTCAGCTCACGCGATAACTGCCGGATAGCGCCACGGCCCCGGCATCGACTCCCTTGGCACCGCAGATCAGTCGCGGCTGGGACGTGCTCAAGGCGGCTCCCGTTGTGGCATGGCCCGCTGCAGCAGTGTGTTCTACGGAAGAGCCTTCAGCAGCAGTGCGTTCTACGGAAGAGCCTTCAGCAGCAGTGCGTTCTGCAGCGGAACCCTCTGAGGCGATGACCTCGCCCAGCACCCACGCCTCTATCCCAGCGTCGGCAGCGAGCGACATGCACTGGTCAGCAGTGGACTGCCCGACTACAGCGACCATGCCAACACCCAGGTTCAGTGAATCCTCCAGAGCGTCCCATGTCACGTCACCGTTGCGGCGCACCCACTCGAACACGGCAGGCACAGTCCATGAACCACGATCCACAGTCGCGCACAAACCGCTGGGAATGACTCGGGACAAGTTGGCTCCCAATCCCCCGCCGGTGACGTGGCTCAGGGCGTGCAGGCCACCCTCGTCAACACCAAGAGAATCCAGCATGTCGAGGCACACACGGGTGTACAGACGTGTGGGTTCAAGCAGTTCCTCCCCCACTGTTCGACCGAAGTCGGCGCACTGCGATTCCAGAGAGGTTCCGGAGATGTCCAGAACGCGTCGCACCAGCGAATAACCGTTGGAATGCAGGCCAGATGATGCCAGAGCGATCACGGCGTCACCCTCGCGCACGCGGTCAGGGCCGATCATCTTGTCCGCGTCCACCACGCCGGTTGCAGCACCGGCGATGTCGTAATCGTCCGGATCCATCACTCCGGGATGCTCAGCAGTTTCGCCGCCCACCAGCGGGCAGTCGACTTGTTCGCACGCCTGGGCGATGCCGTGCACGATCGCCGCGATCTTTTCCGGCACAACCTTGCCGCACGCGATGTAATCAGTCATGAGCAACGGCCGCGCACCCACAACGACGATGTCATCAACGACCATGCCTACCAGGTCTTGGCCGATGGTGTCGTGAATATCCAGCGCCTGCGCCAACGCAATCTTCGTGCCCACACCGTCAGTAGAGGTGGCCAGCAGCGGGCGCGTCATTCCGAGCAGAGCGCTCGCATCAACCATGCCGGCGAACCCGCCGGTTGCTCCTACAACGGTGGAGTTATGCGTGCGGCTGATGGCGTTCTTCATCAGTTCCACCGCGCGGTCACCGGCCGCAGTGTCCACGCCTGCTGTCGCGTAATCAAGATGCTCGCTCACAAGATCCTCCGAGTTGTAGCTGTGTGACTAGACCGTTGCGCCCGGCGTGCCGGGGATGGGTGTGCCGCGTGTGACAGGTTCGGGGTACGCGCCGGTGAAACACCCTACGCACAGGTTATCGCCTTGCCCGGTTGCGCGGACCATGCCGGGAAGTGAGAGGTAGGCCAGCGAATCAGCACCAATGGAGCGACAGATTTCGTCCACATCCATCGACGAGGCAATCAGTTCCGCCCTCGTCGGAAAATCAATGCCGAAGAAGCAGGGCCACAGCACCGGCGGCGAGGAGATACGCACATGAACTTCCAGCGCGCCTGCTTCGCGCAGCATACGCACCAACGCGCGCTGAGTGTTCCCGCGCACGATCGAATCGTCGATGACGATGAGTCGTTTGCCGGCGATAACTTCCTTGAGCGGGTTGAGCTTGAGTCGGATACCCAGCTGACGCAGCGACTGCGTGGGCTGGATAAACGTGCGGCCCACATAGGAGTTCTTCACAAGTCCCTGCGCAAAAGGGATGCCTGATTCTTCGGCGTACCCGATCGCAGCGGGTGTTCCCGATTCGGGTGTCGGCATGACCAGGTCAGCCTCGGCCGGATTCTCCTTAGCCAGGATTGCTCCCATTTGCCGACGAGCCGCCACGATCTGACGATCCCCGATCACCGTGTCGGGGCGCGCAAGGTAGACGTATTCAAAGACGCATGTTGCGCTGGCGGCCTGCGCAAACGTGTAGGAACGCACTCCAGAAGAGTCAATGACCACCAGTTCGCCCGGCTTGATTTCTCGCACGAACGAGGCGCCCACCAGATCCAGTGCAGACGTTTCCGAGGCGAGCACCCATCCGCGCGACAGGCGTCCCAGCACGAGTGGGCGGTATCCGTGCGGATCACGCGCACCATACATGGCGTGCTCGTCCATGAACACCAGTGAGAATGCGCCGCGCAGCAGTGGCAGAACCTTGAGCGCGGAGGGCACCAGTGAACCGTGGTCCTCATCGTCGCCGGCTTCCCTGGCCTGGCGTATCGCCTCTGACAGGGCGCCCGGATCGATTTCTCCGGATGCGCGGCGTGCGGCCTGGAATGCGGCTTCAGAAGGGCGGCCGGGCTGCGCGTTGTCTGCTCCTGCGGGCGCGGTATCGGCTTGTGCGGTGGGCGTGGTGGGCTCGGAGCCGAGCGCGGTCCGCGCGGCAGGTTTGGCAGAGGCTGGTGCGGTAGTGGGTGCAGCGGACGTGGCTGCGTCGCCCTCGTCCACATCTTCGACAGCCCCTTCTTCGCCGCGCCACGGGGCGGGCAACCGGTCAGCTTTACCCAGCAGGTCAGTAATGATCGAGGTGTCAGTGGTCGAATTTCGGTCTGCCCGGCGTTCGCCATGACTGATTTCATCGACGAGGGTGCTCAGCGCAGCCGTGTTGATCAGGTTGCCGTTATGTCCTAGCGCGACTGTGCCCCACGGTGTCGGGCCGAGCGTGGGCTGGGCGTTGTGCCAGTTGTCTGCACCGGTGGTGGCGTAGCGGACATGTCCGAGGGCGATGTGTCCACGCAGACCTGTCAGGGTTTGCTCGTTGAACACTTGGTTGACCAGGCCCTGATCCTTGTACACGAGGATGTTGTTACCGTCAGAGGCGGCAATACCCGCCGACTGCTGGCCACGATGCTGCAGCGCGTACAGGCCAAAATATGTCAGGCGTGAAACATCTTCGCCTGGCGCCCACACGCCGAAAACGCCGCAATGGTCGTGTGGATGATCGTCAGTGTCGTCAGGAAGCGACATGCTCATAGTCACGCCTCTACTGTGTCATATCCACTGGTCGCAGAGCCAATCTTCAGACCATGAGATTGCACCCTTTTTAGGACTGTCGGAGCGTGGCTGAAGTTGGCGGGGCGTCATCCCATTCTGAGAGCAGGCCGAGGAAGCTCAACAGGAAACGATCAGGGCGCGTCAATCATCGACGAGGAGGACATGTCATCGGTCAGATCATCGACCAGAAGATGCTCTGAATCCCAATTCCCCGTGAGATAGGTCGCTCGACCCACGAGGTGCGACGACACGGGCGCGGTAATGACCTGCAGGACGAGGACTGCGACGGCGAGCACTGCCCAGCGCCAGTTATGTAATTCGACCGCCATGCCAACGCAGATGAACATCAGTCCGAGCAGCTGAGGTTTTGATGCCGCATGCATGCGCGTGAACAGATCCGGCATGTTGATCAGGCCGATCGCTGCAATCAATGTAAAGGCCACGCCGATAAAGACCAGGATGGCGCCGATCCATTCCATCACCATCAGTGTTCCTCCTGCGTGCCGTGTTCGGGGTCATGCACCAGTTCCAGGTCGTGCGCTGCGTCAACGGCTCCCGTCTGGCGGGCATCGTGCACGCTGCGCTGAGCGTCCTCAGTTTCTTCACGCTGAGCTTCTTCAGCCTGCCGCTCACGTTCAGCTACCTGCTCCTGGGCCTCTTCCTCACTCAGGATGCGCTGCTGGCTGCGGTCGATACGTGTGGCGAAGCGTGAGACCACGACGCCGGACATGAATGCGGTCAGCGCCAGAATGATGAGCAGGACGCTCAGGTCGTAGCGATGCCACCACACGATCATCACGGCGATCATCCCGATTCCCGCGGCCGTCAACACGTCGAATGCGACGGTTCGGTCCAGCAGACCGGGGCCTTTGGCAATGCGGATCGTGGCGAGTACTGCCGCGAGCACGGTCATAAGTCCTGTCAGGGCATGCAGGAGGTCAAGCGCTGAAAAGTCGCCGATCATTGATCCTCCTCACCGCGCGCGCCAGGTTCACCGGCAGTGTCCGAGGCAAAAGCATCACCGGGCTCTTCGGCATTGCCCGAGGCATGGGTATCGCCAGGTTCACCGGCAGTGTCCGAGGCAAAAGCATCACCCAAGCCTTGACCCTCCCCAGACTTCGTCGTTTCTGTTACGTCCAGCCCACGCTCTTCTTCCGGCACGACCTTTGTCAGATCCACCATTCCGGAAATGTCTCCCTGCGTGGCATCGCGCAAAGCCTTCGCGTGATCAACAGTGTCTCGCACATCGTCGCCGTGATTCCTCTGCGTTCCTTCGCCGGATGCGGGTTCCTCATGATGGTCCTCGCCGGTGGGCGTCACCTCACGCAGCGGCGGCTGAGCCTGAGTCGTCTCAACTGTGTCTTCGACGGGAACGCACCTCTCCGAGGCAGTCGGAGATTTCTTGCTCCACGACCAAATCGGCTTCACCGGCAGGTCAATCCCCCACTGCTCCAGGTGCTCGCTGGCTGCAATGGCACGCAGCATGCGTGCTTCCTGAGCGCGAATCGACTCTTTGACCCCGTCGATACCGCCCTGAGCCGGAACGTCAAGCACATGCAGGTACAGCCCGGCTGAAAGCCTGTCCACGCGCAGCACGACGGTCCCTGGCACCAGTGACGTCATTGCTGACTGAATCGTCAGGTGTACCGGGTTCGATGATCGCAGATCGACTCGCACGATCGCATTGTCCACGCGCTTATTGAGCAGCACGACTTTTGACACCTGCAGCCCGGCCACGATGACATCGCGCGTGAAGGTCAGCAGCACCCACAGCACGTACAGCGGACGGATATGCCACAGGCGAGTGATGTGCGGCAGTGGGAACGCCACCTGGACGGCGAGGGCGACCAGCACACCTGAAATAATCGTCAACCAGTCAAAATGTCCAAAGATCAGGCACCACATGATCGTCAGCCACAGCGTCATCGCGATGGAGAGGCGCTTACCCAGAGGGGTGTGGCGTCGTGACACGTGCGGTTCCGGCCCGGCCGGGTTCGACGAGGTTACTGAGGCTGTCATGATCGCCTCCCATCCTGCGATGTACCACCCTGCCCACGCGTTTCGCCACTTTGGTTACCGGCATCTGACTGGCCGCTTTGACCCGATTGTGCATCGCGCCCGGACTGGGCCGAATCCGACTGAGAATCGTGATCCGACTGAGGCGCGTCGCCCTCGCCCTCACTTTGCTGATCTTCAATGGGTGAAGCCGTGGGGTCAGGTGAGGGAACGACCGGCGTGGTGCCGCCCGATTCCGTATCTGACGTGCCGCTACCGCGCCCGTCGCCTCCCAGAACGGCGTTGATGTAGGGCGTGCGTGCCATCTGGTCGCGCGCGCCTTCTTCCACATAATTCCAGATCGGTCCGGACAGTGCGGCCATCGCGATCTGCACGCCGACAAGGACGGCCACGGTTGCCGACATCAGTCGTGAGGTTCCTCCAGACTTCGCTTCCGCTTCAGTCAGCGCGGATCGAGCCACTTCCTGAGAGTGCTGGAGGGAGCTGCGCATAGTGCGCTGGGCTCGGTCAAACTGGCGTGACAGGCGCGACGAGCTATTCGATGACATACCCGGAATGGGCAGAGATGAAGCCAATGCGAGCGGCGCATCATCTTCTGTTTGCCAAAACGCCTGGTGCCACCATTTGATGACGACGTACAGCGTGAGGAACGAGGTGATGATGCCGCCTGCCAGCAGTGCCCATGCGCTGAACGTGCCCGCTTCGACAGATGCCTGCGCCAGGGCGAACTTCCCGATGAAACCGGTCAGGGGCGGAACACCCACCAGGTTGACACCGGCGATGAAGAACATGATCGACACGATGGGGGCGCTCCTGGCAAAACCGGACAGTTTGGCCAGCGATGTCGTTCCCGCTCGTCGTTCGATAAGACCAGCAATCAGGAACAGTGCCGTTTGCACCAGAATGTGGTGGGCTGCGTAGTAAATGACTGCCGCGACACCCACGCGCGAGGAGATCGCCAGGCCCCACATCATGAAGCCGATGTGCG
The DNA here is from genome assembly GCF_001814535.1 of Actinomyces sp. HMSC065F12. Lineage (NCBI taxonomy): Bacteria > Bacillati > Actinomycetota > Actinomycetes > Actinomycetales > Actinomycetaceae > Actinomyces > Actinomyces sp. HMSC065F12. Next base: position 160,823 of record NZ_KV817041.1, read on the forward strand.
AGACCAGCGTGAAGGACAGCAGACGTTTAATGTCATCCTGGGCAACAGCCCCCAGAATGCCGCCGATCATGGTCGCAATGCCGACGACTGTCAGTATCGGGGCGAAGCGATCACCGGGGAAAAGCAGGACTTCAAGCCTGATCAGCGCGTACACGCCTACCTTCGTCATCAAGCCGGCGAACACTGCCGTCACGGGCGCCGGTGCCGTCGGGTAGGAGTCAGGAAGCCAGGCCTGCAGTGGGAACAACGCTGCCTTGATGCCGAAGGCCACCAGCAGCAGCATGTGGATCATCGTGGCCACGTTCTGATCAATCTCCGGTAGGCGCAACGCCAGTTGCGCCATGTTGACCGTGCCGGTGGCAGCGTAGGTCAATGCGATGCCGGCCAGGAAAATCGACGATGACAGCAGGGAGACGACCACGTACACAGCGCCCGCACGCACTCGCCCTCGCGTGCCGCCCAACATGATCAGGACGAACGAGGCGGCCAGCAGGATCTCAAAACCCACGAACAGGTTGAACAGGTCACCGGTCAAAAATGCGTTAGCCACGCCTGCTGACAGAACCAGGAACGTCGGGAAGTAGATGGCGATCGGCATGTTCGGCTCGTCGTCAGCCAGATTCTGAGCCAGGGAATAGACCAGAACAGCCAGCGTCACGATCTGCGAAACCACCAGAAACGCGCCGGAAACCCGGTCAACGACCAGCGTGATGCCGATGGGAGCAGCCCACGATCCCACGTCGAGCACGACGCGACCGGTGTGCGCCGCACCTGCCAGAACGACCGATGAAACGGTGGTCAGTGACAATGCGACCAAGGCGATGAGCTGTTGAATCTTGGGGTGCCGTGACAGCGCCAGCGCCAGTCCTGCGCTCAGCAGTGGCAGCGCCACGGGAATGGGAACGAGCCAGTCCAGGGAGGTCATGGTCGGGCCTCCTCAGCGTCGTCAACGTCATCAACGCCGTCAGCGTCGTCAGTGCCGTCCGCGTCATCCTCGTCAGATTGGGAATCCTCATCGTAGTTAATGTCTTCGTCCTCATCACCGGAGGAGGCCACATCCTGAGCCTCGGTAATTTCAGCTTCGGTGCGGCGCGCCAGCAGGCGGTCTTCCACATCATCGACCACTTCATCGTGTCCGAGCAGTCGCCAGGAGCGGTACGCCAGTGCCAGGCCGAAAGCAGTGGTGCCCAACGAGAGCACGATGGAGGTGAGGATCATAGCCTGCGGCAGTGGATCAGCCATTGCCGTCGGGTCTTCACTGCCCAGCAGGGGTGGGCGTCCGGCTGCTCCACCGCCGGACAAAATCAAGACATTCACGCCGTGTGTGATCAGGCTCAGGCCGATGAAGATACGTGACAGGGTGCGCTCAAGCAGCAAGTACACGCCCGTGGCCACCAAAACTCCGGCAATCACCAGCATCGTCAGGGAAGCAACGCTCATCAGTGTTTCCTCCCTGTCTTTTGCTGTGAAATCGGGGTCGGAGCCTGCTGATCGATTTCAGCACCGGCCGAGGCCACCAGGTCCAGCACCAGGCCGACCACCAGGATGTACACGCCGACATCCAGGATCATGGCGGTGGTGAAGTGAATGTCGCCCAGCACGCCGACGTCAATGGTCAGCGGCGTGGATTGGAGCACCGAGTTGCCATACAGCAATGGCATCAGCGCACCGCCGGCAGCCACGAACAGGCCCGTGCCCAGGACGCGGCCCGCTGGAATCGGGATCGCTTCAGCCAACTCATAACGCCCACCTGCCAGGTAGCGCAGGACAAAAGCCAGGCCTGCGACCACACCGCCAGAGAAGCCACCACCCGGATTATTGTGACCGATCAGCAGCAGCCACAACGACACGACAATCATGGTCGGGAACAGCAGGCGGGTCACTACTTCCAGAACAGTTGAGCGATCCTGGGAACGCAGGGCGGGTGCTGCAGGCAGGAAAGAGGTGGACTCCCTCGTCAAGTCACGCGGGGCACGCTCCACCCGTCCGACACGTGAGGACACGTAGATCAGCGAGGCGACACCTGTTGCCGTGACCAGCAGGACTGACAGCTCACCAACCGTGTCCCAAGCGCGGATATCCACCAGGATCACGTTGACGATGTTCTCGCCGTAGCCGAATTCGGAGGCCTCGTTAGGCATCAGCTCCGACACTGCGGAGTGGACGCGCGCAGACGAGGCATACAGCCCAACAAACACAGTGCCGATCCCCATGAGCAGGGCGACGATGAAACGCCACCAGCGTGAACGTGCCAGCGGCCTGTCGGAGAAGAAGCGTGGGAGGCGGCGCAGCACGAGCACGAAAATCACCATCGACACCGATTCAACAACGATCTGCGTCAATGCCAGGTCAGGTGCGCCCTGCGATGCATACAGCACCGCCACACCTAGGCCCACGCCACCGAGCGCGAAGACGGCACGCATGCGTCGCCTGGAGCGGGCGGTGAGCAGAGCACAGATGATGATGACAATACCGATGCCGACCTGCAGTATGGAGTCCCACGGACGGATGACGTAGGTGCTGGGTCGGAAGATCAACACCGCAGAGCCCACACCGATCAGCATTGTCACGACGATTGTCGACAGGTCCCAGGGCAGCGAACCGCGCTGGATAAGTCGGGTGACGCGTGTTGCGATTATTTCCAGTTCACGCACCGACCAGGAGTAGATGTAAATGGCGGACAGCGGGGAGCGTGGCTTGGGTGAGATCAGCCCACTCGAATATCCAAACGCTGCCAGCAGCGCGCCACCTGCGAAAATGGCGAGTGTGATCAGTGCCGGTTCCCAGCCCGACCACCAGGCCACGTGTACCGAGCCGTCCAGGTCATACGCCCCGTGTAGTCTGAGCACGTCTTCCAGCCCGGTCGGCGCCAGCCCGATCAGTGCGCCGAGGGAAAGCAGGCAAATCGGGGTCAGCATCAACAACGGGACGGGTTTGACGCGCACCAGCTGACCGTTCGCATCGACCTCAGGGGCTGATTTCTGGGTCACAGCAGCTGATCCTTCGGTGTTTTTCTTCTGCTCGGTCGGGGTCAGTGTGCGCGTCCCGAATGCGCCCCACCATGCGCGCCATGAGTATGCGACAGTCAGCATCGATCCGATTGCGATCACGGCAAGAACAATGAGGTCAAATAGGGTTGGCCCCGAGTATGCGGCCTGCGCCCCCGTCCACGGCGCTCCTGAACCTCCCAAAAGGGTGGAGATCATGGATTCTTTGCCGACATATCCCACTGTGATGGGAACACCCGCCATTGACAGGCATGCCAGCGCGGCAGCTACGGCAAGCACGGGAAGGCGTCGCGCCAGACCGGTCAGACGGCGAAGATCGCGCGTGCCGGTCGAGGATTCAACCGCACCGACTGTCAGGAACAGCGTGGATTTGAAGCACGAGTGTGCGATCAGCATGATCAGTCCCGCCACCATTGCGCCGTGACTGCCGAACCCGACTGTCGCTGTGATCAGCCCCAGTTGCGAGACGGTACCGAATGCCAACACAAGTTTGAGGTCTGTTTGACGCAGTGCGCGCCACCCGCCCAGAACCATCGTGATCAGTCCAATAGTCACGATCAGCGGGGACCATAAAGCGATGTGGGTTGCACCGGGTGTCAGGCGGGCAACCAGGTACACACCTGCTTTGACCATTGCCGCCGCGTGCAGGTATGCGGACACAGGTGTGGGTGCAGCCATCGCGCCGGGCAGCCAGAAGTGAGCAGGGAAGAGCGCGCTCTTTGTGAATGCGCCGAGCAGGACGAGGACAGCCGCGGTCGCCACAAGCGGCGATCCGGCATCCATCGTGCCGTCGGCCAGGTTCGCGGCCAGCTCGGACAGGCGGAAGGAGCCACCGGGAGCCAGGCCCCACATGACGAAGCCTGCGAACATGGCCAGTGAGCCTGATGTGGTGATCAGCAGTGCCTGCCGGGCTGCAGCTCGTGCGGGCCGGCGGTCAAAGTGGTGTCCGATCAGCAGGAATGACAAAAGCGATGTGGCTTCCCAGAAGGTGTATAGGCCCATCGTGTGATCAACGGTGACCACGCCGAGCATGGCTCCGGCAAAGCCGACAAAGACTGCTGCGAATCGCCCGCTTCCAACCGCTGAGTGCCCAAAATACCGTGACGAGTACAGCAGGACGAGGGCGCCCACGCCCCCCACGATCATCGTCATCAGCCACGACAGCATGTCCATGCGGAACCAGATGTCCAGATCCAGTCCCGGAACCCACATCACGTGTTCAGCTGGAATCGTGTCAGCATTGCCCGACAACACCTGGGAGGTATGGACCAGTGCCCACACGAATGCTGATCCTGGCACCAGGGCCAACAACATGAACGCAGTGCGATGCAATCGCCCGACAAGCCACGGCGCTACAATTGCCGCGCATATATGCGCGGCAAGCAGCGTAATCATTCAGGACCTCCGCAGCGGTCGTCGTTCTCAGCGGGCAGATGGGCGCCGTGCGCGGGGCAAGCACACAGGTACGTCCCGCATTTACGAACGGTCACTTCTAGGATAATGCACCTGCTGATAATCTGCGTGCCCTGTCCAAAAGGCCTCAGCCACGGGCAGAGCTGATCGGTCGCATGCGCGAGGGGCTCTGCGTGAGAGGATAATGAGACACATCAGGATCAACAGACCGATCATTCCAGGAGGAAAAAACTCACATGGCCTCTCCCGTCATCGTCACGGTTTCATGGGTTTTCGCCTGGCTGGTCACTCTGATTGCCCTGGTGTCGCTAGGCCGAGGCATCGCCCATCTGGTTCGCCAGTTCTCACAGGGCCAGCCGGATCACACGAGGATGCGTCCTGTCGGGAAACGCCTGTGGACGATGCTCTCCACGATCATCACGCACCGCGAGTTCACACACAAACCAATCGTGAAAGTCGCGCACTGGTTTGTCATGGTCTCCTTCCCCCTGCTTTTCCTGACCTTGATCAGTGGCTATGCGCATCTGCGCAACCCTCGCTGGTCGCTGCCGCTGATCGGCACGTGGGCGCCGTGGCAATGGCTCGTCGATATTTTTGCATGGGCCGGGTTGCTGGCGATCATCGTGTTGATGGTGATCCGTTACCGGAGCGAACACCGCCCCAAGCCGCTTCCGGCCGACACACCATTGCGTAAGCGCACGTCCCGTTTCTTCGGTTCGACCCGCTGGCAGGCCCTTTTCGTTGAATGGGTCATTGTCATCGTGTGCGGGTGCGTGGTGGTGTTGCGCGGATTGGAGGCCGCCCTCGTCGTTGCTGATGGAGGCGATGCGTCGTGGTGGCACTATCCGCTGACCGGTTGGATTGGATCGTTGGCGTCCTCGGCGGCTCCTTCCACGCTCGCCACGGCAATTGTGCTGGTCAGTCTGCTGAAGATTCTTGTGTCGATGCTGTGGATGATCGTGATCGGCGTGCAGACGTCAATGGGTGTGGCATGGCACCGCTTCCTCGCCATCATCAACCTGTATGCGCGGCGCAACGCCGACGGCGCGAAGTCACTGGGGCCGGCAGCACCGATGCTCGTTGATGGCGAGCCGCTCACTGACCTGGACCGCCTCGACGACCTGCCTGATGACGTGCCGCTCGGCGTGGGAACCGCGCTGGACCTGACGTGGAAGCAGCGTCTGGACCTGTATTCGTGTACCGAATGCGGCCGCTGCCAGGAATTGTGTCCGGCGTGGAACACGGAAAAACCGCTGTCGCCTAAGCTGCTCGTCCTGGCGTTGCGCGACCATGTGGAATCTGTTTCCCGCGTGGAACTGACCGACATGGACGTGCCTGAGGAGATTGATCCGGGCGAAGACAAGACCCTGATCGAAAAGGGCGTCCTTCCCTCCCCGCACACCAGCGACGTCCTGCATGCCTTGTCGTCCTCCGGTGCGACCGGTCCGCTTGGGGTGCGCGACACCGACGGGCCGCTCGTTCCCGACGTCATTGACGAGGGTGTCCTGTGGGACTGCACGATGTGTGGTGCGTGTGTGGATCAATGCCCGGTCGATATTGAACACGTTGACGACATCTTGAATCTGCGACGCCACCGGGTGTTGATGGAGTCAGCATTCCCACGCGACCTGGCGCGTCCGTTCCGCGGGATGGAAATGAAGGGGAATCCGTATAACCAGTCGGCTCGCAAGCGCATGGAGTGGGCGAAGAACCTGGACTTCGACGTGCCGGTGATTGGAGAGGATATTGACTCTGCCGATGACGTGGAGTACGTGCTGTGGGTCGGATGCGCGGGTGCGTACGATGATCGTGCGAAAAAGACCACTGCCGCGCTGGCGGAATTGCTGCACACCGCTGGCGTGACGTTCGGGGTGCTTGGATCGGCTGAGTCGTGTACTGGGGATCCGGCGCGCCGTGCGGGCAATGAAATCTTGTTCCAGATGCTGGCGAGCGCCGCCATTGACACGTTGAACGAGGCTCACGCGAGGAAGATTGTGGTGACGTGCGCTCACTGCTTCAACACGATTGCCGGAGAGTTCCCGCAGCTGGGCGGTACTTTCGAAGTGATCCACCATACGCAGTTGCTGAACCGTCTGGTGCGCGAGAACAGGCTCACTCCCCTGCCGCCCGCACCCGGCGAGCAGCATCAGACGATTACGTATCACGATCCCTGCTTCCTGGGCAGGCACAACCGTATCTTTGAGGCGCCGCGCGATCTGCTGGGATCACTGCCGAGTGTGGACATGGTGGAGATGCCGCGCAATCGCGAGCGCGCACTGTGCTGTGGTGCAGGTGGCGCGCGGGCGTGGATGGAGGAAACACGTGGCACGCGCATTGCGGATAACCGCATGGATGAGGCGCGTGAAACCGGAGCACACGTCGTGGCAACTGCGTGCCCCTACTGCTCGCAGATGCTGGGATCGGCGCACGGTGAGAATATGCCTGAAGTCAAGGACGTTGCCGTGTTGCTGCTCGAGGGCGTCCACCGCCACCGCGATGCAGCCGGAGACGACGGCACCATCACCTAGCACCAGTGGAACAGGTCTGCAGATGTGTTAGTCGCCCTGGTCGCTCATGGCGACCAGGAAGTCATCCTCGTCAACCACGAAGCCACCCACTGCGGAGACGATCAATCCGGCGGCGCGCTCAATGTCGCGTGCCGAGCGTGCCCGCTCAAGCCTGGCTGTCCGGGTGAGCATATTCGTCGGCGCATGCACTTTCAGATCCGCATGGTTCAACCAGTGCAGCCTGTAGCAGATCACCGACTGTGATTCCCATATTTCCCAGCGCAGGACTCGAGGAATGTCGCGCGTGACGGTGACTTCGCAGGAAAACTCAGACCGGTTACCAGCCGGCGCGACCAGGCAGTAACCGTCAAGCACCTGGTCGCGGGTTGCCGCCTCGGCTCGGTCGCGTTTGAGTCTCTGAGCGATGTCTTCTCTCAATGCCGGCGTTGAGCTCTGGATCGCGCGCGCAGCTTCAACTTCACGCTGTGTCAGGCGGCGCTGCTGCCTGACACCCAATTCCCGCGAGTCAACCACCGTTGGGAAATCCCTGTGCAGCAGCTCCATCAGTTCATCGGGGTCCAGCCAGCGCCTCGAATACAGGGTCAGCCCCACTGCCGAATCCGGGTCAGGCTGAATGACATCACCGGACGTGTCGGTCGCGATGCGCAGCGCACCACCCAGGCGTCGAGCCATGCGATACAGGACCAGCAAGACTTTGTACTCCAGTCCTATCGGCATGCCGTCTGGGAATGCGCGCGCCCACCTGTCACGCTCTTTCATGTCCTCATCTGGAGCTTTCCCACGTGACGCGGGACAATTCAGGATCCACGCACGCGTCAGGTCCGCGCCCGATCCAAGCTCGGCGCGAGTCGCCGCATCCACGCTCCACGGGCCATTGAGCCGCGCGGACTGGCACAGCGTCAAGTTTCCTGCCCCGGCCCATCCGGCGTCATCCCACACAGAAATTGCCAGCGCTTCGAGTTCTTCGGGGTCGACCTCCGGGCTGAGCAACAGCACATGGTGCTCACGCGCACTGTCCACGTCGAGTGGGTGCGGGTCCTCCAGGCGTGTCAGCGGCGCACTGATCGGTGCTCCCGAGTCATCGCGGGCCGCGCGGCCCCCCTCGTCAATGCGGAACGAATCCGTCAAAACGTTCAGGCCGCTCAGCGCCGTCAATGACGTGTCAGCCAGAAGGCTGGGTGCCTCGCGCTGCGCGGCCCGTTCACTTTCGGTCGCGTCGGCAGCCTCCCCCTGCTGCTCTGCACGCTTTTCAACACGGCGGTCCGCCTGGGCGAAGCGGTCATGAATTGAAATGCGCGTGGGTTGGCCAGGCGCAGTGTTGTGCGACGAGGGTGCCTCTGCGCCACTGTCAGGTGATGACGTGTCAGTCATCAGCCCCACGCTCAATTCTGGTGCGCGTAAAGCGCACATGCGTGCGGGACGGGGTCGGCCCGCGTTGGCCCTGATAGTGGGAGCCGGCCGCAGCTGATCCGTACGGGTTCTTCGCGGGCGAGGACAGATCAAAGAAACACAACTGTCCGACCTTCATGCCGGGGTGCAGCAAAATCGGCATCGTCGCTGTGTTCGACAGCTCCAAGGTCACATGGCCACAAAATCCGGGGTCAATGAACCCTGCAGTCGAGTGCGTCAGCAATCCGAGCCGGCCCAGCGACGATTTGCCTTCCAGGCGCGCGGCGATGTCATCAGCCAGGGTGACCTGTTCGTAGGTGGCTCCCAACACAAACTCGCCGGGATGCAGCACGAACGGGTCGTCCGGTCCCACATCAATCAGATGTGTCAGGTCTGACTGGTCGGCCGCCGGATCGATCACCGAATAGCGGTGGTTGTTGAACAGGCGGAAGAGTCGGTCGAGGCGTACGTCGATACTGGCGGGCTGAATCATCGAGCGGTCAAGCGGATCGAGATTGATCCGCCCCGAATCCAGGCTGGCAGCAATGTCACGGTCACTCAGGAGCATGTGTTGATTGTCCCACGTCGGCGCCCCAGCTCCAACTGAACGGCAACTTGCCCGTAGGCTGTAGTCATGTTTGACGCGGTAACGACCTGGTACAGGCACAATCGGCGTGACCTTCCGATGCGTTCTGACCATGTCAGCCCGTGGGCCACCCTGGTTTTTGAAGTGATGAGCCAGCAGACCCCGATACCGCGGGTCCAGCCGATCTGGGAGCGGTGGATGGAACGCTGGCCCACGCCTGTTGATCTGGCCCGTGCCAGGCGCTCCGATGTTCTGGTGGCGTGGGACCACCTGGGCTACCCGTCGCGAGCCCTGCGTCTGCATGCATGCGCTCAGGTGATCGCCAACCGCCCCGGTTCCCGTGTCCCGGCCGATATGGATGCCCTGCTGGAACTGCCGGGAATCGGCCCCTACACCGCTTCAGCTGTCGCATCCTTCTCCTTCCACCAACGTGTCCCTGTATTGGACACCAACATTCGTCGGGTCCTCACCCGAGTCTTTGACGGCCGCCAGTTCGCCCGCAAATCGGCTCCTTCACGGGCCGAACGTGAGCGCGCATGGTCATTGCTTCCGGACGAGGGCGACGCTTGCGCCTTGTGGAACGTGGCCATCATGGAGCTTGGCGCACTGGTGTGTACGCAGCGCGCACCGCTGTGCGATCAATGCCCGATCAGTGAGCGGTGCCGATGGCTTGCTGACGGTCAGCCTGCCGATGCGGTCAAACCGCGCGGCCAGGCGTGGGCGGGAACCGACCGTCAGGCTCGTGGCCGCGTCATGGCGCTGCTGCGTGATGCTCACGCTTCTTCAGCGGAGCGCGTCGGCCGCGATGCAGTCATTGAAGCGGCCACCTTGCCCGGCGCTCCAGCCGACCAGGCAGTGCAAGTGGTGGATGCCCTCGTCAATGACGGGTTGATCGAAGTGGATCGACGCGGAACGTATGGCCTGCCTGACTAGAGCGCTGACCGCCCATTAGAGGGCCGCATAAAGCCCGCTCTTGCGGTCAGGACGGCCTGCGCAGAAGGCAGTCCCTTGGTAGCTGATTAGTAGCGAATCGCGTCGATCGGGCGCACCCGGATGGCTGCCACTGCCGGAATAATGCCGCACAGAGCGCCAACTGCAGATGCGATCCCGACGCCGGCGGCGGCCGCGGAAGTGGGGAACGCCGGTCGGTCCTGCAATATGATGTCCATTGACTCGAGCGGAATGAACTGCAGGATCACGATCGCAATGCCTACCCCGATTATGCCTGCAACAAAGGTCGCGACCACTGATTCCATGAACACGGCGAAGAAAACTCTGCCGGCCGAGGCACCCATTGCGCGTCGGATGCCGATTTCCCGGATACGTTGACGCACCGTCACGATCGCCACGTTCAGCAAGCCCAATGCGCCCAGGGAGATGACGATCGCGCCGATGATCATGACTATCAGGCGCAGCGTCTGAGTCTGATCCTGCACACTTTCGAACTGCTCGCCGCCACTCACATCCACGCGCCAGCCCTGACCCAGAATCGCACTCAGTGCTGCGGGTAGTTCGGTGCGTGCCTGGTCAACCTGGTCTTCACCGCTCCACACCAGCATCGTCGGAAAACCTCCGATGCCTCCTGCCATTGTCGGGTCGGCCGTGTCCTGTGGTTTGGTCAGCTGCCAGGCGTCGTAGTGCATGTAGATGATGGGCTGATCCCAGGCGGATTTCGCCCTGACCACTCCGACTACACGCAGCTGCTGTGTCTGCTTGCCGGTCACGTTCAGCACAATCGGGTCAGCAATGTTGGGCTTGCCCAGGTATTCCCACAAAATACTGTTGATAACAACAGGGCTGACCCGCTGGTTGATGTCACTGTCCTGCAGCCAGCGTCCCTGCACCGGCTTCAGGCGGAACAGCACCTGATAATTCGGATCCACCGCCTGCAGTGCCAATCCTCCAAATCCGTATTTAGGCTCCACAACCGGAACCCCGCGGAACGACCCGGTTTGCTGGGCTCGATCGACTTCTTCGATCTGAATGGGGGAATCTTCCAGTCGTGACCAGTACGGAATTGAGAAGCGGTCCGCCAGCGTTTTCATGGCGGTAGACACCGGGTCGGCCACGATACCGGTCGCCTGATCGGACCAGCCCATCTGGTCCTGGTCTTCCGGCTCAGTTGAATCCGGTGCCGCGTCTTCGGCATACGCCACGGCGCCACCGCTTCCCACGACCATGCCGCCACCAGGTGGCGCGCCCGCAGTGTCGCCACCGCCGTCTCCGGTTTTTTGCGGCATGAGCCGCAGCGTAATATCCCGGCCGTTGAACGCTTCATTCATTTCCTTGTCCGCCTGCCCGACGATGTCACCCAACGCAATTACCGTTGACATGGCGGCAACAGCTGCCACGACACCCACCAGGGAGAGGATCACGCGCGCTTTCTGCACGCGCACCTCACCCCACGCTTCGACGAGTGCGCCCACAATCTGGCTCAGGATCCTCATGGCGTCACCTCATTTCCACGGGGTTCCCCGTCCTCCGTGACGGTCACTTCCTCAATGGTGGCTGTGTCTGTTTCTTCGTCGCACAGTTCAGGCGCGGCCGAAGCCTCACCCTCGTTGCTCATTGACATGTCCGATGGCGACTGGGGTGTCTGATCGTGCCCTGTATCCTGCGACATGACGGGCACCCCGTCTGAAACGGCGGCAACGGTGTGCTCAGACAAATCGTCAACATCGTGCAGGATGCCGTCGTAGAGGGAATACGCGCGGCTCGCTCGCGCCGCCACATTCATGTCGTGCGTAATGACGATCAGGGCGGCATTGTTTTCCGCAGCCACGTCTTCGAGCAGTTCCATAATGATGCGGCCGGTATGCGGGTCCAGTGCGCCCGTCGGCTCGTCGGCCAGAATGACGCGCGGCGTGCGCACCAAAGCGCGCGCAATGGCGATACGTTGCTGCTCACCGCCCGACATCTGCGTGGGATAGGAGTCAAGGCGGTCACCCAAGCCAACCCGCTCGAGCATGTCAGCCGCCAGGTTGCGACGGTTCCAGAACTGACGGCCTGCCGCATACAGCAACGGGACTTCCACGTTCTGCAGCGCTGTTCGAGCATTGAAAATGTTGAACTGCTGAAAGACAAAGCCGAAGGATGATCCTCGAAGTGCTGATCGTTTCCCCTCGCCCAGGCCCGATGTATCAACACCGTCGATGCTGTAGGTCCCACTGGTCGGCTTGTCCAACAGTCCAATAATGTTGAGCAGCGTGGATTTGCCGGTTCCTGATCGCCCCACGATGGAGACGTGGTCGCCAGGCTCCACAGTCAGATTGACACCCCTGAGGATGTGGAGATCATCCCCATCGGGCAGCGTGACTGTCCGTGTGACGTCATGAATGTCGAGCAGTGCCACGTCAGCACCCTTCACCGGTCATCGGGTCACACATGTCCTGTTCCTGCTGCTGGCCTGGGATGAATTCGAGAACTTCCTGATCCTCGGTCAGGCCCTCGACGATCTGCACGCGTTTGCCGTCAGTGATTCCCAGCTTGACTTCCACCTTCGTCGGGTTCGCCGGATCATCTGTCGGCATGTAGACGTAGCCGTTCTGGAAGCGTCCCTCAACTGCGGTTGCGGGCAGCGTCATCACGTCAGCTGCTTCACCGGCAACCACATCCATCGTCACCTGCAGGCCGGCAAACACCTTCTGGTCACCGGGAATGGTGCACGTGGCGCGAATGCCTGACTGAGTTGAACCTGAATTGCCATCCATCTTGGGGACAGACCCGGAATCCTGTCCCGATGCCTTGGGCGTATCGATACGAAGCCCCGTGCATTCGAACGGTGCCGGACCGTTCTTGATCGTGATCGTCGCCTTTTCAGGTGTTTGCTGCATCCGGTACATCTGGTCGGGTGTGAGGCTCGCGCTGGCAACAAAGGTAGGCGGCTGAATGGAGCCGATCGGATCCCCCACGTTGAACTGCTGTTCAACCAGCGCATTCAAGGCGAGCGCACCGTCTGCCGGCGCATAGACCACTTCGCTCTTCCAATACTTTTCACCCGGGATGACGGTCGGATTGCCTTCTTCATCGACGCCCTGCTGGTCTTCACCCGTTTCTTCGCGTTGAATCAGCAGAATCGGATCGCCTTTGGCAACGTTTTGGCCATCTTGCACGTACACCTCAGTCACTTCGCCCATCATGGTGGCTTTCACCGACGTGGCGGCGACCGGTTCGATCGTGCCTTCCAGCGACAGCGTGTTCGTGATCGTGCCCTTTTCGGGCAGAACTGTCATCTGTCCGTATTGCGCGCCAGGATCCAGCGCGTCACCCTCGGGCTTGTTGGCCGAGGGGAAGAATGCGAACTTCACGAATGCGACGGCGATTACCACCCACGCCAGGACTTTGATGATTGAAAGCACCAACGCGCCTTTGGACCGGCCTGCCATATATCCTCCTTGAGACTTGGCACGTCAGCCTCGGCTCAAGATCCCCGTGGCGTTGGTGCGCATCATGACGAAACTGAGTGTAGAACGCGCGGAGGATCACCCTCGAACATTCTGCGACCCCCCGCCCAAAATCAGGGTTTTTTCAGGGACGGCTCAGGGATAAGGTGACGCCACGGTCACACACAGCGTCCGTGAGCGGTCGCGCCCGGCGACCTCGTACCCACCAGCACCCGCGCGCACCCGTCGCGGAAAATTCGTCAACTTTTTATTTTCAACTTGCCGTGCCGAGGGCGCCCGGCAGTGTAATCTGAAACGAAGCGGCATTGAGTTCCCACTCATTCCACGGTGGGGGCTTGCCGCAGACGCCCTCGAACATGCGACAACTGGATACAAGACCTCCTGTGCTAGGAAGTCGTCAGGAATGGGCCTGAGTGATTTCAACGATGAGGTGACTATGACTAATCAGCAGAAAGTGAAGGCGGCGGTTTATCTTCACGCTGTCTTGCGAAATATTGAGCAGCTGTGCGAGCTCGACTCGCGCGCACGCTCCATCGTGGCGAACTCTGATACGAGTGTCGATTTCCACATCCCCGGTATTCAACCACTGACTTTGATCTTCGACCACGGATCCTGCACCGCAACGACCGAGCCAAAAACAAAGCCGACGATTTCACTGGTGTTTGCATCATCCAAGCACTTCAACGGCATGATTGACGGGAAAGCGAACCCGATCCCAATCAAGGGCTTCACTCATATCAAGTTCCTGACGGACGAGTTCACGCAGATCACCGATCGGCTCACGGAGTTCTTGCGCCCCACACCCGAAGCTCTCAAGGACCCGGAATTCTCACGAATTTCAACGATCCTGACGGCCAACGTCGCCTTTTCCGCGCTCGGCCCGATCGCCCGCTATGACGATCACGGTAAGAAGAACGCGGGGCGCATCCCCGATGGCAACATTCTGGTCCACGTTGAGGACGGCCCCGAACTGACGATCCATGCCGAGGGCGGCGCGCTGAGCTTGAGCCAGGGCCGGATCCGCCCCATCAGCGCACTGATGTCGTTCGATTCGATTGAGACAGCTCAGGGCATTTTGAGCGGTGAGCTCGACTCATTTGCGTGCCTGGGGAAGAGTCGCCTGAAGATTCGAGGGCGAATCGCCATGATCGACAATCTCAACAAGCTGCTGGGCCAAGTCCAGACATATCTGGCGTAGGAGGAGCACCCGATGAACACATATGAATACCCCAAGAGCCACGAGCTGTTCGACCGCGCCACGAAGGTGATTCCCGCCGGCATCTACGGACACCTCGGCCCCTCCGAAGGTTGCTTCATTCCGATCGAGGACTACCCGTTCTACGCTGATCACGCCCAGGATTCCTACATCTGGGACGTGGACGGGAACCGCTTCATTGACTACATGTGTGCGTACGGCCCCAACGTACTGGGCTACAACCATCCAAAAGTCAACGAAGCCTTCATCAAGCAGCTTGAGCAGGGCAACTGCACAACGCTTCCGACCACCCGCATGATCGAACTTGCTGAACTGCTGGTCGATGAGGTCGCCAGCGCCGACTGGGCGTTCTTCGCCAAGAACGGTGGCGACGTGACGAATATGGCGGTCCTGACCGCGCGCGCCGCAACCGGGCGTGACAAGATCATCCGCTTCTTCGGTGGCTACCACGGCGTGGCGCAGTGGATGCAGTACGTTGGGTACGCCGGCATCACCGACGCTGACCTCGCCAACGTCATTGACCTGCCGTTCAACGATATCGACGCCCTCGAAAAGACGATCGCGAAGTATCCGAACCAGATCGCCGGCATCATTTCCACGCCGTACTACCACCCCACGTTCGTGGACAATGAGCTTCCGGCACCGGGATACTGGCAGAAAGTTCGCGAGCTGTGCGACAAGCACGGCATCGTGCTGATTATCGACGACGTGCGATGCGGTTTCCGCCTGGACGAACGAGGCAGCGACTACCACTACGGTTTCAAGGCTGATCTGATTTGCTTCTGCAAGGCTCTGGCCAATGGGTTCAACATTTCCGCGCTGTGCGGATCTGACGAGCTTAAAGCCGCAGCTTCCTCCGTGTTCTACACAGGCAGCTACTGGTTGTCGGCAGCACCGATGGCTGCCGCGATCGAATGCCTGACAATCATGAAGGAAATCGACGGTGCCACGGTCATGAAAGATAAAGGTCGCAAGTTGACCGAAGGCTTAAAGAAGGTCGCTGAGGAAGAAGGCTACAAACTGGTCGTGACCGGTGAGCCGTCCATGTGGTTCATGCGCCTAGATAATGACCCATCGTCAATGCTGCACCAGGCGTTCGTCGGCAACTGCGTCAAACGCGGAGTCTTCTTCACCAACCACCACAACCACTTCATCAACTGCTCACTGACCGATGAGGACATTGAGTTCACGTGGGACGTTGCAAGAGAAGCATTCAAGGAACTGCATACCCAGGAAGATGAGTTGATCCTGTAGGCAAGCCCATCGGCGCGGACAGACGCGGCCCGCCTGGCCATGCAGCCAGCACCCGCCCACCTGTCCGCACCGGCGGCCTGTCTTCAGAAACACCTGATCTTCACCCGTTTACCTGCACGTCTGAGGCAGGCGTGCAGACTGACAGCACATATGAGAAAAGTAGTAAAGGAGCTACGATGCCCGTATCACTAGACGAGCTCAAGCGACTCGAGGATAAAGCAAATTTCCTGCGTCACGATATCGTCGATACCGTTTACCACGCGCACTCCGGCCACCTCGGCGGCGCACTCTCCATGATCGATGCAGTCACAGTGTTGTATTACCACGTGATGAACATTGATCCGAAGAATGCCAAGTGGGAGGATCGTGACCGTTTCGTCATGTCGAA
The DNA here is from genome assembly GCF_001814535.1 of Actinomyces sp. HMSC065F12. Taxonomy (NCBI): domain Bacteria; kingdom Bacillati; phylum Actinomycetota; class Actinomycetes; order Actinomycetales; family Actinomycetaceae; genus Actinomyces; species Actinomyces sp. HMSC065F12. The sequence goes on from NZ_KV817041.1 coordinate 177,008, forward strand.
GGGGCACGCAGGAATCGGATTCGTCACGGTTCTGGCCGACCTGGGATTCGTTGACCACGACGAGCTGAAGACCTTCAACCTGACAGGATCAAAACTCGGCATCCACCTGGACTGCAACAAGGTCAACGGCCTGGATGCCTCCACCGGATCGCTCGGCCACGGCCTGTCGATCGCGCTGGGTATGGGTCTGGCGGCAACGCAGCTCAAGAAAGATTTCATGACCTACTGCATGCTCGGTGACGGCGAATGCAACGAGGGGTCGATCTGGGAAGCCGCAATGGCGATCGCCAACTACAACGCGCACAACGTTGTCGTGATGGTGGACCGCAACAAGGCCATGATTGACGGCCCGACCGAGGACGTCATGAAGCTCGAGCCCTTTGCCGACAAGTGGACAGCCTTCGGTTTCAACACACTGAGCATTGATGGTCACGATCACGCAGCCATCATCGACGCCCTCGAAACGGCGAAGAACACAACAGACAAGCCCACCTGCATCGTGCTGAACACGGTGAAAGGCCAGGGTGTTGATTTCGCTGCCGGTGACTACAAGTGGCACTACGGCGCAATCAACGACGAGCTGCGCGATCAGGCGTTCGCCAGCCTCGACAAGTATCACGCCGAACGTCTAGCCAAGTTGGAGGAGAAGTAAGATGGCAGGCCTTGTTTACACCAGTATTGACACCACGAAACTGTCAACCGCTGAAGTTTACGGCGCGATGCTGTCCAAACTTGGCGAAGACGATCCCAGGATTGTTGTTCTGACCGCTGATCTGGCCAAATCCACCAAGATCGGCACGTTCATGGAATCATTCCCAGATCGCTTCTACAACCTGGGCATCGCTGAGCAGAACATGTACGGCGTGGCGGCCGGCATGGCGAGCTGCGGACTGATTCCGTTCACATCCTCGTTCGCGATCTTCAACTCGTGCCGCGCCCTTGACCAGGTGCACACCGATATCTGCTATCAGAACCTCAACGTCAAGATGATTGGCTCCCACGCGGGCACCTCGTTCGGCCAGGCCGGTTCCACGCACCACTCGATCGAGGACATCGCGATCATGAGGTCGCTGGCGAACCTGACCGTGCTGGTACCTGCTGACGGTATGGAGACTGCGAACGCAGTCAAGGCCGCTTACGAGATGGAAGGCCCGGTCTACATCCGCATCAACCGCGGATTCGACCAGATCGTGTACCGCGAGGCAGACTACGGCTACGAGATCGGCAAGGCTGTTCAGCTTGCCGACGGCTCCGACGCGACGATCATTGCGTGTGGCTGCACAGTCTTCTCTGCGGTTCAAGCAGCCCGCGAACTGGCCGCTGACGGCGTGAAGGTGCGCGTGTTGGACATGCACACGATCAAGCCGCTGGACGAGGAAGCGGTACGCAAAGCCATTCACGACACTCGACGCATCATCACCGTGGAAGATCACTCGATCATCGGTGGTCTGGGCGGCGCGGTCTCAGAGGTCATCGCATCTGCCGGTATGGGCTGCGCGTTCAAGCGTCTGGGCATTCCGGACCAGTTCTCCCCCATTGGCCTGCAGGAAGACCTGATGGCCTACCACGGTATCGATACTGCCGGCGTCGTCACAGCGGTCCATGAACTGCTCAAGATGGACTTCGAAGAAAACGACGACTGGGCAGATGAGATTTAGGGCGACACTCCATGGATAAAGAAGCTATTTACACTGCGAAGATCTTCCTGAACAGTGCGATCCCCTTGCTGAAAGTCATCATCGAGGAGACCTCACTGCACAAGATGTTCGCCAAGAAGACCGGTATCGTCCAGTTTTCCTTCCCGCACGAGGGCGACAAGTGGGCTACTCATCTCGTTTTCGACGAGGGTGACATCTCGGTGAAGCTTGGACCCAGTGAGGACGAACCGACTGTGGAGTTGGCGTTCAACGATATCGATCACTTCAACGCCTTCTTCAAAGGCACGTCGATGAAGTTACCGCAGTTCCGTCACGTGCATCACCTGAACTGGGTTGTTCCCGTAGTCATGGGGTTGCTCAAGATGCAGAAACTGCTCAGCGCTTCGGAGCCGCCGGCTGATGAGGAAACCAAGGCACTGATGGTCAAGCTCATGTTCTACCTGCTGCCGTCGGGTATCAGCCAGCTCAATAAGGCTGGACACCCGGAGGTGGCGAAATGGGCGAAGATGTCACCTGACCGTGTCTACGCCCTGGTGGTAGATGGCCGCGATGACCTGGCTGGCTACATCCGTGTCAAGGCGGGCAAGACCCGTTCTGCGCGCGGCGCATACAAGCGGTCGCAGCCCTTCTTCACGATGCGCTTCACCGACCTGGATGCGGCGCTCGGCGTGTTGTTGCAGACAGCGGACATGTTGGCGTTGACTGCACAGAAGCGTCTGATCATGGAAGGTGCGCCGGAGTTCGGTGCTCAGATCGGTGATTTCATGATGCTGGTCGGGCAGTACGCCCAAAAGTAGCCGCACGCTCAGGCTCGGCTGAGCAGCTGCTCTGTCCAGTCGAGACGGGCCCGTCAATAAGCTGTAGCCCGGCCGGGCTGCTCCTAACGCCTGAGTTGCACGAGGTGCCGGTGTTCGGATCATTCCGAACGCCGGCACCACTGCGTTGAGACCGCTTATCTGTTCATGTGACGCGCACGAGGCTCCAGATCGAAGCCGTTTTATGCACGAAGCCTTAGATTTAAGCCCTCGTAGTGCACATTCCCCTAGAATTAAGCCCTCGTAGTGCACATTCCCCTAGATTTAAACCCTCGTAGTGCACATTCCCCTAGATTTAAACCCCCGTAGTGCACATTCCCCTAGAATTAAACCCTCATAGTGCACATTCCCCTAGATTAACCGCGCTCCCCGACGCCCGCGATCACACTCACCCTCTCTGACCTGCAGGTTTGCAAATCGTCTCATGAGAACTCCGTTCTTTTCTAGGGGTATGTGCACGCAGGGCGCTTAGATCTAGGGGTATGTGCACGCAGGGCGCTTAGATCTAGGGGATTGTGCACGTGGGCCTCTTAAATCTAGGGGCATGTGCGCGCGGTGCCTTGAGATGTTGGCGGTCGTTCGCGCAGTGCGTTGAGATTCATGGGGGCGCGTACGCGAGCCTCGAAAATCTAGGTGCTCGTGCAGGCACAGTCGCTTAGGCGAGGCCTTCGTGCGAGCCGACCCGGCATGATCTATTACGTGTTCGTCCACACTCATACATAGAAAGGGGCGGGTGTGCGGACGCTTCTGCGCCCGCACACCCGCCCGGCTGGAACCGTGAAGGTGGAATCCTCTTACGCTCCGACGATCTCCTCCGCGCTGGCACATTCCATGTCGAATGCCTCGGCAACGCCGGGGAAGGTGATCTTCCCGTCGAAGGTGTTCAGACCCTGACGCAGCGCCACATCATCGGCCAGAGCCTTCTTCCATCCCTTGTCCGCAATCGCATGGATATAGGGCAAGGTGGCGTTGGTCAGTGCCTGCGTCGAAGACACCGGGACAGTGCCCGGCATGTTCGTCACACAGTAGAACGTGGTGTCGTGCACCCTGAAGGTGGGCTCCTCATGAGTGGTGGGGTGTGAATCCTCGAAACAGCCACCCTGGTCAATGGCGATATCAACCAGAACAGATCCCGGCTGCATTGACGCAACCATCTCATTGGTCACTAGCTTGGGAGCTTTCGAACCTGGGATCAGAACCGAGCCGACCACCACGTCGGACTTCTTGATCAGGCGCGAAATTTCCAGCGGCGTGGAATAACGCGTGCACACGCGCCCTTCCCAGTGGTTCGTGATCTGGCGCAGCTTGTCGATATTGTTGTCGACAACCGTAACATCCGCGCCCAGTCCCACTGCGCCCGCAGCGGCGTTGATTCCGGCGGTGCCGCCACCGATGACCAGTACGTGTGCATCTTCCACGCCGGTCACTCCGCCCATCAGGACGCCTTTGCCCCCATGCGGCTTCTGAAGGAAATACGAGCCGACCTGGGGCGCCAACCGCCCAGCGATCTCTGACATCGGAATCAGCAGCGGCAAACGGCCGTCAGGCAAACGCACCGTCTCGTACGCAATGCCAACCGCTTTAGCTCCCAGCAGCGCATCCGTGCCGGGCTTGTCCGCAGCCAGGTGTAGGTAGGTGAAAACGATCTGGCCTTCACGGATATGACCGTACTCAGATTCGATCGGTTCTTTGACTTTCACGATCATGTCGGACTGTGCCCACACCTCGTCGGCACCGTCAACGATGGTGGCGCCCACCGCGGCATAATCCTCATCGGAAATTGCAGATCCGACACCCGCGCCCGCCTGAACCAGGACTTCGTGGCCGCCGTGCACAAGTGCAGAGACGCCACTCGGGGTCATTGAAACTCGGAATTCGTTGTTCTTCGCTTCGGTTGGAATTCCTACGCGCATTGAAACCTCCCTTGTGTGTTAACCCAGTATCTTTTTGAGGAATGAGAAGGACTTGGAATCATAGGGGTGGTGCCGCACCGGAATGTCGAAGCACCAGCTCTTATGCAGCACCGTTCGCTCGTGGCTCAGGGTTTTGAAGCCCGAGGCCCCGTGGTAGTTGCCCATGCCGGAGTTCCCGACTCCGCCAAAGGGCGCTTTTGTTGAGGACATGTGCAGCAACGTGTCATTGATGCACACGCCGCCGCTGGATATCGCCTCGACAACGCGCTGAGCAAAGCGCTTCTTCCTGGTGAAGATATACAGCGCCAAAGGCTTGTCGCGATCCTGGTAGTCCGTCAGCACGTCCTCAATATCCGTGAACTCCTTGATCGGCAAGATGGGACCGAAGATTTCTTCCTGCATGACGGGGCTGTCCCATTCGGGGTCGTCGACCAACACCGGGATGATCTGCTGCGTATCCTCCAGCGTCACATCGGCCGGCTTGGCGTCGAGCGACTTCGACGTGATCAGGCGCTGCCCTTCCAGCAATCCGGACAGACGCTTGAAATGCTTGGGGTGAATCACCTTGGCGAAGGAGTTGCGACGATACTCCTCGGTCGGCAATGCGCTGTCGATCCCCCGCCTCAGCGCCTCGATCAGTTGGTCCTTGACGTCGCGGTGAACATACACGAAATCGACGCCCACACAGGTCTGCCCGCCGTTGGTCAGCTTGCCGAACAGGATTCGCTTCGCTGTCTTTTCGATGTCAGCGGTCTTGTCGACAAAGCACGGGGACTTGCCGCCCAGCTCCAGGACGACGGGCGTGAGGTGCTCCGCCGCGGCGCGCATCACCACTTTGCCGACGTTCGGGGAGCCGGTGAAGAAAATAAAGTCGAATTTTTCATCCAGCAGTGCCGAGTTCTCCTTGCGTCCACCTTCGATGACGCTCACGTAGCCGTCCTCGAAAATCTCCTTGCACATCTGCCGGATGAGGCGGGATGTGGCCGGCGAGTAGGCGGACGGTTTGATGACCACGGTATTGCCCGCTGCGATCGCCGCGGCGAGGGGACACATCGTCAGCTGGAAGGGATAGTTCCACGGACTCATCACCAGTGCCACGCCAAATGGTTCATACGTCACGGACAGCACGCCGGGCATCTGCGAAAGCGCGGGAATCTTGTAGTGCGGCGCTGCCATGCATGACAGGTGCCGGCGCATGAACTTGATTTCGTCCAGGACCAGCGAAATCTCCGTCATGAAGCTTTCGGTGTCCGACTTGTTGAGGTCAGCGTGCAGCGCATCCAGAATGTCACGTTCGTGGGCGCGTACTGATTTTTCAAATGCGGCCAGCGTGCGTTTGCGGTAGCTGAGGTCACGGGTTTTCCCAGTGAAGAAGAACTCCCGTGAGCGCGTGACTGCCTCGCGGATTTCCTCTTGTTTTGTGCGTGCCATATCCATCCTCTGGTACTCATCATTGAATGACACTCATCAGTGAGCGACTACTCACATGCTACTAGCGAGGAACGCACGGCGCTGGGTCTTCCAGAGAATTTCCTCAAGATTTTTCCGGTTCCGCTCCGCTTTGGCATAGCCGTCAGGAGGCAGACCCACCGCCAGCATCGTCACCACCCGATATGGCTCCGGCACACCACAGTGTTCTCCGAGATGCCACGGTCAAACGTTGCGAACTGCCGCGCGTGCAGCCCAAGCGATTCACATTGGATACTCGCGTGTGCAACTGCCTCGCCCAGGTCGTACAGGGCAGAGTCGCGTTCGCCACCCTCGATGCGGTAGATCGTGGCGATCAGCGCACTGACATCGAGCGCCCAGTCACAGTACCCGCGCACGCAGTGGGTCAGCGCGTCGTACGTGTCATCTCCGCGCACCCCGCGATAAACGCCCACAGTTGCAGGTTCATTGCCGAGGGCGCCCACCGTGCACCCTCCAGAATCGCTTCCACATCCTGTCCGGTCACGTCCACTTCTGGATCAAAAGCACGCAGACTCCACCGTCCGCGCGCACACGATTGAGAGTTATGTCCGAATTAACGATAAAATCGTCCTAGGATACAAACGAGTAGATTTCAGGCATATAACGTGCCAACCAGCAAGGACGGCGATCCCGATGCTCCGAGTACATATATGCGCCGTCATCCCCTCACAATAATCTGATTCTCGATCAAGAAATGGTGAGATGAGTGCGAAAGACTTTTTGGAAACATCCTAGTCGTATGTAATTTGATCAAGTCTGGTTCGTATCGGAACAAACCGAGCCGACGGCACGTCCTTCTTAAGTGCTGTAAAAGGGTAATTAATCCGGTCTGTCGTATGGTACGTCAAATAGGGAACACCGCCTGATACCTTTGTCACTACCATCGCATGCGCCATGTTCTTCCCCTCGAAACGGTACATGAGGACGTCCGAAGGACTGAGCTGATTCACATTCGCCAAGACATAACCGCGTTTTCTTTCAAGTAGATTTCTATAGAGGTTTTCCGCAGCAGACCAACTCCAACTGGCATCCTTTTCGTACGCCCACCATGCGCCGGAAACTTTCTTGCCGCCATCCAGCATTCTCCACCCCCCCGCATGCAACGATTGCGATACGAAATTTGCACAGTCGGTATCGAACGATATATAACGCGGGTTACGTCGGTTCCACCACTCAAGCGCGTACGAAACAACTCTGTTGACTCGATTTTGTTCCGGAATGCTCCGGGTCGAAAGAGGAGATACGGAAGTGTCAATCGAAAATGGTGCGCTATAGTCGGCTGGGCCTTGCAAGAAGTCTTCGAGCGAAATAGAGCCCTCATGATGATCCATCAGTGTTTCATAGGTCGAGGTGGATACTTTACCGTCAGTGTCCAAAACAATCGTGATGGGCACCATCGCCTTGCTGTTTGTTGAATCATCATCCGTGTCCTGCGGGAAATGCTGCAACGGCATAATAGTCTGCTGAAGAATCAGCGTGTACAGAACCTCATGAGGGGAGCCGTTCACGTAAGTAGAGAGAATCTGCGGATCACCTTCAAGTGTGGCGTCTGTGTCGGTGATTTTCAGTGTTCCAGTCTCTTTGATTCCGTCGGCTTCGTTGCGCAGCTGATGACGAAGAGAGACGGGTACCAAAGAATCGTGAACAGATAGAGTATCTCGCGTCTGTCCATCGACTGTTTCCTGTTGAAATTGTGACACCTGGTTTTCCAGATCAGCTCCCAATTCATCCAGGTCAACTCGACTGGAAGCACCGGCTGTAGGTGTGAAGCTAACAAACAAGGCGGACGCGCACAACAAAACGAACGGCGTGAAAGCTGTGCCTCTTTTTCTTCTCATTGGTATTCACGACCCTTCTCTCCCGTAAAGTAAAGTACGGCTGGTAAAGTTCATAGTGGCTGACGGTCCCGGAGCTATAAAACTGCCGATCTTCATCAATCGCACAGACAACACCAAATTAGCGATAGCTCCGCCTACACTAAAAAGTGTAACATGCTATTGCGGCAAAATAGGGTTAATACCTAAAATGTGTGTATGGTCTCGGCGTGTCGTGGTTTGTTTTATCGTTTGTTCCAGCCTTTGCGGATGTGTAGGGAGCCGTCTTGATAGGCGGGATTGTAGTCGATGGCGGTGTCGTATTGGGGCGGGCCGATCGGGTCGTTGGTGGCTGGACGTGGCTGTTGTTGGCTGGTGTTGTGGCGATGTTTGGCAAGCCAGGTGATAGGGTCTGCCGGATCGATGGATTTTTGGTTTAACAGCCATTCGACCGCTGTTTTCATGTGGGGCTCGGATAGGCCGAGATGGGCGGTAAGTAGGCGACGGATCGCGGCGTTGACGCCGCCTTCAAGGCTGCTGGTAGTGCGCTGAATATCAAGCCCAGTGAATTTTGGGTCGAGCCAGGTAAACAAGTAACCGGACCGGGCCAGGCGTTCAAGACGTTTATAGGATTTTCGGACCCGCTCGTGTGTCCACCACCATTTCCTTGATCCTGGTTCAAGACCATAGGTTTTCTCGTTAATGTAATCGCGATATACTCGATACCAGTCTTGTAACAGGCTAAGCCACTGGCCGGCGTCTTCGGGTGTCTTGACTCTCGTTAACTGGTTGGCTAGCCCCAATAGTGCCTTACCAGTCGGGCTTTGTGGGTTACGGGTTAGATCAGTGATGGTGTTAGCCCGAATATGGAAAAGACAGCGCTGGATGCGGCTTTGTGGCCAGCAGATTTTTAAGGTTTTGGCGATGCCCGCCCCGCCATCGGTTACCACTACCATCGGGGCCGGTAGCCGGTTCATTAATGCCTGATAGGCGGCAGAGTTTTCCCGCTGGCACCACTGCCAAGTAATAATCTTTTCCCCATTGGTAGCGGTGATTAAGCACCAGCCGTAGGCAAGATAGATTCCATCAAGTAACACCTGATCGTAGACCTCGCCAGTGACCGACGGTCTAGGCACCTGGACTTGCCAACACCAGGCCGTTTTATTGGCAAAAGAGGTTTTCGCTAAACCGAGTTGACGTGCCGAGAATTCCTCCAAAAGCCATCTTCTAAACAGGCTGGCCTCGGCTTTAGCCGTCACGTCGGGACGGGCCTGAGTAGTCGAGGCACCACAAGATTTACAACGCCAACGAGTCCTACCTGAGCTAGTGTGACCATTCTTGACTAGCTTCCAGCCACATACCCCACAAACAGGTTGATTACAAGCACCCTTCACACCACATGCTCTCAAAGCATGTGTAAACCCTTAAAACCCCTAGTCAAACCAAGAAAAACAGCGATTCTATACACACATTTGGGGGGCCGGACAGTTTCTTGGAGTTTTTGGGAGACTGGGATGAAAGTTGTTTATACCGATGAGCAGCGTCGGGTGGCTGTGGCCATGTTTGGGAAGTTGCGTTCGTATACTCAGACGTGCCGGGTGCTTGGTTATCCCTCGCTTCACACGTTGAGGGATTGGGTGGGACAGTCTCGGCGGGGAAGAAGAGCGGTGAAAAAGATGTGACCTCACGCTGACACTCAGGCTTGTTAGAGTACATTGCATGTGGCTGACGGTGCTCTTTATTGTTGGAATCACGGCCGAGGCCATGACAGGCGCCCTGTCAGCGGCCCGCGAGCGCATGGACCTGTTCGGCGTGATGATGGTGGCCGCAGTGACCGCCATTGGCGGTGGCTCCATTCGCGACGTCCTGCTGGGACACTACCCCCTCACCTGGGTGAAGAACCCCCACTACGTGGTCATTGTCGTGTGCGCCGCAGTGATTTCGGTCCTGATTCCCTCATTGATGAAGCATTTCCGCAAGCTGTTCCTTGGTCTCGACGCACTCGGCCTGGCGGTATTCTCCATTTTCGGCACACGCATCGGCTGGGACGTCGGCATCCAGCAAGGCCCCGCCCAGGCGTTCATCCTCGCCTGCGTCGCCTCAGTGATTACCGGCGTGATGGGCGGCGTGCTGCGAGACCTCCTGTGCGACCGCATCCCCCTGGTGTTCCTGAAAGAGCTGTACGCCGCGGTGTCATTCCTCGCCACCTGCACGTACGTCACACTTTCCGAACTGGGCGTGCACGATGACTGGGCTGTGACCATCACGCTGATCGTCACCTTCGTCTTCCGCATTCTCGCGATTCGCTTCAGCTGGCACCTGCCTGTCTTCGACTATCAGGAACAGCACTACGAGCGCAGTCAGTCGGTGCGTCCCCGCCTGTTCATCCACCGCCTCAAGCAGTGGAGGCCAAGGCGCCCTCGTCAATTCATCAGGAAGAACTCGAAGCCTGTGCGACCGGATTCCACCGCCCCCACCATCGACGAGGGTGACTAGTGGACCGCCTACTTACCCAGTTTGCTGCGCGGCACGACCGGGCGAATTTCGAGGTTCTCCACCATTGCTTCCTCACTCGCGTCCACTGCCATGCGCACCACGGCGGCAACTGACTGCGGGCGCAGGTGATCGCTGGGGCGGTAGGAGCGGCCGGCGCGCTGCTGAATGTCCACCTGCATATCTGTGTCAACACGACCCGGATGCACGGAAGTGACGCGAATTGTGCCGCGCTCCTGCTCACGCAACGCGTCAGTGAAGGCACGCAGGGCGAACTTGGAGGCTGAGTACACCGCGTTGTCAGCGCCCACGCGATAACCGGCTCCGGAGTTAATCGCAACGACCTGGCCACCGGCAGCGCGCAAAGCCGGCAGCAGCAGGCGTGTCAGCTCGGCTACGGCAACCACGTTCAGGCGCAGGACTCGGAGCCACTCGTCAGGCATGGTTTCGGCGATTGTACTTGAAGGCGCCATTGTTCCGGCACTGTGCACCAGTATGTCGAGGCGCTCCAGGTGCAGGTCTTCGACGGCTTGGTGCATCTGTTCGAAATCACTGAGGTCTGCGACAAATGGACGGACCGTGGCTGCTGCGTCTCGGCTGGAGGTGTCCGTATTACTGCCAGTGGCAGCTGCCTGGCGTGCTGCGATGAGCCTGTCGCAGGCGGCCGCCACCGATTCGTCCGAACTGCCACCAACGATGATGGTGTGTGTGCGGGACAGTTCCTGGGCAATGGCTGCACCTATACCGCGCGTTGCGCCGGTGATCAGGGCAATGGGTCGATCTGTCGAAAGCTCGTGCGTAATCGTCATGGGGTCAGCTTATCGATTCGGGCAATGCCTGTTCACCCCCTTCGATACACTGGACGCACGACACTCCTGTGTCGACTTGGCAATGATCGAGCACCAACAAGACGATCCTTTCAAGCGAGGAGGCCCCCATGAAACTTGCATCCGGCATCATGCGCACCATCACCGGCGCTTACATTCTGAACTCAGGTATCGGCAAACTGCATCTGGATGCCGAGGCCGCTGCCGGACTGCAGGAAATGGCCGCCACAGGCATTCCCCAGCTCGGTGAACTTGACCCGGAGGTATTCGGCAAGTTCATCTGCGCATCGGAAATCGGAATTGGCGCATCGCTTCTGACACCGTTTATTCCTCGCAAACTCGCCGGATTGGCGCTGACAGCATTCGCCTCGGGCATGCTCACCATGTACTTCCGCAACCCTGCGATGACCGAAGCAGACGGAATCCGCCCCTCGCAAGAAGGCCTGATGCTCTCAAAGGATGTCTTCATGCTGGCGATCGGTTTGGCTCTGATCACCATGAAGAAAGGCAAGAAAGCGCAGTAAATGCCTCGTGATCAGTTCCCGCTGGCCGGCCGAGTCATCGTCATCACGGGAGTGAGCCGGCGGGCAGGGATCGGATACGCTATTGCCCGGCGCGCCGCCGAATGGGGCGCTGACTTGGTATGCCACCACTTCAGCACCCATGACGACAAACAGCCGTGGGGCAGCGATGACATTGCAGCCGTGTGCGCCGGCATCCGATCCCACCTTCGGTCCGGCGCCCGCATGATCGACGTCGGTGGTGATTTAACTGACGAGGGAGCCCCCGCAGCACTGATCGATACAGCGCGCAGCGAATATGGCCGCGTTGATGCTGTTGTGTGCAACCAGGCGCTGTCTGGCAATGACGGCGCACTCAGTGACATCACAGCGGACGATCTTGATGCCCACTGGCGTGTCAATGCGCGCACGTCAATCCTGCTGGCGCAGGCCTTTGCGGCCGTTGCCGGCGACCAGGGGTCGATCGTGTTCATGACATCCGGGCAGGCGATGGGGCCGATGCGCGGCGAAATCGCCTACGCCGCCTCAAAAGCAGCAATCACAGGCATCACGCTGACACTGTCAGATGAGCTTGCGGCCAGGAACATCCGCGTCAACACTGTCAATCCCGGCCCTGTTGACACCGGCTACATGACGGACGAGGTGCGCCGGCATGTGCTCGAGCAGTTCCCCGGTGGCCGGATGGCCACCCCTGATGATCCGGCACGGCTGGTTGTATGGCTCCTCAGTGATGAGTCTCAGTGGGTCACGGGTCAGGTGATCAACACTGAAGGCGGGTTCTCACGCTGGAAGTAGCGCCACGCTCACCGCTGCCAGGCACCAGTGTGCACACCACCAGGAAGCACGGTGGCGAAAACAGGGCACGAGAGTGTCCGCACCCACCCCATGACATTTGTGATAGATAGATCGTGACAATCGCTCTATCCACATGCGGGTAATCATTTGTACTGTGAAGACATGAACACAGATGAGATTGCCACCACACGTGGCTCCACAGTGCGATCCGAAAACGCTCACACAGCACAGACGTCATCGCAGGCATCATCGGCGGCGCCTACACGCGCACCACAATCCGCTCCACCAGCAATCGACCTCGTCGACATTCACCGCTCGTTCGGCAAAGTCCACGCAGTCGACGATGTCACTCTGCGCGTTGAACAAGGTGAACTCGTTGCACTGCTGGGACGCAACGGCGCGGGCAAGACCACACTCATTGACATCGCTCTGGGTCTGGGCCATCAGGATTCGGGCACAGCCAGGCTTTTCGGCATGGCTCCTCATGACGCAATCAAGCGCGGCCTGATCGGAGTCATTCAGCAAACTGGCGGACTGCCGCCCGAACCGTCCGTTCGTGAAACAGTGTCAACACTGGCCAGCGCATACGTCGATCCCGCACCTGTGGATGAGGTGCTGGAGCTGGCCGGAATCACCGACCTGGCAACGCGCAGAATCGGCAAGTGTTCAGGTGGCGAACAGCAGCGCGTACGCCTGGCGATCGCCCTGCTTTCACGTCCGCGCCTTCTCATCATGGATGAGCCGACCGCCGGAATGGACGTGGATTCACGGATGCAGTTCTGGCAGACGATGGAGAAACTGACAACAGGCGGCTTGACCGTCGTGTTCGCAACTCACTATCTGTCAGAAGTTGAAGCAGTTGCCCACCGCATCATCATCATGAATCGCGGTCACGTTGTCACAGATGAAAGCTCCCGAACTCTGCTGAACACGGAGCGTGCCCATATTCGCGCAACCGTCTCAGAAGAGCATAGGGACGCCCTCGTCAATGAGATCACTGCGTTGCCCGGGGCCGACAAGTGGACCTACGAATTCGACGACGGGCAAATCGCGATCGACGGAGAAAAGCTTGAACCGGCTGCTCTTGCGGTACTGAACACCGCAGGCATCAAGGATTTCCAAATGAAACGAACCAGCCTGGATGAAATGTTCACCCGCCTGACCGGCGCGAACACAGAGGAGTCAGATTCATGAGCACGCACGCCGCAACGACGCATACCCTGACGAAACAAGACCTGACAGACCGACCTGTTCCCCCGCCGCTCAAAGGACTGGGTGCACAGTTCATGATGGCGTTGCGTGATAACACGCTGCGCAACCCGTGGTTCATCGGCGGTTCCATCGGCATCCCCATTCTGATGTATTTCCTGTTCGCAGTTGGCAAGGAATACTCAGATACCAGCGTGGGGCACGCGAACATTCAGGCAGCCGTTCTGGCCGGTCTGACATGCTACGGAGCGCTCATATCGGCTGCAAGCGCAACATGCAACACCGCGCTGCAACGTCGAACCGGATGGTGGCGCACACTGGCACTGACTCCAATGAGCCTGTCTACATACCTGTGGGCTCAGATCTGTGCGGCAATTCTGGTCGGCGCTCTGGCTGCACTGGTGACCTATGGTGTAGGGGCACTCACCGGCGCTAAAATGTCAGGAATTACCTGGGTTGTGACGTTCGCGTTGATTGTCGTGTGCAGTTTTCCCCTGGCGGCATTCGGATTCGCGGTTGGCCAACTTGTCGGTGAGAACGCCGCGTACTTCATCGTCTCGATGACGGTGCTGGTCAGTGCATTCCTGTCCGGCATGTTCATGCCGCTGGAGCAGATGGGCTCATTGGTCCAGAAAGTCGCGAAGTACACACCAATGTATGGGATCATCAATCTTGTTCGGGCACCGCAGCTTGGCTGGGATACCACGTTCGAATGGAGCTGGGTCATCAATATCGCGGTCTGGTCGCTCGCAATGTTGGCCGCAGCTGTCTGGACGTTTACCCGCTCGAGCCGTACTGAAAGGAACTGACACCGATGAGCTGGAGCTGGCTGTGGCACTCACCGGCGGCTTCAAGTTCGCTGCGCGAGCGCCTCAGCTCGTTGCCGTGGGCACTGCCGTACCTGATTTTCATCATCGTCGGCATCATCCTGGGAGTGCGCAGCAGCCCGGAGCAGGCTGTGCCCATGTTCGCCTGGCTCACCGTGTTCATCCTGGTGTACGTTTCCACGTGGATCCGTTCCGACTCTGCCCCCGTTTCACGGTCAACGGACCCGTGGGTGGTGGCGACGATCGTCGTCATGAGCGTCCTGCTCGCAGGTATGATGCCGTTTTCGGATGCAGCGTCGGTGTTCTTTTTTCTGCCGTACATCAGCGCGGTGATTGTGCTGCAGCTTCCGCGCCACCTGTACACGCGGTGGGCGTGCGCGCTGCTGATCGGCTCAGTCCTGCTCGCAGTGCTTTTGGTGATTCTGCGTCTGGCCAACATCAATGAGGCGTCCTTTGGGCTGGCGATCCTGCTGTGCACGATTTTCATGACGTTCATGGCTCGTCGCGCCATCGACAATGACCGAGAAGACAGGATCCGTCAGGCCGAGCGCGTCCAGACCTCCCAGTCAGAAGAACGCAGCCGCATCAGCGCGGATCTGCATGACGTCCTCGGGCAGACCCTGACCGCCATCAACGTCAACGCGCAGGTCGTCGCCCGGTTCGCCCAGTTGGGCAAGATTGACGAGGGCGTCCCCTACCTTGAACAGCTCCAGGAATTATCACATGACGCCCTGGCGCAGATGAGGCAGGTTGTTGCCGCCACGCGTGAAGCGGATCTGGATCAGGAGCTGGCGCAGGCCGCGCACCTGGCGGACGCTGCGGGCATCGTGCTGACGCTGAGCGATGAGGGGCATCCACCTGAGGGCAAAACCAGTCAGGTTGCCGCTCACCTGGTCCGTGAATCGATGGCGAATGTCGTCCACCATTCCGGTGCTGACCGGGTATGGGTGGAGCTCAGTCCGGTTCGCGTGAGCGTGCATGACAACGGTCGGGGCAGCAGGCCGGCTGCCGCGGGTCGAAGCCGGGCCGCTGCCGGCCAGAAAACCATTGCGGACAGTCAGCAGAGCGCTCACGCGGGACAGCGCATCTCCACCGGTTTGGAGTCGCTGGAAAAACGTGCCGAAGGTGTGGGCACCGTGACCTGGGGGCCTGCTGACGGGGGCGGCTGGCACGTGACGTTCGTGGTGAATCCTGTTGATGGGGCGGATTCTCCTGCCCTGTCAATGGTGGGCGACACTGTTCGTCCCGTCAGTGAAGGAGCACTCTCATGAGGGTCGCAGTTGTCGATGATCAGGGAGTTGTCCGCGCCGGTATCGCCGCGCTGATCGGTTTGGAGCCTGACATTGAGGTGGTTGCTCAGGCGTCCAACGGCAGCGAAGCGGTTGAGATTGCTCAGCGGATGGGCGCTGAGGTAGACGTGATGTTGCTAGATGTGGAGATGCCCGGTGTTGACGGGCTGCAAGCTTTGCCGCGTGTGCGGGAAGTCAGCCCGCATACGCGCGTGTTGATGCTGACAACGTTTGACCGTCCGGGCTGGGTGTCTCGAGCATTGTCACTGGGAGCTGCCGGCTTTGTCTTGAAGGACCAGCCTGCCGAGGCTCTGGCGGCATCAATTCGCGCGGTGAAGGACGGCAAGCAGGTGGTTGATCAGGAGCTTGCGACACGCACGCTGGGGCTGGGCATCAATCCGCTTACGCCCCGAGAAGTCGATGTGCTGCGTGCGGCCGAGGCAGGCGGCACCACTGCTGACGTGGCGCGCACAGTCGGCCTGTCTCAGGGCACGGTCCGTAACCATGTCACCAGCGCGATGGCGAAAACCGGTGGCTCATCCCGCATGGATGCCGCGCGCCGCGCCCGCGACAACGGCTGGCTGTAGAGGTTGCTCGCGGGGCTTGCGTAGGGGCCCGAGGGGCCCTGCCTCTGGTTCAGGCGTCGTGCTGACCGCTGCTGATCGGCACGATGAGCGTTTCCTATCGCCACGGCTCGCAGGTGATCTGGGTTCCGGTCTCCATATCCAGACTGCCGCCATCCTGGCCCTGTGCTACGTCGACCGGCACTTCACCACCTGCGATGCCCAGTGTCATATCAACCGTGTCAGATTCCTCCGTCCCCGCTCCGCGCCAGGATAGTTGCATCGCGGCGCTTGCACCTGCAGGAATATCCACTCCCCGGTCAAATTCGGCCGCCGAGGCGCGGGGCGAGGCAACAGTGCTCACCGCTAGGTCTGCTCCACTCATCGTGATCTGCAGGTCGGGCACACCGCTCACAGAGCACGCGGTGTCACCATTGTTAATCACTGTCAGTATCGCGCCTCGAGCACCCAGCGCTCCCTGCACCGGTCCGAGCTCGGCAGTAAGAGAGTCCGGGCTGCACAGCGGCTCCACCGCCGGCGTCGCTTCACCTCCAGACTCAGCGACCGCCCCAGATTCAGCAGCCACCGCAGCTCCAGACTCAGCTTCTTCCGGCGGCACCGAAGACGAAGCAGGTGGAGTCTGATCAATCGGGGTCGACCGGTCAGCCGGTGCAGGCAGAATCATCAGGGCGCTCACACTGACAATCCCCGCCACCGTGCACACCACCGCCGCGCATCGGGCGATAGGACGCCACGCAGCAGTGGTCGGGTCACCCTCGTCGATGATGATTGCCGAGGATGGAGCACCGCCTTCATACTCGACGGCAGAGTTTTCGCGAATGCTCTCGTAGGCGGCGGCGCGAGCCAGCAGCATGGCGACAATCCCGATAACAGGAACCGCGAACAGGCCCGGCCCAGTGAAAAGCAGCGCGATTCCGGAGATGAAGACTGCGATGATCGCTGTGAGCGCGACGGCTCCGCCTGCAATCCAGGCTGGTCGGGTTGTGCGAGTCTGAATACTGGCCGTGAGGGCGAACACCAACGCGAGCAGCACGCCGGCCACGCCCGCAAATCCAAGTGCTGCGGCGTATCCACCGAAGGCCAGCGCCAGGCCACCGACTGCCAGGATCGGCGGCGCAACGACGCATAGTGCCACATCAACGACGAGGGAGACCCATTGGCTGGTTGTCCGTGAACGCGTGGGGCTCCTGCGCGACTGATCCGATAATTCGGCAGAGCGGTCAAGAAGCGGTGTCCACGACCAGCTGCCTGTCAGTTGGCGCGCCAGCGCGACCCACAGCCCGATAACGGCGATGATGAGCAGCAGCATCGCGATGAGGTAGCCGTAGGGGAAGGGGTAGTCACGGCACTGACCGGGGAAGTCATTGCAGTCGAACTGGAGTTCGGGACCGGGCATGCGGATGTCCTGTCCCGTGATGACGATCAGTGCGCCTAGTGCGAGGCCGAGGAGCGCTGCGGTGCCCAGCAGGTTGCGTCTGCGCCTGATGGGGCAGGCCCCTGTTGGTACGCGCCGCCGCCGTGTGCTCTTCACAGTGTCAGTGTGCCACACAGGCGGCACAGCCAACCGGATGTGCCTGTAAGAGATGACAGGCACATCCGGCAGGACATGCCACGCGGGCAGGACTGCAGCCTCAGTTCTGGATCTATTGCGAGTTCAGGGCAGCTGTGGGGGGTGTGCGTGCGGCGCGCACTGCCGGGTACAGGCCTGCGACAGCGCCAATCACCACGGTCACGGCCAGACCTGCGGCCACCACGTACAGCGGCATGACGAACAGCCATCCACTGACAGTGGCCACGACAGCAGTGATCAGTGTGCCGATGATGCAGCCGAGTGCTCCGCCGATACCGGCCAGCAGCAGTGCTTCAGACAGGAACTGGATACGGATATGAGCGCGCGTTGCTCCCATGGCCCGACGCAAGCCGATTTCCTGGCGGCGCTCGAGGACTGAAATGATCATCGTGTTGGCAACGCCGATACCGCCGACCAGCAGAGCAATTGATCCGACGCCGGCCAGCAGCGTCGTGAATGCATGATCGGCAGCGGCTTTCGCACTGAGCGCTTCTGAAGGTCGCGACACTTTGATACCACCTGATGCCTGCGGTGAAATGGTCGGTGCCAGGAGGTCACGGATCCGGGCGACCTGGTCATCGGCGCTGCGTTCGTACACTGTGGTGGGATGGTCATCATGGCCGTACAGTCGTTGCGCCACTGTGCGACTGATCAGCGCCGCGGAGTCCAGTTCCGGTGCCAGTGGTACCGGTTTGAGGATACCGGCCACCGTGACGAGCTGGTTGCCCATCCAGATCTGTGTTCCGGGAGTGACAATGCCGAGGCGCTGGGCTGCACTCGCCCCCAAAACGGTTGTCGGATACTGCGCGAGCGCTTCGTTGAGCCACGTTCCATGCGCCACTTCGCCTGCCACCACGTCCAGCAGTGTCAGATCAGTGGAGACGGTCGCGATCCCACCTGTTTCTTCTGCAGGAATCAGCGAGCTGCGATAGACCTTGATGTCGGTCAGGGCAGCTGTGCTGGTCGCATCGGTAACACCCGGCAGGAGCGCCACTTTCGCTGCAGCGTCTGGTGGCAGTGTGGCAGCGGCTCCCGTCATGTCGCTTCCGGCAGTGACTGTCAGCAGATTTGTGCCGAGGGCGTCCAACTGTCGAGTCAGTTGAGCTCTGCTGGAGGTGGAAATTCCGATCACCGCCACCATTGCTGCGATTCCGATCGCGATGCCCAGTGCTGACAGGAAGGCACGCATCGGGCGTGAGCGCAGCCCCACTGTGCCGAGCCGCACCGCATCTGATGCCAGAAGCGTTGACGCGGCCGGCGCTGAACGAATGTGATCAGATGTGTGAGTCATGGTGCTCCCTTCCAGCCACGCCGCCCGCCGGGCATTCAGTCGAACCGCCTGTCGCGCCGCCCGCCGCACCGTCGGCCGAGTCAGCCACGATCCGTCCGTCACGGATGGCGATTCTGCGCGGCAGGCGCGCAGCCAGGTCGTTGTCGTGTGTAATGACAACGATGGTTGTGCCCGCCTCATTCAAGTCATGGAGAAGCTGGACGATTGATTCACCCGAGCGTGAATCCAGATTGCCTGTCGGCTCGTCTGCCAGCAGCAGCGGCGGTTCAGCGACAACGGCTCGTGCAATCGCCACACGCTGGCGTTCTCCACCTGACATCTGGTGGGGTCTATGCTCCAGACGATGCCCCAGTCCGACGCGTTCCAGCGCTGCTCGTGCCCGCTCGCGGCGCTGCGAGCGCGCTACGCCCAGGTACAGTAATCCGTCAGCCACATTGTCCAGGGCGCTCACTCCCGGTGAGAGATGGAACTGCTGAAAGACGAATCCGATCATGCGGGCGCGCACCGCTGACACGCCTGCATCATCAAGTTCACTGACGTTGATTCCATCAATGAGGACGCGTCCCGACGTGGGAGTATCCAGTGTGCCGATCATGTTGAGCAACGTCGTTTTACCTGATCCGCTCGGTCCGACAATGGCCGTGAATTCGCCGCGATTAATCGTCATGCTCACACCCGCACATGCTTGGACGGGCGGGGAGCCGAACGAACGAGTCACGTCATCCAGTTGCACCAATGCGTCGGTCATCGTGATGGCACCACCACGTGCTGACCTTCGGCAAGGTCGTCTCCGGATACTTCCACGCGTCCGGCTGCAAACAGTCCCGTTTCAACAGGTATCTGTGAAAATGAGCCGTCCTCGCGTGCGATTTCCACGCCGAACTGTGTCGGTGTCAGGGCAAGCAGGGCGTTGACTGGAACGGTCAGCACGTTTTCGCGGGTTTGGGACGGTAGCGCAACTGTCACGGATGCTTCCTGGAGCGTTGATGTGGCTTCCGGGTCGGAGGGGGTCACGGTGATGGGAAGGATGCGTTCCTTGTTTCCCGCAGCCGGGCCTGCCTGGTTTGCCTGTGAGCCCTGCCCGTCGGCCTGGCTGTCCTGACCGTTTCCAGCGCCACGCTCAACCGGGGTGCCAACTGAGCTGATGGTGCCCGGCGTTGTTGACCCGTCGGGAAGCTGAATCGTCACCTCGCGGCCCTTTTCAGCCAGGTCCTGCTGCGCGAGCGAGACGTTCGCATCCACGACCTGTTGCATGGAGGACACGCTGAAAAGGCTGGTGTCCAGCGTGACTCGATCTCCCACACGGGTAGACAGTGTTCCGACGCGCAGGTCAGCTGGAGCAAAAATGATTCGTCCCAGCTGCAGGCGACCACTACGTGTCAGTCCGACTGCGTCCTGCCAGTTCCTGATCGCACTGATCGTCTGCGCATCGAAGCGCTCATCTGGCTCATCGGCAAAATAGCCCAGATCCTTGAGGGACTGTTCGAGCTGCTGAACGTCCTGCCCGTTACTCATACCGTCTTCAAAGTCACGCCACGCAGGGGTGGCACCGCGCATGAGGTAGGCCGGGTCGTCACCTACCTGGTACAGCTGTGCACCGGCGCTGATTTGAGTGCCCGGTTCAGGCAGCTGTGTCACGATTCCGTCGTATCCGGCACGAAGCTGGTGCGAATCAGCGTAATGTAACGTGCCGGCAACATTCACACTGCCATGCAGATCCTCGCGCACAACGGGTTCGGTGGCAATTGCAGAGCCTGCCTGCCCCGTTGCACCGCTCTGACCCGATTGTGCGGCATTGGCCTGCCCGCCGTGCCTGAGCCAGATGGCACTTGCCACCACCAGCGCCACAACCAGGATTGCCGCAATGCCGAGGACGACAAGCGTGCGCCGCTTCGTCATAGCTTTCACTTGGTGTTCTCCGTCCCGGTGTTGGAGGCATTGGCCGCATCAGCCTTGTCGAAGCATTGAGAAATGGCTGCTGGCGGCACGTCATTGAGTCGGATTCCCTGGCCTCGCACTGGATCTTCCACGTGATAGCCGTCCTGACGCAGGCATTGAGCGACACGCACAAGCCGATCGAATTCTTGGTCAGTCATTTCACTGTCCGCACCTGCCGTTGGGCTGTCACCGACTTTTTCCCAGCAGCCCTGCACGGCGGTGTTCCACGCGTTCGCATCGACACCAAAATCTTCGCCCGGGCCGTAATTTTGAAGGTCGTCGGGCACATTCACACCGGCTTCGCGCATACAGGCAGCGAATTTGAGATTGTATTCTTCCACAGCTTTGGTCTCTGACTCTGATGCGCCAGCGCCCTTGCCCGCAGCGTTGCTGTCCGATCCGGCTGCGTCGCTTCCGACCGGCATATTGCTCGAACAGCCTGCAAGCGCGACCAGGCTCATCAGCGCAGCTCCAGTCACCGCGCGCGCCCTGAAAGCTTTCAGCACGCCTCCAACTGAGCTCTCTGCCGTCACGTTCGAAGCCCTACCATGTATGCGCAGTTGCATCGTCAATTTCCTCCACGTATTTGGTCCTGCAGTTTGCGCGAGGTACCCGGATCAGTACTCCACGCGTCTGAAAAGATTTAAACGCATCATGCGTTGCCGTAGCGTTGCGGTTTTTGTTTATGTTTTGCTAACACTGACATCGTTAAGATGTCGCCAGCGGAAGGGGCTCAACTGAGTCGCCCTCGTCAAGAGGAATGAATGAAAGGCACACCACTATGAAGGTTCTCATCGCCGAGGATGAAGAATATCTCGCACAGGCAATCGCCCAGGGGCTGAGGCGCGAAGCAATGGTTGTTGACGTGACTTTCGATGGCGATGACGCGCTGGAGATGGTGCGTAGTTCTTCCTACGACGCGATAGTTCTGGATCGTGATTTGCCGGGAACTCATGGTGACGAGGTGTGCAGGATTCTCGCGCACCACTACCCTGAGGTGCGCATCCTGATGCTCACTGCCTCCCGCACGCTCAACGCGCGCGTCACGGGGTTCGAACTGGGAGCTGACGACTATCTGGTCAAACCGTTTGAGTTCCCGGAGCTGGTTGCCAGACTGCGAGCTCTCGGCCGCCGCTCTCAACCGGCACGAGAACCTGTCCTTGAATCGTGCGGAGTGCGTCTGGACCCGTTCCGTCGCGAAGTTTACCGCAATGGGCGCTTCGTCCGTCTGAGCCCCAAGGAATTCGCAGTTTTGGAATTGCTGATGGAGGCTGACGGCGGGGTCCTCAGCCAGGAAACGCTGCTGGAGCGCGCATGGGACGCGAACGCTGATCCCTTCACCAATTCGATTCGCGTCACTATTTCACATCTGCGTCAGCGGCTCGGCTCCCCCTGGGTTATTCAAACCGTGCCGGGCGCAGGATATCGCTTCGGGGAGGCAGACAGATGACGAGGACACCGCGCGGGGAACGCCGCCTGACCCTGCGAATGCGCCTGACCTTGTCGTATGCGGGACTGGTGGGCGGTGTGGGCCTGGTGATGATTGGCCTGGTGTACGCCTATATGCGCCTGGTGCCGATGCGACTGAACACCACGTTCGCTCCTCCCGCGCCTGACGGGCAAAGCGCCAGTTTTGACCTGGTGATCCCAGTGGCCCGCTCCATGCTCAACACCATGCTGGTCACATCGCTTCTGGTTCTGACGATCCTGACGCTTCTTTCCGGCCTGGTCGGGTGGATCGTGGCGGGACGCGTGATGGCGCCGCTGGTTGACATGAAGAAAGCTGCAGCTCTGGCAACATCAGGCGATTACAGTTACCGCCTGAACCTGAAGGGACCGGATGATGAGGTGCGCGAGCTGGGCGTTATGTTCGACGCGATGCTTGATTCGGTCGATCAATCACTGCGCTCCCAGCAGCAGTTCGCGGCCAATGCGTCGCATGAGCTGCGTACTCCTCTTGCCACGACTCAGACAATGATTGATGTGACGCTGTCTGATCCGGATGCGACCACTCAGGAACTGCGGGACCTTCTGCGACGGGTACGCGAAACCAATCACGCCAACGCTCAGACTGTGGATGCGCTGCTGGATCTGTCGGCAGCTCAAGGCGGGATGCTGGCGCGCGAAGAGGTGGATCTAGCCGAAATTGTTCGCCAAGCCATCCATGAAGTTGGATCTCTGGCGAAAGACCATGGTATAGCCATCCATATGAGCATCACTCCCGCTGCAGTTACTGGAGATCAGGTGCTGCTGCGCCAGACAGTCTCGAACCTGCTGCGCAACGCCGTCACCTACAACCAGGCGGATGGATCTGTGAACGTCACCCTGCAGGTACACCATTCGTCTGATGCCAGTGCTTCCTGCGCAGTGCTGAACGTGACCAACACCGGCCCCCTCGTCGATGCTGATACCGTCAGCTCACTGTGTGAGCCTTTCGTGCGTGGATCCAGACGTACAGCCGGTACCACGCGCGGACATGGCCTGGGACTCGCAATCGTGCAGGCTGTCGCTCAAGCTCACCGCGGCAAAGTCACTATTTCCGCACTCGACGAGGGTGGTCTGAGCGTGACACTCACCGTTCCTGCAACAGTGCGCATTGCCAGCCGTTCAGTGGATGCGACACGGGCTACGCCCAGCACCACGTGAAGACGTCCGGCCAGAGATAGTGATCCCGGTCAGTATTGCCACCCCAGAGATATGGCGGGCAGCTCAGCAAAGACCTGCGGCCTCACGTGGAGGCCGCAGGATCGATCAGGCGAACAGGTAGGGGTTGATCATCTGCCACGCGAGCGGCGATGTCAGCCCTGCCAACTCCACTTCTGGTTCATCGGCCTTGGTGCCGTCCATCGCGTACAGGCACGTCGGAGTACTCAGGAAGAGCAGGGATCCAGCGGGCGCCATCTGCTCGTCCACCGCGGCGAAAATGTCGAACACATTCATCGCCCAGGTTCCCTCAAGACCGGCCTTGCCAAATCCTGTGTCGTCGTGATCTCGGCATTCACTGGCGATGACGCGTTGCAGCTGATCGACATCACCTTGGTGTGCCAGACGAATGACGTCGGAGGGCAGGTGAAGTGGGCCGTCGAAAACATTCATGTGCGGCCCGAAAACCAGCCAACGCAGAATCAGTGAAGGAACTTCTTCCGGGTCGGAGCGGAACAGGTTCATCGAGTCACCCTCTGGCACGATCCACGTGACGTCCGTTGAAGAAATCCACACGGTGAGGGTGATCCGTTTGACGTCTTCCGACGGTGCGATGCGGGTCAGTTGAATCATGTGGGAACGCTGGAACAGACCGGCGAAGAGACGTTCGGCGCCGTCCGTCAGGGATTCCTCATCGCTGATGAATCCCAGGTTAACCAGGTTCTGCCAGCCGTCTGAATTCGTGTCAGCTTTGCCGTCCAGCAAATCGGTTAGGGCTTCCCAGTCGGCCTCGTTGAGAATTGCAGCTGATTCTTCAGAGGTAAAACGGCTCATTGTGGGTTCCTCAAGCTATTCGACATTTCAACAAACGTGTCGTACATCGGGTCAAATTCGCGTGTCGCGCATGTCAGGGTGGCGGTCAGTCCGGCCTCGCCGTTCACCCACAGCCACTGGCACGACGACACGGACAGATCCTCCATCATGTAGACCCCCATGCGGGCTACACCATTGAGGTGTTCGTTTTCCCATGCCGCGTTTTCCAGCACCAGGAATCCGGGGATAGATTCGACGAGTTGACGCAACGTGCCGTCGTACCAGTCGATCGGATCGTCCGAGCCGGTCGCGGCTTTCGTCACGACGAGGCTGGGGCGGAACCCTGATGCAGCTTCAGGACCAAGTGCGATCAGCGGAAAAGTGCTCTCAACTTCCTGGAGCATCTGCTGAGTCGGGCCTTCTTCCGGCACTTGCTGGGTGAATTGCGCTTTTTCTTCAGTGCTGAGTTCTTCCCAGTCTGCGGGAAGAGTGACGAACTCAGCGTCACTGCTCGTTGGACTCATCAATATCCTCCATCGCTTCGGTGGTTATTGTCGGACTTAAATTCTTGATGTTCGGGCTGGGTCAGGCGGGTCGGATCACTGTGGGAAGTAGTCGGATCACTGTGGGAAGGCGGGACGATACCTTCAGCAAAATGGCGATCGGCCGGGTACGAGCCCGGATCGACTTGAGTCAGGGCTTGCTGCTGACGTTTTTCCAACCGCTTCTCCGGATACATCGCGTCAGGCAGACGGAAGGGGATCACTGATATCAGCGCGACAACCATACAGGCCATTGCAACGATGACGATGATACGCATTCCCTGTTTGCTCATCCCCAGTGTTCCAGCAGTAAATGCGACTCCGAAAAGCAGGAACGCCAGACCGATGGCAGGAGTGGTGAGTGCTTCGGAGTTTTTCCACCATCCGAAAATGTTCCCAACTGAGCGGGCGAGTTTTCCGAGCGTGGAGTCTGAAAACATCGCAAGAGCCCATTGAGCCAGGATGAGGCCCCCAAACAGGAATGCCAGTGTGATCATCCAGAAGGTATCACTACTCGAAAAATCATCCATCGATTTCCTCATCCTCAGCTACAGAGCCTGTACTGCCGTGGATGGAGTAGCGGCGGGCAACGCGCGAAGTGGTTTCACCGTCAGTCCGCAGCCACATCCAAATCCTCAGCTCTTGTCAGATTACCTTGAGGTCACTACGCATTGCAGCGTTAATCACCATGCACAACACTCACACATCAGTAGCGGTCTTGCTGGCGCTAGTCGAACAGGCCGAAGGTAAAATCTGTTGCCTTTCCGCCAAGCCACTTACCGCCGGCACCACCCGCAACGCCACCGATGATGCCGCCAACGGCCGCTCCGATCGGTCCGCCAACAGCCATACCAATAGCTGCGCCACCCATCGCACCAGCTTTGCCGCCAGCCCAGCCACCGCCGACTTCCAGCAGCGTTCGGGTTCCGGCACGTGCAACCTTTTCTCCGGTTCCCATACCAGGATTGAGCGCACTGTCCGTCTTCCACTGGTCGTAAGCGGTGGTGCCAGCATCGACAGCGGTGAGCACACGCCCGGCATGCTTCGTGACCTTGCTGACTTTGTCGAGGATCTCTGGCGAATCTCCCCATCCCTTACCAAGGTTGACCTTGTCTTTAAATCTGAGGAACTGAACCTCTGGCGTATCTTTGAAATGCTTTCCGAGTCTCTTCGGATCGAACGTGGCACCGTTGAGCTTGAAGTTGATGCCCTTGATAAGCTTGACGGCATCGCCGGTGCGGGACTTCAGCATCTTCAGGAAGCCCAGCGTCGTACCGCCACCTGAGAACATCCCAGTGAAAGCCTTGACCAGCCAGTTGGCGGAAGTAACGGCACTGCATGCGTTCTGCAGCTCACTGTGAGCAACGTCCTCATCGCGGCGGACGATGCTCACCTCTCCCGCGAGGGTCGAATAGAGGGCCTGCTTTTCCATGTACTCAGTCCACGCCTGGATGAGAGCCGCATTCGTCACCGGATCCGCCGGAACCGGCAGCGGAGGCGGAGGCGGAGGCAGTTCGATTGAAGTCTTGGGGATAACAATCAGCTTGCCTGCTGCCGCCCGACCTTCAATGTCTTTGAGGCGGGTCTTACATGAACGAATCAACGTCACAAATGAGTTAACCGCACCAGCAAAAGTTTCGATCTCGTCGTGGATCTCCTGCGCTGATTTAGTGGCAGACTGGATAGCCGCGGACGCTTCAGCTGCCGTGTAGCCCACCAGCTCAGACTGCACGATGCTATTGGCCCGATCGAGGTCCTTAATACCGTCATTCACTCGGCCCCTGCCATGCAGGAGGACGCCGCTCTTCCAGGAGGAGAGCGTTTCGGGTTCTATATCGAGCTTGGTGTCAATCATTTACCCATTCCTCCTGACTGGGGGTAGTAAACCCCGCCCTGGGGGTAAACCGAGGTAAGTTCGCTAAAGATTCGAGCTTCTGAAGCTTCGAAATTCTGATCAGCGGTCGACAGACTGCCACTCACCTTCGCTGTTCCATCAGCTAGGGCTTTCAGGCCTTCAGTAAACTTGCTCAGTACAGCATTCACACTTGCCGTGGACTTGCCAAAATCAGGCGGTGCCCCAAAATTCACTCCCGCGAACGTGCTGTTCGCCTCGTTCAATCGCCCTTGCGCTGCTTGCGACCGATCCTGCTTCCATTTCAGATCGCCCATACGATCCCCTTACATGTCTCATCGCAGATACGTCGTGACCAACGCGCCACGCCAACTCTTCGATTGCCGCACTTAGGTTAGGGATTCAGATTAAACAGTGGGTAAACAGAATGTGAGCAGTTTTCAGGCGCCCGTCACAAGCGGGTCGGCCGCCCTCGTCAATCACGCCAACACTGAGCGAGACCTTGCCGCCTCCAGCATCCACCGGGCTGCATAATCCACGTCCGCGGGCACCTCTCTCACGAGGAAGAACACACATCGACGCTCCTACCTCGCGCGCGAGCGTTACGATTATTGAGGAGGGGAACCGCAGGCCCTCACGCACCCACCCCCGACACCTCATCGTGAAGTCGACCACATCAAGAACAGTCACATCGAACCGGGCGTTTCTGGCTTCCGCACTGGAATTTCACTATATGGACGGGCGTGAGAGCCGAAGACAGATCAACCTGGCACGCCCCGCCAGTGCTCCACCACGCAGCGACATGCCCTGTTAAGTGAACTAGCCCCTGAAAGTTGGACTGGTTTAATTCTAGGCGGTTAGGGCTTCAAGGCCGTAGTTGAATTCGTGGTTACCAGCACCCACCGCATCGTAATTCAAGTAGTTGAACACACTAGCCATCGGGTCAACAGTGCTATCTGTCCGGTTCGAGTGGTACACCATTTCGATTCATGAGCCCTGCGCAACGTCGCCGTTGTCTAGAAGCAGCACGGCGTTCTTACCTTTTTCTTCACGAACGTTCTGGATTGCCGTTGAGGGGTGATCCATACCGCGAACATTTTGGGGTTTGGAAGAGCCAAAGGGCTGCCCGGTGAAGTAGTCGTGGTCCACTAGGGTGCCATAAATGAAGGTTTTGGTTTTCAAAACAAAACAGGCAAGGTTACTTTTGTACTTTAACTTCACTTGAGATGCAGGTCTTACAGATTTGCGCTCGTACATATCACGGATTTGGCCGGGCGGAGCAAACAACGTTGTTTTGGTGCCTCACCGCAATTTCGTTCAGCACTGTTCGGACTATAGGAGAAATTGGCGACGGGGGTGAGACCGTTTAAGGTCTCACCCCCGTAC
>NZ_KV817042.1:0-125032 GCF_001814535.1 Actinomyces sp. HMSC065F12
GGCAGGACAGCAGTGGCATCCCCGCCCGAAGGATCTGCGGTCAGGACACACCCAAAAAGGCGGTGAAATGCAGAAAGGCCAGCAAGATGTGGAAACGCCGGCAGTGTACTGAAACGCGGCGATATACAGAAAGATCGGGACACCGCCAACACAATGTCAACGATGTCCCGACACATCACATGGTGCGCGAGGGGGGAGTTGAACCCCCACTCCATCAACTGGAACACGGACCTGAACCGTGCGCGTCTGCCTATTCCGCCACTCGCGCGTTGCTATAGAAGATTACGAGGCCGAGGGTGTCTTCGTCAAACCGAATCCACCACAAGAGGTGTTGAGACCAGTCACATTCACTGCCACGGGACACCGGAGCGGAAGATGACGGAGATGACGGTTGCGGCAAGAACCAGGACCAGCCCGATGATGTCTGGCCAGCGAAAACGAACTCGATCGCGCTCAACTGGCGGGATTCCACCGCGCATTGTCATTGCCCTGCCGGTGTCATCGGCACGTCTCGAGGACGCGGATAACGTTGCGGTTGTCATATCCACGATCAATTTGAGCTGACCGCGAAATGTCATCATCGGCCCATCATCTGTCCAGCGCAGGCGCACGGCGTCGAACACTGCCTGCATCTGGTCGCGCACGGTCGACAGACCTCGAAGCGCAAAACTTGCCGCCATTACCCACTCGTCGACGGGAGCTCGAAACCACGTGAGGGGGTGGAGCAGTGTTCGAAGTGCCGGGGCGATTCGTTCAATGGGTGTGGTCCACACGAGCAGCAGTGATCCGAGGATCACTTCGACCATGACGAGGAAGGCGCGGACGAAAATCAATGCACCGCCGCCGATCGCGGCCCCGATCATGCCGCCAATGAAGCCGGCCCAGATCCAGGACGGCAGGCGCGGCCGTGCCGAAATGGGCACGCGTCCGACAACAGCCGCAACCAGGAGACACACGCCGACCGCCGCGACAGTTGGCCACTTGGGAAGCAGGACCAGCAGTGTCGTCAGAATTGCCAGGCAGATGATCTTCGTGCCGACCCACATGCGCGTCAGGGGAGATTCCCACGGCAGCGGGCGGGGCAGTGCCAACGTAGGTGATGGGCGAGGGCGCCTGTGCGTAGCGGCAGATCCGCGAACACCTGTGTTGGATGGCGTATTGCGTGCGAATGTACTCATGACAGTTTCCCTTCGACGAGGGAAAGGTGCCGGGAGCACACCTGATCCAAACCTTCAAAATCGTGCGAAATCACAATAATTCCCATGCCGCGATCCTGCCGGCGTTTCAGCGCGCTGATGACCAGTTCACGCGATGTTGCATCCAGGCCCGCCAGAGGCTCGTCAAGCACAATGAAATTCAGGTCCGCTGCGAATAATCCAGCCAACGCGACGCGTCGCATCTGCCCGCCGGAGAGTTCATCAATACCGCGCCTTTGCAACTCACAGTCCAGTCCCACTTCCGCCATCGCGCGGCTGACCACGTCGTCGACCCGCTCTGTGTCGTCAGGGTCGATGTTGGCGGCCGCGGCAATGTCCAGACGCACGGACGGGCGTTGGAGCTGAAGTCGGGCGAATTGCATCGACATGCCGATGGATCCGACTTGCTGGCTGGAGGGCTTGTCGCCCAGGAGGCAATCTCCCCAGGTGGGAGGCATCAGTCCTGTCATGATGCGTGCCAGTGTCGATTTGCCCGACCCGTTCTCACCTGCGATCAGGACACTCTCACCTGGCGCAACGTCCAGATTAATGTCAAAGAGGACCTGCTTGTGCCACGGGGTCCTCACGTCGTAGGCGTGCGACACGTCGTGCAGTGTCAGCGCCGGGGCGAAGTGATCCCCCCACCGTTTGAGGTGGGACACGATGTCGTCAGCCTCATCGTCGGTGGAGATCAGAGGCGTGACTGGTGCGGTGCGAACCGCGGATGGGTCACCCTCGTCAATGGGGGAGTCGTGCACGCTGCTGGCTGGCGGGCGGGTGGGAGAGGCTGTGGAATCAGTAGCATCGTCGGTGGGGACGGCCACGACATCGGCAGCGCCGCTGGTGAGGTGGCAGGTCAGGGAGCCAGATGCGCCGGTGGTCGTGCTGTCGGTGAGCGGACTGGTCGGGTCGGTGGGAGCACCATCGAAAGTGACGTGACCGTTGTCGAGTGTGATCAGCCGGTCGGCCCGTGCCGCTTCAGTGAGGTCGTGGGTGATGTGAACGACGGTTGTGCCGGTGCGGGGCAGGTCAGCGAGGATGGCGATCAGTTCGGTGCGCCCCTGCTGGTCGATCATGGCGGTTGACTCGTCCGAGATCAGCAGGGCAGGCTGGCGTGCCAAGGCTCCGGCCAGTGCGAGTCGTTGCAGTTGGCCGCCCGACAGGTGACGTACCGGCATCGCGGACAGGCCAGGCAGACCGACCTGATTCAGAAGAATGTCGAGGGGGAGCGCGGCGCGCTCGTCGGAACTCATACCCCACAGGATGTCTTCTTCGACCGTTTCGCCCAGCGATGACAATTCGGTGCGTTGAGCCAGCAGTGCGACCCCGCTATGTCGACCCAGTCCGATCCGGCCGGGCCGCTTCACGGAACCGGCGCTGTGGCGCGCACCGGCAAGAATGGATGCTAGGGTCGACTTTCCAGATCCGTTCGGCCCGGCGATGACGACGAACTGGCCGCGGTCGATGGTGAGGCTCACGCCGTCAAGCGCGTCGCGCGTGGCGCCCGGATAGTGCATGTGGACGTCGGTGAGCGTGGTGGGCAACGGCTGGATCGGGGCGGCATCCTCGTCGACGCGCAGTGGATCTAATGCATTGCCCTGCGGAATACGGGCGAGGACGTGACCCATCAGCCAGTGCGCAACGGTCAATGTGAGTGCGAATGCGAAAAGTACGGATACCGGCAGCCATGCCCACCAGTAGGCCACCATCCAGTCGGTGAAGGTCAGGAACAGGTCGGACATCGGGCGGGTGAGGCTCCATCCGGATAACAGCCGCGCGTAGCCTTTGACCGAGACTCGCACAGATTCAAGCGTGAGTTCCCGCAGGTCGGTGAGCAGCCATAGCGTCAGGTCAGTGAGTGCTCCGAGGATGACTCCGACAATAATGCCGATCAGGAATGCGAATCGGGTGCGGATGTGTTTGCGGTGGAGTGCTCCGACGATCCACCCTGCCAGTGTCGCCTGGATTGCGGTCAGTGCGGTGTTGACTCCGCCGAGGATGGCTCCGATCAGGCAGGTGGTCAGCACGGTGGTCAGTGATGCACGAGGGCGGAGCCTGACCGCAATCATGGCGATCGGGATTGTAGCGATGAGCTGCAGGAAGTTGTTGAAGAACGGCAGGATGGTAGCGCCGACACATGCCACGATTGCCAGTCCGGCAAGCACTCCGCATGAAGCAAGTTCAACCGGTGTGAGCGCGCCGGTCGGGCGTGCGGTGCCTGCCGTGGATCGCGTGTGAGAACGGTGTGATGACAATTGTGTATCCACTGACAGGAACGGCAGGATGACAGGAGGCAGTCTGAAATCAGAGGGTGACGGCTGTGCCGGTTGCTGTGCAGATCAGAGTGCCTTGCATGCAGGTGTAGTGCATCTCAACACTGATCACGGCGTCAGCTCCGAGGAGTTCGGCACGCTCGCACATTTGGTTGACAGCATTTTCAAAAGCGGTCTGCAGGTTTTCCTCGCCTCTTTTGCGTCCGCCGTTGAGCGCTTTCAGCATTCCGCTCGCGGGGAAAGATGAAACAGTTTCACCTGATACAAGGCCGATGTAACGCGTGATCGGCTGACCTTCGATGGACGGTGTCGTCACTGCGAGCATGTTGTCTCCCATCTATTGACGCAACGATTCGGCAGGCTGGCAATGCGACTGCCATGGGCGCCCGCTGCGCCCGAGCCGACCAGTCGGGCGGCCTGAATCCACTTGTATCATTCCACGTGCGCGCCGCGCGCGCACTTACAGTGCGTGCGCCGTCTTGTTTACCGGCAGGCAGCGTCTGGGTCTGTCAGGGGTTGTCAGAAATCCCAGTCTTCGTCCTCGGTGTCGACGATCTCACCGATGACGTAGGAAGAGCCGGAACCGGAGAAGAAGTCGTGGTTTTCGTCGGCATTCGGTGACAGTGCTGCCAGGATCGCCGGGTTCACATCGGTTTCATCATGCGGGAACAGTGCCTCATACCCCAGGTTCATCAGAGCCTTGTTCGCGTTGTAACGCAGGAACTTCTTGACGTCCTCGGTCAACCCCAACGGGTCATACAGCGACTCGGTGTACAGCTCTTCGTTTTCATACAACTCGAACAGCAGTGAGAACGTGTAATCCTTCAGTTCCTGACGGCGCTTCTCATCGGCCTCGTTGACAGCCAGCTGATACTTGTAGCCGATGTAGTAGCCGTGCACGGCTTCGTCACGAATGATCAGGCGAATCAGGTCGGCGGTGTTGGTGAGCTTGGCGTGCGCCGACCAGTACATCGGGGCGTAAAAGCCGGAGTAGAACAGGAAGGATTCCAGCATCGTGGACGCCACTTTGCGTTTTTCTGGGTCGTCACCGTCGTAGTACGACTTCACGATGTGTGCCTTGCGCTGCAGCGGTTCGTTCTCACGCGACCAGCGGAACGACTCATTGATCTCCTGTGTGGACAGCAGTGTGGAGAAAATCGACGAGTATGACTTGGCGTGAACTGACTCCATGAACGCGATGTTTGTGTAGACCGCTTCTTCGTGGGGGGTGCGCGCATCAGGAATCAGGGAGACGGCACCGACGGTGCCCTGCAGCGTGTCCAGCAGGGTCAGGCCTGTGAACACGCGGTTCGTCATGGTCTGTTCATCCTCGTTGAGCGTCTTCCACGACTGAATGTCGTTGGACAACGGGATTTTCTCAGGCAGCCAGAAGTTACGAGTCAGACGATCCCATACCTCTTCGTCTTTTTCATCGATGATCTTGTTCCAGTTAATGGCTTCGATCGTCTCATTCTCTGATGCATGAATGGGATCCACAGTTGTTCCTCCTCAATCCTGGTGGTGTCGCACATGCACGCCACTAGCCCAGCCTACTGGTCTGAGCGTCGAAAAGACACGCCCGCCAGATGTGATGTGGCCGTGTCCTAGTGCACCTCGCACCCGCATTCGCATTGCCTGTCACTGTCGTCGTCGTGGTCAGCGCCCGCAGTCCTCGCAATCATGTGGGCAGTGGGCGTCCTGTCTTGAGCTCAGCAAACCGGACACGTGCGCCGTTTCCATTCCAGCAACGAGGGCTGCCATCAGCGCGGCCAGATCCGTGTGCGCACATCTCTTGCCCGCAGCTCTGCGATTCTCGCCGCGCCGAAAGATAGTTTTCTCGATCCACACTGTTGCAGCCGTCGTCACAGCAGTAATGCCGACCGCGGCTCCAATAAGTGCAGGATTTTCCTGCAGAGTTTCTTGAAGGGTGTCCAATGCTTGGTGGTGGCCACTGCGGTGATCGCCGTGGCGATGATGTTCTGTGCTGCAGCCGCACTGGTCGTGATCGCAATGCTGTCCGTCGTGGTGTCGATTGCCCGTACAGCCGCACGATCCGTCGCTCTGGCAGTCGCACTCCTTGTGTGGTTCAGGCTCCAACGTCCGATTCGGGTCGAGTGGGCCAGCCTGATCCTTGTCGATCAGCGGAACGGTACGCTCACCAGCGGCTGCGGCACCTTCATCCGATCCGCAGCCACATTTGCCCTTTCCTTTGCCACACGCGCAGCCGTCCTGACCTTTACCGCAGCCACATCCATCGTTTTCACCGCAATTGCAGCTCTTGCCCTCGCATGAAGCATCTCCGTTGCAGCAGGCGCACGCGCCCCCCTCGTCACAATTGCCGACGAACGCGCGGTGATCCTCACAGCTGAACATTGACGCCAATGCGGCTGTAATTCCGCCCAGGAGCCCGGCCTTCAACACGCCGCGAACAGGTCGTGAGCGTACGAAGTCCGGCATGGCATACCACGCGAGCGTGCCGCCTGACATCAACGCGACATAACCGAGTTTGCGCGGATCACTCAGCGCCTGCTCAATGCGGCCAAACGCAGAGCTCCCGCCAACATCCGTGCTGGTTGAGCGGTCGTGATCGTGGCAATCGCAAGTCATCAGAAGCCTCCCATATATCCAGTGCTGTCAATCCTACGTGGCGGCATGTGCATTTGCAGCCAGGCCGGACGAACGCTCCTTCCACGCAGTGCTCCACTTACTCACCTCAGGAGGACCCGATATGAGACAGTGGAACCAGCAGGGGACAGCGTCGCCCTCGTCGATGCTGATGACCGGGACGCCCTGCCCCACGTATCTCTATGACCGGATGAGTCTGCCTGGAGCGTAAGGAGCGCGAGATGACCACTCACACGACCGTTGCCTGGAGCGAGGGCCGTTGGCTTCACGACCCTGCCGATCACCACATTGACGATGCGGGAAAACTGGTGGTAACCGCCACCGAGAAATCCGATGCGTGGGAGCGTACCTACTACGGCTTCAGTGTGAACACTGCGAATGCCCTGGTCAGGGAACTTCTCCACGGTACAGCAATGGAGGTGACGCTCAATGCGGCGTTCTCCGAGCAATTCGACCAGGCTGGCATTTTCGTGCGCGCCGGTGCAAAAAACTGGGTCAAAGCGGGCCTTGAGTTTTCCGACGGAGTGCTGCAGCTCGGCGCGGTCGTCACGCGCGGCGTGTCCGACTGGTCAGTGTCGCCGGTCCACGAATGGCTCAACAAAGATGTGGTGATCCGCGTGAGCCGCCACGACGATTCGATCATCCTGCGTGCCGGCGTGGTGGGCGAGGGCCTCAGGTTGGTGCGAGTACTGCCGTGTCTGCCTGACGATGGCTCGGTGGTGGAGGCAGGTCCGTTCGTGTGCTCGCCGTCCAGGGGCGGACTGTCCATCGCCTTCTCGTCATGGACGCTCGGCCCTGCAGACGCCAGTTTGCACTGACGAGGGTGGTGCGGTGGACCAATTGTGCGCATCCTCGGACTGACTCCTATTGTTAAAGAGCACGGGCCGCATGGGTCCGTGAAAACGCCGGCTGCACGCTGGATGTCACGATGAGGAAACGGTGCTAGGGACAGTACTGACAACGATCACACCCATGATCACGGTGGGAGTGCTGGGAACACTTTTCGCACGCAACCGTCACTTTGTCGGTGCCCTGAACCCGATCAACGACTTCGTCTTCTATGTCACCCTGCCGTGCTACATGTTCACCGTCGTGCTCAATGCGCCACTGGACACGTCAGCTACCCCGGTCGTGGAAGCACTCTCAGGCCCCGTCATCGCAGTGCTCCTCTACTTCCTGCTCGGCTTCGCTCTCCGAGCAGTCTCTAAGCGGCGTCGGCTGTGTCAGGAACGTCGTGAAGGACAGGAAACGGACGCTGATCTCTCCGCCCGTGACCGTGCCCGCACAAGCGGAGCGTTCAACCCGTCCCCCATTGTTTTGGGCGCGACCTTCGGCAACGTCGGATACATGGGTGTGCCTATCGCACTGGCCCTGATCGGACCACAGGCCGGCCTTGCGGGCGGCGTCATTCAACTGCTCCACAACGTTGTTTTCCTGTCGGGCTATCCCATCATGCGTCAGCTCCTGCTGGGACAGTCCGCGCACGAGGAACACGTCGACCGTGATCACGCCACGCATACTGCCCGCCCCCGCCACTGGCCGCGAGCGCTCCAAGTCCTCATCCAGGCCGTCACCATGCCTCCCACAATTGCCTTTGCCCTGGCACTTGGCGTCAATGCCCTGCATATCCGCCTCCCGGAGGCAATCACGCACACGACGTCACTGATTGCCGGAGCCACGGTGCCCTGTGCCTTGTTCGCGATTGGTCTGGCTGTCCCTGAGGCCCTGCGGGCCCTGCGTCAGCGTTTTGTCCCATTGTCAGTGGTCCTCGCTGCGGCCCTGACGAAGACGGTGGTGTTGCCGCTGCTGGTGGTGGGCGTGATCGCAGCGTGTGGCATTGATATTCATTCGGTGTGGGCGCTGACGGCGATCGTCCTGGCGAGCATTCCCTCGGCGTCAGCGGTGCTCAACCTTGCGCTCGGCCTGGATGGTGACCCTCAGGGAGCAACCTCCACGATCGTTATGACGCTGACCGTCTTTCCCGTGACATTCCCGCTGGTGTTCTTGCTGGTGAGCGCCCTGTAGTAGGCGCTTCCTGCCCTTACCTCGGCACAGTGTCGAGGGCGTCCAGCACAGTCCGCGTCCACACCTTTGCGCCCTCTTCGTCGGGGTGAACGTTGTCGGAGGCCAGAAGGTCGGTGTGCTCTGCAATCGCGGCGGCCCAGTCGGCCACGCGAACCCGGTCCTTATGCGCTGCCGCCCATGAACGGATCGTGTCAGCGGCGGGACGAATCCACGT
The DNA here is from genome assembly GCF_001814535.1 of Actinomyces sp. HMSC065F12. Lineage (NCBI taxonomy): Bacteria > Bacillati > Actinomycetota > Actinomycetes > Actinomycetales > Actinomycetaceae > Actinomyces > Actinomyces sp. HMSC065F12. The sequence goes on from NZ_KV817042.1 coordinate 8,334, forward strand.
GTCATCGTCCGGGCCAAACCCGGTGACCAGCACGAGGCGACGATCCGGCCCGAGCTGCTTGAGCACCTCATCGAGCTGCTCGGGTGGAACATCACCGTTAGTGGCCAGAGCGACAACGACGTAGCGGCGGGCACCATATTCAGCATCAACCTGCGTGAGGACGGATGAAACCTGATAGATCGAACGCGACACTTCGGCATTGATCGCAATACCCGGACGCTCCTCAGTTAAAGCAGGCGCAGCCGCCAGCGTCACCGAATCCCCGATCACCGTGATCTGATTGCCGGGAATCGGTGTGGCGGGCTGATCTGAATGGTCGTGTCCCGCTCCGGATACGGCACCTGCGGCAGCGGACTGGGCAGCAGACGGGTCGCCCTCGGCCTTCTGGCCGGACGCGGGGGTGGTATCGCCGGCAGCGGACTGCGAGCCGGAAATGGCGGCCTGGCCGGAGCGAATGGCCTGCTCGGCGCTGGACATGGCAGGCTGGCGCGCCACTGCAGTCACGAGCACCCCGATGATCAGCATCGAGACTATGAACACGATGATGCGGCCACGCTCCTGCAGGCTCGTGATCCACAAGCGCACTGTGGCAACGATGCCGCCCTTGCGCAGCGGCGTTTCAACCCACCGGTACGAGGCCTCTGCGATCACGACGCTGAGCGCTGCCAGAGCGAGCGCCATCGGGCGCGGCATGTCGCCATCGACGAGGTAGTAGCCCAGAACCCACAGCGGCCAGTGCCACAGGTAGATGCCATAGGAGCGTTCACCAATCCAGCGCATGAAGGGTGCATCAAGGATGCGGCACAGGAAACGTCCCGATACGGAACCGCTCAGTACTGCCGGCATCATCGCCTGGATCACTCCGACCGCGCCGAGCGTTGCAAGGATCAGAACGATTTCCAGGACGAGCGGACTGTTGTTCATGGGCAACATGATGGCGACCACCACGATGATGACGGCGCCCACGTAGCCCAGCGAGGCGCGAGCCGTCGCAGTGCGCGCACTGATCGGGGCGGGTTCATCGATGCTGAGCGGATCGCCGCAGGCCAACGCCAGCGCGCTGCCTGCCATCAGGCCGAAGGCACGCGAATCGGTTCCCATGTAGATGCGCGAGGGGTCAGCACCTCCCGCTGCCAATGCCAGTGCCCACAGAGCTGATGCCGCCATCAGACATGCAGCGACGATCCAGATCCAGCGCTCTGAATGGGTGAAAACGCGGCGCGCCAGCCACAGAAGGGCGATCACGATGAGCGGCCAGATCAGGTAGAACTGCTGCTCGATGGCCAGGGACCACATGTGGGTGAGCAGCAGCGGCTGATTGCGGTCGAAGTAGCTGGATCCGGCAGCAATCTCCACCCAGTTATAGGTATACGTCAACGCGCCGACGAATTGGCGTCGGATAGCCAGCAGCGCATCCCCGCCGACTATGGCGGCTGCAGCGGTGGCCACCACCACCATGACTGCGACGGCAGGAACCAGGCGGCGCACCCGCCGCACCCAAAAGCCCTTGAGATCAATGCGACCGGCCGTGCGGAACTCATGGATCAGCAGGGACGTGATGAGGAATCCCGAAATCACCAGGAACACATCCACGCCTACCATGCCGCCCGGCATCCACGAGCGCATCAGGTGGTAGATCAGCACCACTGCGACTGCCAGCGCGCGCAGCCCGTCAAGGCCGGGAACGCGCCGCCGGGTGGATGCTGTGTGCTGTGAATCTGCCACGTCAGTCGCGCTGTAGGGCAAAGAGATGGTCAAGCACGGCGCCTCCTGAGACACGCAAACCGTCATGCTGGTACTCGTTTGTCACCCACACACGCGATCCGCGAATGGCGCTCGCAGTTTCCAGTGACAACTCACGCGGCACAAACATGTCATCGAAGTAGACGGCCGACGCGACAGGTACCGAGTTCTCAGCCAGCACCTCCGGGTCGTACACCGCTGGCCAGTCGGTGCGGTTGGCCAGGATGTCGGCAGCCTCGCCCAGTCCGGTCAGCTCCGGATCCTCATCGAAAATCGAGCGCATCATGTGCTCGCCGGTCAGGTAGTACGGCTCGGACGTATCCAACGGGTCAGCATCTGGATCAAACCCCGCGATCTCACGCGAAAGCCGATCCGCTGACCAGCGGGTTGCAGTGCCCGCCAGGGCAGGGGTGGTCGCAGCGTAAATTGTTTCCTGCAGCACCGCATACATGGGAGTGGTCTGAGCGACCTCGTCTGCCACTTGTTGTAGGAAGTGACGCGACAGGCGTGAGACCCCGTTAACCGTGACGAAGGGGGCTTCCAGCATGTAGTGCAGTGTGTCGAAACGCAGTTGCCCACCCAGACATATGCCGATCATGCGGAAACGTTCCGTGGAGAGGCGCTCACCGGTTGGCAGGCATTCCTCGTGGTCACGCACATGCGCGGCGATGCGGCGAATCATCGGCTCATCGTCAGGGTAACGCTCATAGTACGCGCGGTTGCGTGCTGCGGTACGCTCGTAGGTCAGCCGGTAAATCGAATCAATGTCCGTCAGACCGGGCAGACCGCCGGTGTTGAAGACGGCGCGCAGCCCTTCGGGTGCAATCGACAGGTAGCACGTGTTGATGAAGCCGCCAAAACTCTGACCGAGCGTCGTCCACGGCTCATCGCCAGCCAGCTCACGGCGCACAACTTCCGCATCGCGCACAATCTGATCCTGTCGGAACAGCATCAGGTAGTCAGCAATTTCCTGAGCAGTGGGAGCGTGGTCACCCTCGTCAGTGACGGATTGATTGCCGAGGGAACTCAGCGTGAGCTTGTCGAGCCGGTGGGATCTGCCCGTCCCGCGCTGGTCCAGCAGAACGACGCGGTAGTCCTTGAGCACGCGGCCGATGAATCCGTCGCGAAAATCGCCTGGACGGGGGCCTTCACCTCCGGGGCCACCCTGCATGAACACCAGGTATGGCAGGTTGTCTCCATCGGGGGGGATAATCTCGCGAGCGTAAATATCCACCGTCCCGTGGCCATACGCATCGGGCGCATTGTGGTCCAGCGGGACGGTGAATGTGTGGTCGTGAACGGTGCATGAATGGTGAATGTAGCTTCCGATGCGCATGCACCACAGTGTAGCTACGGGTGGCGAGCCTCAGTCGTTGGCGCGCCCCAGAGCAGCCAGGACGTGACGCTCCAGCGGTGTGCAGATCAGCAACGCCACCAGACTCATTCCCAGTCCGATGCCGCCAATCATGAGCAGGCGGACCAGCGTGTCGTCCGTGGCGGCGCTGCGTCCTCCGGTTGACGCCAGCGACAGGCCACGACCCAAAGCGGCGAACAGGATGGATGTCACAACCAGGGGTACGAAACTCTGGAACAGTCGAACAAGGGTGAACAGGTGACGAGGGAATCCCATGCGGTCCAGGGCCTGAGTTTGTGTGAGTCGATCGAAGACCCCTGACGCCTGGTTCATCAGGGTGGACAGGGCTGACACGGTGAAGCCGATTCCCAGCGTGATCGTCACGCCCAGCGGGACGTCGTGCATGAAGACGATTACCGCTGGCGGTATTTCCTGCTTTGTGCTGGACACCGTAGCGAAGTCCATCACGGAGGTGAACCCGCCGATGAAGCACAGAATGGACAGCGCTCCGACTACGCGCCACACAGCGCGCGGGTCATCCATGATGCGGCGGGCCGCCAGGACCACCGAGGGGAAGTGACTCAGCGTGAATGGTGCAGCCAGGAGTTGAATGATGAACGGAGCTGCGATCGCGATCGCGATGATGATGACAGATAGCAGAGCAACAACAACGAGCATTCCGTGAGTATTGAAGTCGTCGGTCGGGAAGATAGCGAAGGTGCAGAACAGAACGATTGCTCCTGCCAGGACGAACAGGCGCCACATCCGCAGTGCCTTCGGTGTATGCCGCTTGGCGACTCCCAGCGGTGAGATCCGCACTTTCTGCAGGCCGACCAGTGTTGAGATGACTGCGATAGCGAGCAGGACGGCCAGCACAATCGCCAGTATCCATGCAGGCACGAGCATCTCGGCAGGGTCGATGGCGACAGTGAGGAAATGAGCGTGCGACCACAAAGGCAGTGTCACCACGTACAGTATGACGCCAATGGCTGCGCCGATTACCCACTGGATAACCGTTTCCACCAGTGCGATCAAGATGACCTGCCCACTTGTTGCTCCAACCAGACGCAGTGAGGCGAGGCGTTCGGATCTGCCCTGTGCTCCCAGGCGTGCCGCTGAGGACCCGAGAGAGAACACGGGGAAGGCAAGTAAGACGACTGCGAACAGGGCGAGCACGAGATACACTGTTGTATCCGATGGATACCAGTCGAGGCGTGCGAACGCTTCCAGGAGGCGCTCGGAAGGATCATTTGTCCATGTGTTGAACATCCACACGCCGCCTGCCACAGTCAGTGTCATCGCGGTGGACAGTGCAAATGATGCGACGGCCAGGACGTCCAGCCACGCGTCTCCGGTACGGGAGCGCAGTCTGCCGATGGTGAGCATCGGAGCCAAGTGCAGGGTCTTCATCGCAGATCACCACCGGGGGCCTGAGCAGGAACCTCGCGCACACCCGAATCTGCGTGCACAACGCCGTCACGGATTTCAACGAGTCGTTGACACCAGTCGGCAACGTGTGAATCGTGCGTGACGATGATGAGCGTTGCGCCACTCATCTGCGTTGTTGTCGTCAGAATCTGCATCACCTCGTGGCCGGTTGACTGATCAAGCGCGCCGGTCGGCTCGTCGGCAAAAACCACGCTGGGAGAGCCTGCCAGGGCGCGTGCGATGGCGACGCGCTGCATCTGCCCGCCTGACATTTCACCGGGACGGCGCGACTTCTCGGTACCCAGGCCGAGCCGCTCCAGCCACATATCGGCCTGAGCGAGGGACGCTTTGCGGCTTTGCCCCGTCAGCATCAGCGGCACGGCCACGTTTTCACGTGCGGGAAGTTCGGGGATGAGCTGGCCATCCTGGAACACGAAGCCGAATCGGGCCAGGCGCAGTTTGGAGCGGCGCGCGTCGGACAGTGCTGAAATGTTGTCCTGCCCCAGGAACGCGGCTCCCGATGTGGGTGGCAGAATCCCAGCCAGGCAGTGCAGCAGTGTGGACTTGCCGGACCCTGACGGACCCATGATCGCCACTGACTGCCCGGGCGGGAATTCGATGTCAACGCCTCGTAGAGCCGGTACGGTACCGAAATTCTTCGTCAACGCGTGGCCGCTGAGCACCTGAGGTGTTGCGGACGCGGAATTCATTCTTTGTGCCATGTCACCAGTACATCCTTTTGCGTGCTGATTCAACAGTGAGCAGGGGCGATATTTCATGGTAGAGCCAGGTCTACTGTCTGAACCGACCAGTACTGGAGCGCGCCGTCATCCTCCGGGCTGCGTGTGGCGCTTATAGGATGATCGTGTGCAGATGCGAGATGAATGGAAAGCGTTCCTATGTGGAGCAGGCGCATGTCTCAGCGCTCTGACTGCATGCCTGTTTGCCATGATGTTTCTCAGCAATCCCGGGATTGGTCTGGGTGTGGCGGTCGTGTGCGCACTCGCCGTATGTGCGGCCTGCCTGTTCAACGTGTGGACAATGGTCAGGGACCACGACGGCGGGGCGTGGAGGCGCCGCTCGACTGCTCCTGCAGCGCCCGACGCTTTTGACGAGGTGGTGCACGCGCAGCGAGACATCGCCAATGCCTTCGAAATTGAGCGCCGCCGCATTGAACGCGACCTGCATGACGGAGCGCAGCAGTTCATCGTTGCAGCATCAATGGATATCGGGGAAGCGGCTTTGATGCTCGATGACCTGTCAGCGGTCGACAGCGTGGATCCCGCGAGTATGCGCAGCGTCAGCGAACGCCTCGAATCAGCAGCCCAGCGCACGGAAAAAGCTCTGTCCGCCTTGCGTCGCACAGTTGCCGGCATCCACCCTAAAGTGCTGTCAGATCTGGGGCTTGAGGCAGCGGTGCGAGACCTGGCGGACGCCAGTCCGCTGGACGCCGACGTCAAGGTACCCATCCAGCTTCCCGACATTCCTCAGGGCGTGATTGCTGCCGGATACTTCATGGTGGCTGAATGCCTGACGAACGCCGCGAAGTATGCGCCTCACGCGCATGTCACCGTGCTGGTCATCGCCGGTGAGAATCTACAGATCACAGTGACAGATGACGGTCCTGGAGGAGCAAGCGTGCGCGCCGACGGCGGACTGGCTGGCATGCGTGAACGACTGGCCTCCTTCGGCGGTTCCCTGGATGTGTCCAGTCCCGAGGGTGGCCCGACCATTATTTCGGGGCGAATTCCGCTCATGTTGACGCGCGGCGAATTCAGCGTCACATCACAAGCCGGCTCACCCCTCACCAATAAGGAGGCATGATGAAACTCATCGTGGCAGATGACTCCACGCTTTTCCGTGAAGGCATTATCGGCCTGCTGGAGCGACGCGGCCATGAGGTCATCGCGCACGTCGCCACAGCGCCGGAGCTGATTGACGCAGTTGGACAGGTCGACGCGGACCTGGTGATCACCGATGTGCGCATGCCGCCGGGAATGAGTGATGACGGCCTGCGCGCAGCTGTTGAAATTCGCAGACAGCACCCTGGTTTGGGAATAGTGGTGCTGTCACAGTATGTGGCACCGGCCTACGCGCGCGAACTGTTCAACCCGCAGTCCGCCCACCATCTGGCTTCGGATGTCAGGTTTGCGGGGTCACCTTCGGCCGGCAATGCGGATGAGGATGCCCCCGGAGGGCTTGGCTACCTGCTCAAAGACCGTGTCGCACGGGTTGCTGACTTTATCCGATCGCTCGACATTGTCGCTGCTGGCGGCGTGGTGATCGACCCGGAGGTGGCGGCGGAGCTGATGCGGCACGAGCCGTCGAAGCTGTCCACGCTGACTGAGCGCGAAATTGAGATTCTCGCGCTCATGGCGCGCGGATTGTCGAATGCGGAACTGGCCGATGAACTGGTCGTATCGGCGGCAACCGTGTCGAAACACGTGGCGAACATCTTCCTCAAACTCGGCATGGAGCCGGGTGAGGAGAACCGTCGGGTGCGCGCGGTGCTGGCCTACCTGACTGAGCAGCACGCGCAGCGCTGATTGCCGGCGCACCGTCGCGCTCGTGCCGGCCTGGCTTAGCCGGCGTCGACCACGGGCGTGAACTGCTGCCAGATGACGCGCGCCGTGTCAGCACTGGATCCTGCCCACACGTGAGTGATGCGGATTGTGCCTGGCCACGTCGCATCGCTGCCTGAAATCGTAAAGGTAGCGATCCACATGTTCGCGCCGCTCTCACAGATCTCGATGCGACTGACCCGGCACGACTCGCCTGGACGAATCGGCACATCACGCAGCTCTAAGCGATCGTGTCCCTCATGGTCAATAATGCGGGCACCTCCCGCCTCATACGTGCCAAGCTCCTTGACGTTGAGGCTGGCCCACGCGCGGATCAGACTCTTTTGCCGACGCCGTATCGTCGCTGCGGAGTCAACGGTGGGCGGGTCACCCTCGTCAATCGGGGATGCACAACCAGAACCTGGTGAGGACTCAAAACCTGAGCCGGATACGGATGCGAAACCTGGGCCCGGCTCGGGGGCTCGACCATCGCGGTACGCTTCTGCCGCGCCGCGCGCGTGAGTGTCAGCCAGCTCGTTGAGGTCATGTCCGGCGTGGCCGCGCACCCACGCGAAGTGTGCATCGCGTGAGGCGATGAGCCGGTCAATCTCCTGAATGACCTCGAGGTTCGCGATCGGCTTCTTGTCGGCTTTCTGCCACCCCTTCTTCTTCCACGACGGTGCCCACTTGGTGATGACGTTAATGGCGTACTGTGAATCAGCCAGGATTTCCAGGCGTCTGCCGCGCAGCTCATCCGTGTCGGTTGCGCGCAGGAGCTCCAACACGGCGGTCAGCTCGCCCAGGTTGTTCGTTCCTGACGGCCAGCCACCGGCATCCCAGTGGTCACGGTCCACGACCCACGCCCATCCGGCAGGTCCTGGATTTCCAAGCGATGAGCCGTCGACGGCAGCGCGGATCGGATCTGACGATTCACTCATTGATTCCCACCTGACTGAGGGCGAAAGCGAACTCTTCGGCGCGGGAGGCCCAATGCCCGTAACGTCCGGACGGGCCGCGATGTCCGGCAACCATCTGGGTGCGCATGATGATCGGGCGCTCAGTCGGGTCGCTCTGACCGGCAAATGTGGTTGTGACGGCTGCACTGCCCAGCTCAGATGCACGGCCCGCCGCTGTCGTATTGCCCGCAGTGGCCTGGCGCAGGCGCTGCACCCACTTCAGCGGCTCACCGAAGAGCACGCGCGTGTCGTTAATGCTGGTGGAGGCCATAATCGCGGGATACTCCACGCCGTCGGCAACATTTTCATACGGCGAATACGACTTCATAACGGTGTAGATTTCGCGATCTTCAATCGGATTGCCCCACTCTTCCCATTCACCGACAGTCAGCGGCAACGAGGGATCAAGGATCGAGGTCAGTGCGTCAACGAACGGCACGCCGGCCAAGATCACCCGGAACAGGTCAGGTGCCATATTCGTCACCGCACCCATGAGCAGGCCGCCAGCCGAACGTCCCTCCGCGATCAGGCGGTGTGGCGCTACCCACCCGGCGTCGACAAGGAAGCGCCCCACGTCGATGAAATCGGTGAACGTATGGGTTTTCACCTCGCGCCGGCCATCCTCGTACCACCAGCGCCCCATCTCACCGCCGCCACGAATATGAGCGAGGGCGAACACGACGCCTCGCTGAATGGCCGGCAGGCGCAGCACGGAAAACTCCGGGTCGTTGGAAATCTCATACGAGCCGTAGCCGTACAGCCAGCCTGCTGCACGTCCATCGCACGCAGCGTCGCGGCGGTGCACCAGTGTGACCGGGATACGGGTGTGGCCATCACGGGCCGTGACCCACACGCGCTCTTCCACATAGCCGGCGCGCTGCTCGGCATCCCACCCGGGCACTGCTTTTTCACGCAGGACGTGTGCGGATCCGTCACGAGGATCCACGGCGACCGTGCGAGGCGGCTGCGTGATCGACTGGCATTCAACCAGGATCAGCCGGTCGTGCCAGTCCAGTTGACCCACAGTGTTCATCGTGAGGACCGCACCGTTATCGTGAGCGCCGGGCAGAACCGCGCGGGGCTCGGACCAGATTTGCGCGTAGTCGGGACGATGTTGACGCGCACTCGCAGCGGCGGCTTCGGGCGTGGTGGGAGCGGTGCGCGTCATGTACTCCAGCCAGGTCTGGCCATCGCGACGCATCGAGATCACGCACATCGACTCATACGCCTCCACATCCAGCAGGCGCGGTCCCTGGCTGTCACCCTCGATCAGCGTGTGCCACGTCGAATAATCCACCGATTCGGCAGCGCCTCCCTCGTCCCTGACCTGCGGAAGCGGTGCGATGGCGAGGCTGCCTTCGCGACTGTCGGCGGTGTGGATCAACAGGAGGTGATCGCCGGCCGGTTCTGCGCTGACCAGGACGCCCGGTCTGCGGCCTGTGACGCTGACCGGCATGTGGTGCGGCTGGAGGGTCGGCCACAGCCATACCTCGCTGGTGGACGTCGAAGCCGACGTAATCACCACCCAGTTCGGGTCACGTGCCTGCTCAAAGTAGACTTCGAAACGCTCATCCGGCTCGTCAAGAAGGCGGCGGTCGTGCGCTGGATCCTCACCTACGACGTGCAGCCACACCTGGCATGCGCGCCAGGCATCGTCGACCCGCGTGTACAGCACCGACGCTGAATCAGCTGACCATGCCACGCCGTACCCAACGTTCGTGACCTGCTCATCGACCGTGCGCCCGGAGGCAATATCCGTGACCACCAGCGTGTAGCGCTCATCTCCACTCGTGTCCTTGAGCCACGCCACGCGCGTACCGTCCGGGCTGGGCGCCCACTCGCCCACAGAAAAGAACTCTTCGCCCGCAGCCTGAGCGTTCTCATCAATGACGGTTTCCTCACCCGGAGCGGGACGGTCGGCGTGGATCGTGGGCGGAGAAAGTGGGGCGGCGTCGACGTGCGCTGGCGATTCGTCATTGACGAGGGTGACCGGCACGCGCTGATGAGACACATACTGTGAGCCTTCTTCGGTGCGATCGAAATACCAGTACTGGCCGATGCGGATCGGTACGGTGACATCGGTTTCAACGGTGTGCGCCTTGAACTCGCTGACCAGCGTGTCGCTCAGCGCGCGCAGCGGAGCCGTGACGTGATCGGCCCACGCGTTTTCCTTTTCCACCAGGTCGATGACTGCAGGGTCGTCCGCGCAACGCAACCACTGGAAGGGATCTGCGAAGGAATCACCGTGGAAGGAACGCGGCGGATCCAATGGCCGGGACTGTGCTCGCGGCGGAACGGGTGGCTGAGCCTGCGCTCGCGGCGGCTGGATGCCTGCGTCGTGGTGCTGTTTGTTGTCAGATGGCGCGGAAGAGTGGTGCATGGCTGTCAGTGTAGACGCTTGACAGCGCGCCGGTTCGATGCGGGCGCCAGGGCTGGAGGTGCTGCCTCGGGCCGAGCCTCGTGTCATCCGCGTGCACGATGCCCTAGATTTAAGCCCCCAAGGTACACAACCCCCTAGATTTAAGCCCCCAAGGTGCACAATCCCCTAAATCTGACCCTTCAGGATGCACAATCCCCTAGATCTAACGCGCCGCATTTCCGCCCCGTTTTGAAAGCTGCAGGTCGCGGGGTGTTCGGATTGTCGAGGGTGGTCCCGTCCGTTGTTTAGCTAGGGGATTGTGCAAAAAACTGCGACTTTTTAGGGGATTGTGCACGCGCGCACTGCCATAAGAACGGCCATGCACGCGCCGAAGATCACCACGCTGATTCGCAGCACTCGCGCCGGAATCCTCACACCGATCCACGCTCCCAGCGGAGAACCAATGAGCGATCCGACCGCCACGCAGGCAGCAGCGATCCACGTGCGAGTATCGAGAGTGCCGGACAGGGGTGAAGTGACCGATAGCGTCGGATCCTGCGCCCCCGCAGCCACTGCGATGGCGACGACAATGAAGAACAACGCTGCGACAACGTTGACGATCGCTTGCAGCAGATTCTTCAGAGCGTTGTGCGTATGGATGCTGCCGGGCAGGAAAACTCCCAGAATCGCCAGGAAAATGATCCCCTGAGCAGCGGAAAAGAACCCGCCATACACTGCGCCGCACACCACCAACAGAGCCAGTACACCCAGTCGCGCAGAGGACACGGGCAGCGCCCCCGAGCCGTCATCATGTGCGCTCACCATCCGGGCAAGGCGCGGCTGGCACGCAACCAGGACAGTCGCCAGGGCAATAAGGAACGGCACGATGAGGGTAAACGTGCTGGCAGATACGCGCAGCAGCAGGCCGGCACCAATGAGCGCCCCGCCAGTGGCGCACAGCGACAGGCCACTGATGCGGCCGCGCGACAGAGTAAATGCTGACGGCGCAGAAACAGCAGCGGCGGAGTCTCCCTCGTGCATGAATGTGCGGTAGGAATAGGCGCCGGCCACTGCGCCGGGTGCCAAACCGACCGTGTTCGCCACATTGGCGCTGATCGGGGGGACGCCGAGCAGCACCATCACCGGGTAGGTGACTAGTGACCCTGACCCGATGATCGTGTTGATCGCACCGGCCACCACCCCTGCGACGGTGATGGCGAGAAGCGCTGCAATACCCACAAGACCTGACCTGCCCTGACTGCTGACCTGACCACCCGCCCAGCTCAGCGCATGGTCAGAGCGCGATACCGGTTGACGGCAGCACCGATGTCAATGGGACGCGGCCGCACCAGGAACGCCGGCCACGGCCTGCCTCGATCCTTCGTCAACACGTCCAGGCTTTGCTCACCGATCATCTCGTCGAGGCGCTCCAGCTCCTGATCGATGGAGTGCTCACCGTCTGCGAGGTCATCCAGCACGGTGCGCAACGCCCACGCGATCGCTTCAGTCTGGCCCGCATCCACAATCTGCTCCACGTCGGACACGTCCACGGTGTGTCGGTCCAGTGTGATCGTATCGAGGCCCGCCGACTTGGTCTTCGGCTTGCCGCGACCCGAATTGCCTCGATCCCGCATGAGCACACGCGGCCTGCCCACCGGAAAGTCCTCCTCATCTGTGCGTTCGCGCGGCATCTCCGCCACCACCGCACGAGCCTGGTCGGTGACATCCCGGCACTGATAGGTGTCCATCATCAGCACGCAGTCCGCGATGTCGAGGTAGTCACCTGACCCACCCATGACCATCAGCGTGGAGACGTGGCGCTGATCAAAAAGGGCGCGCACGCGGTCCACCAGCGGCGTGATCGGTTCACGTTCGGCCGCAACAAGGCGACGCATGCGCGCATCACGGATCAACAGGTTCGTCGCTGACGTGTCCTCATCCAGCATGAGCAGTGGACTGCCCAATTCGACCGCCTCCACGATGGCTGCGGCCTGGGAGGTTGAACCGGAGGCATTCTGCGTGGAAAAGTCGCTGGTATCCGCACCGCCCGGCAGATGCGCGATGAAGGCGGAGACATCTACGCCCGTCACCGGGCGCCCATCAGCTGCACGCACTTTCATTGCCGAGGGCGTCGTCGCCACCAATTGCCTGCCATCTGCAGGAACATGGGCGTATACCGAGCGTTGAATCGCGGCGAGCAGGGTGGATTTACCGTGATAGCCACCGCCCACAATGACGGTCACGCCCGGCTCGAGCGCCATGCCGGACACCTCGCCGGCGTGAGGCAAGGTCACTGTGCGGCGCAGTGATTCCGGTGAGCTGAATGGAACGGCGTCCTCCATCGGCAGGTCAGAAACGCCGGATCTGCGCGCGAGAATCGCATGATCAGCCACGAATGTGACCCAGTTGTTGTCGACCAGGGCCTGCTGAAGAGCCTGGTAATCCTCGTAGGTGTGAACGTGTTGATGCAGTTCGTCGAGGTGCCGGTCGGCCTGGTCAGAGACAAAGTCGAAGGTTTCCACCACGATGTCTGGCACGTCCTGGTCAAAGATCCGGGCGGCTGTCAGACCCTGAATGGTGCGCCCACGTGCCGGCATGTGGACCTGGAATCGCAGCTCAACCCGGTCAGGCATCACGGTGCAGGCTGAGCGCTCCAGGATTTCCTGCCCGGTGCGTGCGACCTGGACAGGGGAGCCATGACCGGCCCCTCCGGATCCTTGGCCGGACATTTTTCGGATCGCGTGGCTAAAAGAGCGCAGCAGGAAGTCGGCGCTGGCGACGCGTTGGGTGTGAGTGGACAGGCAGTCGTCGGGGATCCCCATTGTCTGTGGTGAGGCAATCACGCGCACAGCCGATGGCGGTGCGTACGGGTCGGACTGGACGCGGTCAATGGCGATGGAAAAGTCGCCGTAATCCCAGTCTCCGGTTGCTGACTTGTAGGAGCCGTAGCTTTTTCCGTCCAGGCGGCGCAGCAGTTCAATCATGTCTCGATCGGTGCCGGAACGACGTCGGATAGGAGTATGGGGTCGAGGAGTCATGATCCCAGCCTACGGCTTCACGCGTCCGGACACGAACGTCAGCTGCGCCGGGTTTGTCACCATCGGCTGCTTTGGCGGCAGTCTCAAGTCAGCCGCGCATGGGACCCCTCGTCGATGCCTAAACCTGTGGATCCGTCATCGCGACGACTATGGCCAGCACCACGCAGACGATACCGAGCAGGATGTAGATGACGGTGACCGCAATTGAGATACCGCGCGCAATGCGGGCACGTGACATCGCCTGAACCGGCAGACCTGCCCTGCGTCCCTTGTTGATCATCGACTGGCTCCAGATCCACATCGGCACCGACAGCAGTATGCCCAGCGTGAAGAACGAGACGATGGAAAGGATCAGCGCCACCAGCCCATTCGACTCAATTTCCGTGTAGACCTGCTGGGAGGAATGCTCATTCCAGTAAGGTCCCTGCGGGCCGTCAGTTTGCTGCTGAGGCGTCCACGGTGAGTACTGGCCCTGGGGCGTGCCTCCCGATCGCGGATGCGTGTCCGGTGCGCCGTAGCGGGGAGCCGAACTTTGCCACGATGACGGTGAAGCCGTTGCGGATCCTGCTGAGTCTCCGGACCCGGAACTGCCGGCTGACTCGTATGGGCCGGCGTTGGTCTGACGGGTAGTTGATGTATCGGAGGCGTGGGACTGTGAAGCGGATGAGGCCTCATCGGTCTCAGCATCAGGTGCGAAACGTTTCGAGTCATTGTCATCGGTGGCGTATTGATACATCGGCACGGCAAATCTCCTTAGGCTCACGATCATTGTAAAACATGGGTCGCCCTCGTCGAAGGTGAAAAATCGACGAGGGCGACCGCAGATGCCTCAAAGAGCCGAGGAACTGAAAGCCTGGCGCATGCCTACAACATGCAGGAAACGCAGCCTTCGACTTCGGTGCCTTCCAGAGCCTGTTGACGGATCCGCATGTAGTACATGGTCTTGATGCCCTTGCGCCACGCACGAATGTAGGACTTGTTGACGTCACGTGAGGTCACGGTGTTCGGGTAGAACAGTGTCAGCGACAGTCCCTGGTCAACGTGCTGCGTGGCAACCGCGTAGGTGTCAATGATCTTTTCAGGGCCGATTTCGTAGGCATCCTCGTAGTACTCAACGTTGTCGTTGGTCATGTAGGGCGCCGGGTAGTACACGCGGCCGATCTTGCCTTCCTTGCGGATCTCGATCTTGGAGACGATCGGGTGGATCGACGAGGTCGCGTTGTTGATGTAGCTGATCGACCCGGTGGGAGGAACGGCCTGCAGGTTCTGGTTGTACATGCCGTACTTCGCCACGTCCGCTGCCAGTGCCTTCCAGTCTTCCTGGGTCGGAATGTGGATCGAGGATTTGGCGAGCAGTTCACGGCACTTATCCGTTGTCGGCTCCCACGTGCCGTTGATGTACTTGTCGAAGTACGTGCCACTGGCGTAGTCGGAATCTTCAAAGCCGACGAACTTTTCACCGCGTTCGCGCGCAATCATGCACGACGCCTTGATCGCCTCAAACGCCACGGCCAGAAAGTACATGTTCGTGAAGTCGAGTGCTTCTTCGGAGCCGTAGTGCACGCGTTCGCGCGCGAGGTATCCGTGCAGGTTCATCTGTCCCAGACCGATCGCGTGGCTCATGGCGTTGCCGCGCGCAATGGAGGGGACGGACTGGATATTGGACAGGTCGGACACTGCTGTCAGGCCACGAACCGCCGTCTCGATGGTTTGCGAGAAGTTGGGCGAATCCATCGTCTTGGCAATGTTCAGGGATCCGAGGTTACACGAAATATCCTTGCCCACGTGCGAATACGTCAGGTCTTCGTTGAACTCGGAGGCTTCGGAGACCTGCAGGATTTCCGAGCACAGGTTCGACATCGTGATGCGGCCCTTGATCGGGTTGGCGCGGTTGACGGTGTCTTCGAAGACGATGTACGGGTAGCCGGATTCGAACTGGATTTCAGCCAGTGTCTGGAAGAAGCGGCGGGCGTTGATCTTCTTCTTGTGGATACGCCCGTCATCGACCATTTCGCGGTACTTCTCGGTCACGGAAATTTCGCTGAACGGCTTGCCGTAGACGCGTTCGACGTCGTAGGGGCTGAACAGGTACATATCCTCGTTGGCGCGCGCGAGTTCGAACGTAATATCCGGGATGACGACACCCAGGGAGAGCGTCTTGATACGGATCTTCTCGTCCGCGTTCTCACGCTTCGTGTCCAGGAAGGACATGATGTCCGGGTGATGGGCGTGCAGGTAGACGGCTCCCGCGCCCTGGCGCGCACCCAGCTGGTTCGCATAGGAGAACGAATCTTCCAGCAGTTTCATCACGGGAACAACACCGCTGGACTGATGCTCGATGCGTTTGATCGGTGCGCCCGCTTCGCGCAGGTTCGTCAGTGACAGTGCCACGCCGCCACCACGCTTGGACAGCTGCAAAGCGGAGTTCACGCCTCGGGCGATGGACTCCATGTTGTCTTCGACGCGGATCAGGAAGCAGGAGACCAGTTCGCCGCGCGCACGCTTACCCGCGTTGAGGAAGGTGGGTGTGGCCGGCTGGAAACGTCCTGACATGATCTCGTCGATGAGCTTGCGTGCCAGTTCGATGTCGCCGCGCGCCAGGTACATTGCCACGATGACAACGCGATCCTCGAAGCGTTCCAGGTACCGTTTGCCGTCGAATGTTTTCAGCGTGTACGACGTGTAGTACTTGAATGCGCCCAGGAACGTTTGAAAGCGGAACTTGTAGGCGTAGGCCTGCTTGTACAGGTCCTTGATGTCCTGAGGCTCGTACTGCTCGAGCACGTCGCCCTCGTAGTAGCCTTCGCGCACCAGGTACTCGAGTTTTTCTTCGAGGTCGTGGAAGAACACGGTGTTCTTGTTGACGTGCTGGAGAAAGTACTGGCGAGCCGCCTGACGGTCCGCTTCGAACTGAATCTTGCCGTTCTCGTCATACAGGTTGAGCTGGGCATTCAGCGCATGGTAGTCGAGGTCAGTGCTCAACTCTTCTGGGCCGGTGTCGGTGAGATTTTCGACCAAAATTCCTTCAATCCTTCGCGGACTCGGGAGACATCCTCGGACGTGCCGAGAAGCTCGAACTTATACATATGGGGAACGTGTAGCTTTGCAGAGATGATATCGCCCGCCAAGCAGTACGCCGGTCCGAAATTGGTGTTGCCTGAAGAGATCACTCCCCGGCAATATGAGCGATTGGTGGCATCGTTGAGGAACTTGATGACCTGTTTGGGCACAGCTCCTTTGATATTTCCCCCGCCGTAGGTAGGGGTGATCAGAATGAAGTCGGTGTGAACGTGCAGGAATTCATCATGCGGGTGAAGAGGGATGCGGTGCGCCGGATAGCCCAGTTTTTCGACGAAACGGCGCGTGTTCCCCGTCGCCGACGAAAAGTAGACGATCTCCACCATGACTGAGGAATCTCCTTATATGGACGTGAGAGCCGGTTAAGTGTGTGAGCCTGCGGGCCGAGGGAGGCATGCGCCGTGGATGGTGTGAACCGTCGGTCGTGCCTTCCGCGTCTGACCTGTGCATGGGAAAAGCCCGACACCTGCGAGGTGGCCGGGCTTCACGCGGTGATCAGGCTTGGGCGACCCGCAGCGGTGCAGCCTCGGCAGCCATTGCCGCAGCAGCTTTGATGCGGTCGGGGCGGTAGCCGCTCCAGTGGTCCTCGCCGGCGATCACAACGGGTGCCTGCTGGTAGCCCAGTCCCTTAATGTATTCGAGTGCTTCGGGATCCTGCGTCACGTCGATCGAGGTGTATTCCAGGCCCTGCTTGCCGAGCGCACGGTAGGTCGCATCACACTGCACGCACATCGGCTTCGAGTACACGGTGATGGTCATGGGATGCTCCTTTTTCTTCTATGCGCTCTGTGAGGTGGTGGGGATCGTCAGGTTCGGTGCGCGTCCTGCGCGCCTGCTTGATGCCCCGAGCCGTAGTGGCTCCGTTGATGTATTAACACTACACCTTGTGGCGCCAAGTGCAAGTGACCACTACATGTTGTGTCTGACTGATGGTGTGCATCGCGCTGTGGACAGGCTGTGGACAGCGATCGGCGGGCCTGTATCTGACAGCTTAAACTCCGGGCGGGCCTGTGGATAGATGGAATCCCAGCGTGGTGCGCAATCCATATATCTAGTAGGCGTGTTGCGTTTCTTCGGCGTGTCGCCCCTATATCTAGGGTGGCGGACTGGTTGTCGTACCTCTATATAGGCGCATTCGGGCGCTGCAGCGGTGTCCCAGGCCATCGTTCAAACGCCATCGGGCCCTGCTGTCAGACCCCTCATTGCGGGACAGTCCCTTTCGCTCAGCCTTGGAGCCGGTAGACTTCATGATCTCCCGCCTCCCCGGCACCGGGGACCAGGCGCAGTCCGAGCTTTTCAGCAAGTCGAGCCGAGGCTGTGTTTGCGGGGTCGATAATCGCCACGATCGGGAGCTGTGGGTGGCGGTCGCGTGCCCATTCGAGTGCGGCACTGGCAGCTTCGGTCGCGTACCCCTTGCCCTGCGCCTGTGACGCGAAGCGGTAGTAGAGATTCAGGACCGTCTCGTCACCCTCGACCGCATGTCGCACGCCAATGAAACCGATAGTTTCACCTCCGTAAGTCAACACGACAAAGTAACCGATGCCGTGCTGGCGCCAATCCTGTTGCCACGCGGACGTCAGTTCCACGGCCTCGTCACGGTCTTTCATCGTGAGCTCCGGTCGATGTCTGTAGGTCAGCGGGTCCGAGTGAATCTTAAAGACAGCGTCAACGTCTGCGTCCTGTGGTGGCCGCAGGCTGAGGCGTTCGGTCATCAGGGGAGTCGAATCTGCCGTCATGTCAGTCATAGTTCTCCTTTGATTGAGGGCGGGCTTCATTGGGGGCGAACTCACCTCGACTACACACTCGGGGCACGAGCCGAATCCACAGCATCGCGCGCGAGGCGACCCGAGCCTGACGCATCAGGCTCCGTTACTGGTTCGTCAACTGCCCGGCGATCTGACTGACAAGCGCTTTCGCCTCATCGAGACGATCCGCCGGCTGCGGACCTACCGAAATGAGCACGTTGGCAACGCGTGCCCCGACGGTCACCTCACGCTCCGTCGCCTCAGCCTGCGTACTGGTTTCCAGCACCCATCCCTGTGAGATCGCCGCATCATCCCAGTTGGACAACGCCAGCGTCGTAGGCGCCCCACCACCAATCATGACCGTGTACTGCGAGCACTGCGCCGCCAGATCCTCAACGGCAGTCACTGCTTCTGCTGCCTCGTCACCCGACGGTGCGACAGCAACGAAAACCCCCTTCATATCGGCTGCCTGCTCGTCGCCTTCCTGCGGAAGATACAGACTGCGGTGGGGCCATTGGGCGCTCAGAGCTCCGAAAGTATGAGGCCGCCACAGGATCGACGCGCACGCAGTCGGCTCTATCGCCTCGGGTGGCAGATCACTTTCAGCCGCGCCGGTCGGGTCCGCCTTGGTGTCAGCGCCGTCACCGCCCTCACCCTCGGGAACGTTCTTGAGGGTGCGACCGTCAGACAATGGTGCGGCAACTGCAGCGTCCACCTGCTCTTCCGTTAACTCAGCTTCATTGGCGAGGGAGTCCCCATCTGCCTCATCAGATTGCGCACCGGATTGCGCGCCGTCTGATCGTTCGGCGGCAGGGGCGGATGACTGGCTGGAGGCTCCAGAGTCTTCGCCGCTGCCGCCCGTGTCCGGCGAGCAGGCCACAAGCGTGAATGCCAGTGCTCCTGATGCGGCCCCTGCGAACCAGGTGCGAACCTGGCGTCTGGAAAAAACGCGTGTCATGGTTGGCTTCCTTACCTCGGTTACTTCACCCTACCGCGCCGGCATGATGGCACGCGTGGCGTTAGGATGACCGTGTGGAATCCGCGCACACCGCCTCTGATGACCAGTCCCATTCGCGGCGCACGCCTGCACTTTCGCGCGCACGCCTGGCTGACATTGCGTGCGTGTTCCTCGGTGGCATGATCGGTACCCTCGTCCGCGCAAGTCTTGACCATATTGCGGCGGCACATCCCGCCTCATCGGCGCTGGTGCTGGCGTGGTCGACCATTGCGTGCAATCTTGCGGGCGCGCTTATCCTCGGTTTTTGCGCAGGCTCGGGCCGGTGGCTGAGCGCTCGCGTCAACCTTCTGATCGGCACCGGTATGTGCGGGGCGCTGACTACATATTCGACCATGATGCTTGGCGCAGTCACATTCGTCCACAGTCCTCCGCTCGACACCACGACGGGCGCGATGGGCAGAATCCTTGCTGGCAGTGCCATTACCCTCGGCCTGCTTGTCCTGGGGGTAGGTGTCGCCACTGCCGGCTGGTGGCTCGGAAAAAAGGCGCGGCCATGAGCGCGCTGATGTGGATACTCACCGCCCTTGCCGGCGGGTGTGGGGCCACCTGTCGGTGGCTGCTGTCGGGAGCAATCACGCGGCGACTGAACGCGCCGACGTCTGCCTCGTCAATAACACGGCACGTGCCCGGCTCGCGCGCCCAGCTCCTGCGTCCACTATGTGGAATCGCGGCGGTCAACGTGATCGGATGCCTGCTGGCCGGCGCATTCACGTTTCTGACGACATGGCCGCACTGGTGGACGGTGATCGGCGTGGGGTTCCTCGGTGCGTTCACGACGTTTTCCACCGCCGTCGTTGATGTGTGTGAAGTGCTGCGAAGCCACCGCACGGCCCTTGGTGCGAGCCTGCTGGTCGGTGTGTGGGCGCTATGCGTGGTGGCTGTCATTGTGGGGGCGGCTGCTGCTTCGATTGCGATGTTTGCTCTGGCCACGGTGAGTGCAGGCGGGTGAATATGGTCACGACTGGGCCGCGCCGTTTGCTCTAAACGCGCCGACACTTTAAAGTAGTGATCGACCATCCAGAGCAGCTAAGAGACCTGGCTCGATGACGCTGCAGCAACCCCCGGTCACGGAGAGGGTGCTTCCGCCAGGACCGATGGAGGAACCATGATTGACCTTCACGACGTACGCAAGGTGTATCACTTGCGCGGCGGGAATGACGTTGTCGCACTTGATGACGTGACGCTGCACGTCGATGCGGGCTCGATTCACGGAATCGTGGGTCAATCGGGGGCCGGAAAATCCACACTGATCCGCTGTCTGACCGCCCTCGAACGCCCAACCAGTGGTGAAATCGTGGTCAACGACGTTGACATGACTCAGCTGCGCGGAGCGAAACTGCGTCAGGCTCGCCGGAACTTCGGCATGGTGTTTCAGGCAGCCAACCTGCTCGATGCGCGCACGGCGGCAGAAAACATTGCATACCCGCTGCAGATTGCGCGTCGCCCGAAGAAAGAAATCGACGAGCGCGTTGAAGAACTCCTGACCATGGTGGGGCTGCAGGGACGCGGCGGCTCCTATCCGTCGCAACTGTCAGGGGGCCAGCGGCAACGCGTCGGCATTGCGCGCGGCCTGGCTGGAACTCCGGCAGTGCTGCTATGTGATGAGCCGACCTCCGCACTCGATCAGGACTCAACCGGCCAGATCCTCGATCTGCTGCGCGACCTGCGCGACTCACTGGGTGTGACGATTGTGATCATCACGCATGAAATGGCGGTTGTACGCGAAATCTGTGACTCGGTGACACTGCTCAACCACGGCGGCGTCCTCCAGAGTGGAACGATCGAAGAGATCATGAAGGATCCGTCCTCGCCGTTGGCTCAGGAACTGGTCCCCTTGCCGAACGTGGACGATGCCGTGATCCCGGAAGACCGCGCGCTGCTGGACCTGATTTTCACTTCAAGCCCCGGTGTGCCCACCGGTGCCAGCGTGCTCAACATGAGCGCGTCGATGGGTGCCGACGTGACCGCAGGGGTTTTCGAGTCCATCGGATCAACACAGGTGGGACGCCTGGCGCTGTCAGTGCCGCGCTACCACACTCAGCAGATCCTTCAACAGCTTCATGACCAAGGTATCTACGCGACTGAAAGGCTGGCATGATCATGAATCATGTACTGCTTGCTGCCCACATCGGTGTTGCACAATTTCAGTCCGCCATGATGTCGATTGCAGCAGACAAACCCACCTGGGGTGACAACCCGGCACTGACCAAGCAGTTCCTGCCGGCAGTGTGGGAAACACTCGTGATGACCGGCGTCGCCACACTGGTGACCGTGATCTTCGGTTTGCCGCTTGGCCTGCTGGTCGTCAACACGTCGCGCCACGGGCTCACGCCCAACCGCATCGTGCACCAGATCCTCGGCGTGATCGTCAACGTCGGCCGCTCATTCCCATTCATCATCCTGCTGATCGCGATTGTGCCGCTGACCAGGTTCCTGGTGGGAACCACGCTCGGCTGGAAAGCCGCGATGCCGTCCCTGATTATTGGTGCCATCCCGTTCTTTGCACGACTGGTGGAAACAAACGTGCTGGCCGTTTCACGCGGCAAGATTGAAGCAGCCCAAATGATGGGCGCATCCAACCAGCGCATCTACTGGGGTGTCCAGGTTCGCGAAGCTCTGCCTGCCCTGATCCAGTCGGTGACAGTCCTGGCGATCACGTTGATCGGCTACTCGGCAATGGCCGGAGCGGTCGGTGCCGGTGGCCTTGGAAAGCTGGCCATCAACTACGGCTACAACCAATTCATGCCCGACGTCATGCTGTGCGCAGTCGTTGCGATCATCATCATCGTCCAGGTGATCCAGATGATGGGTGACATGATCAGCCGGCTGGTGGACCACCGCTGAGGCACTACCAGCCGGCACACACCGCGGGCACTGCCCGCATCAGATTTCATGCGCGGCACCCGTCGCATCTGATCCGCAATACGCCTGCAACATGAGGAGTGCATTGCATCAACGGGAAGGTCGCCCTCGTTCATCTCACATGCTTCAGCGCAATTGAAAAAACCTGAAAACTTGACCATTCCGAATATAGAAACGGTTTGCATCGACAGACCGGCAACATGATTGGAGAAACTCTCATGCGTCTATCTCATCTGAACACACGCTCTTTCAAGGCCCTCGCAGTGTGCGGCCTGGCAGCATCCTTCGCGCTGGCAGGCTGCGGCGGCAACTCAACGGAATCAGCCACCAGCGGCTCGGCTGACGCAGCAGCATCAGGCGAAGCAGGCGGCGCAAGCGGTGACGTCATCAACCTGACCGTCGGCGCCAGCCCTTCACCTCACGCCAAAGTCCTGCACTTTATTCAGGACAACCTGGCTGCTGAAGCTGGCATTAACCTGGAGATCGTCGAGTACACCGACTACCATCAGCCGAACGTTGCGCTGAACAGCGGTGACCTGGATGCGAACTTCTACCAGACCCCGAACTTCCTGGATGACCAGGTCAAGGAATTCGGCTATGAGTTCGACCAGGGCGAGGGCGTCCACATCGAGCCGCTCGGTATCTTCTCCGAGAAGATCAAGGACCTGAAGGATTTCCCCGATGGCGGCAAGATCGGCATCATCTCTGATGTGACCAACCAGCGTCGTGCACTCGAACTGCTTGAAGCCAACGGATTCGTCAAGATTGCCGAGGGTGACGAGGCAGCCAACATCAACTCTGTTGAAAAGCTCAAGAACTTCGAGTTCTTTGAAGCCGAAGGCGCACAGCTGGTACGTTCACTGTCTGACGTTGACATCGCCGTGATCAACGGTAACTTCGCGCAGGAAGGTGGCCTGACCATCAATGGTGACGCACTGGTTGCCGAGCAGGGTAAGGGAAGCCCGTACACCAACTTGCTCGTGTGGAAGAAAGATCTGTCTGGTGACAAGCTCGAAGGTGTGAAGAAGCTTGACGAGCTGCTGCACTCCGACGAGGTCCGCACCTTCTTCGAAGAGAACTGGTCAGACGGCACCGTCCTTCCCGCGTTCTAAGCAGCTTGCTGGCACTGCTCCAGACAGTGTGCTGAGCAGTGCCAGATAGGGCTGTCCTCCTGATAGTAACGGCAGCCACTGCTTTACGCGGTAGCTGCCACTCAAGGGAGAAACTTCATAACAGATGGGGCGGCGCCCTTCGCGAACGGAAGTGTGCCGCCCCCATCAGTACATTTTCCTTAGTCGATGATGCCGTACAGGCGGTCGCCGGCATCGCCCAGGCCGGGTACGATGTAGGACTTCTCGTTCAAGCCCTCATCAACGGCGGCGAGTACAACGGTGACATCAGCGCGATCACCCACGGCTTTTTCCACCTCATGAATGCCTTCTGGCGCCCCCAGAATGCATACGCACGTCACATCACGGGCGCCGCGTTCCAGCAGGTAGTTCGTCGCGGCTACCATCGTGTGGCCGGTGGCGAGCATGGGATCCAGAATAAAGCACTGACGGCCCGACAGGTCGTCCGGCAGCCGATTCGCATAGGTTTCAACCTGAAGCGTATCCTCGTCACGCTTCATACCCAGGAACCCAACCTCGGCGGTGGGCAGCAGGCGAGTCATCCCGTCGAGCATTCCGAGGCCTGCACGTAGGACGGGAACGACAATCGGACGTGGATCGGACAGTCGTGCCCCAACGGTGGGACACACGGGAGTCTCAATTTCGATATCTTTCACGGCAACGTGACGTGTTGCCTCGTAGGCCAGCAGGGTGACGAGTTCGTCAACGAGCTGGCGGAATGTTGCCGACGGAGTGCGGCTGTCTCGAAGAACAGTGAGCTTGTGGTCAATCAGCGGATGATCAGCGACATGTAGGTGCATGGTTCAAGCGTACCGCGCCGGACATGCCTGAGGCGATCGAGTCGTTACTGTTGTCCTTCTCCGCTGGCGCGGTAGGCTTACCTCGTGACGGTCGACGAATCATGGTCCCAGGCGATGGGACGCGCACTGTTTCTGGCGAACCGTGCCCGCGAAGCGGGCGATGTCCCTGTCGGAGCGGTGGTCCTGGACCCGCACGGCACGGTCATAGGGTCAGGCTGGAACCAGCGGGAAACGACCCACGATCCCAGTGCTCACGCTGAAATTGTGGCGCTGCGTCAGGCCGGCCTCGCGATGGGCACATGGAACCTTGCGGGATGCACCCTGGTTGTGACCCTCGAGCCTTGCACGATGTGCGCCGGAGCGGTGGTCAACTCGCGCGTCGACCGCCTGGTATTCGGCGCGTGGGACGACAAGGCCGGAGCTGCCGGTTCGCTCCGCGACGTCGTGCGTGACGCTCGTCTGAACCGCACAGTGGAAGTGATCGGCGGAGTTCTGCGCCAGGAAGTGGAAGTCCAGCTCAAAGGATTCTTCTTCGAGAAGCGCTCAGATGCGCTTCATGAAGGTCGCTCCCCACGAGTCACGTCACACTCGGCCGCCGCTGCCGCACTCCCGCCGGCCTCCCGCTCATCATCAACGAGGAAGACGCCGAACGGCCCTGATACGACAGTGCCGCCCGCATCGCCTGGTGAGAATCTGCTCCCGAAAGGAGTGCGCCTGCGAGGTCGCAAACGATCCTGACGACGGGCACCCGGCAACGTGTTTTTGGCCACGGTTAGCCGCCAGATCGCTGCTGAAGTAGCGTTGGTCGACGGATTTCGTGTAATCTGACTGGCCGAGGTAGCGTGTCCGAGCGGCCGAAGGTGCAGCACTCGAAATGCTGTGTGGTGATAAGCCACCCTGGGTTCGAATCCCAGCGCTACCGCCATTAAGAACCGCAAGATACCAACGAAAAGTCAGGGTTGGCGGTTCAGAGAATCGCCCGCGTGGTACCTACGTGGTACTTCCAAAATAAAATCACCCGATAGATTGCCGCTGTCGTGACTTCGATAGAATCCCCTGACACCCTCACTGCTAGCCACACAGACACAGCGACAAGGCAATCGAGACAGCGGCCACGACAAAACGAACAGTGTCACGCCGCCAGCAGCGGTCTTACAGTTCTTCTTTATCGGCTGACTGCACACCGGGCACAGCCGAGTCTGACGGGATTTCCTCACCAATCATAATCAACACAAGAAATCAAGAATCATCACGACTTAACCCCGAAAAACATAAGTTCACCAGGAAACGCCGACCTGGCAAGCCGAAACACTCAACCGGAGCACCACGTTTTGGCAATTAACCCTTCTTTGGCTCCTGCCCTCTCCTGCGAGTCGGCAGGGGCCAGGTCTGTCAGTACACGCCCGCACCCCGCATGGCAATTGACGAGGGCGCCCCCATCCACTGTTGATCAGGGGGTTCGTGCACACGCCGCCCTAAGATTGAGGGGATTGTGCACCACAGAGCCTAAGAGTGAGGGCAACGTGCACACATCACCCGAAGAACCAGGCCGTGGCGCATCCCTCCCCGTACGATCTACGCAACGATGCCGCTACACTCATTAGTCGAACACGGCCATTCGAGCGGCCCTCGGTGCTCTGGCGAGAGGGCCATTTCTACCAAAGTGTTGGGTTTTGTGGACTGGGAATGTAAAATGCTCCTAACCATCAATCTGGTGTGAGAAGGGACTCGCTACTGTGAGAATGAAAACGAGGGCATCACTGAGCGCACTTGCAGCCTTCGCGCTGGTCGCAGGTGTGCAGGGCATGACAAGTGTGGCACAGGCAGCTGAAGAACCGCCTGAGAGCAGTTATACGCTGAACTTCAAATGGAAGACGTATGACAGCAATCCGGGATGGACGTACGACCAATCGCGTACGGGTATTTCCAAAAAGATGAGGATGTACTGCACTCTCTACGGCAAGACGAGTCCGGATGCGGCTGAGAAGCAAATTCCTGCTTATGAGTGGGCAGATGTTCAAGTGACGTATGGCGAGAAGTCGTCGTATGTCGTGAAGACGCCGTCAACTCGCACCGTTGACGGTACGGATTATGTAGATGTGCATATCGATGCGTGTTATCACGTCATGAATGACGAAGAAGGATTTGCGCGTGATCTTGCCACGTCCCACTCGACCGTGGCTGGCACCAACGTCGACGATATTTCGATCTTTCAGCAGGCGAACACCGACTTTGAATTCGTTCTGACTGAAGGCGTCATTCACCCCGAAGATGCGGATGGTGTATCGGTCAAGATCGGACTGAATCGTACCTATAAAGGTAAGACTGAAGAAAACTTCAAAGGAAAAAGCCGCCAGAAAACTGTCAATACCTACAACTTCAAGGGCAACGCAGTTCACCATCCGAGCGCGGAATACAATGCTGATCGTACTCAGACGCCCATTACCAGAGCAGCTTCCGGGAATGATCTCGACATTTTCAGCCCTTATACGGGTCGCATCAAGACCTACGCGTTGAATGCGAAGTTTGCTGACACGGGCGGCGTTGTGAACGCAAATGGTCGCTACGAGATTGAAAAGGTCGAAGGCGACGATCTGACTGGGTGGACTGTATACGTCAAGTCCAATGTGAAGGAAGTTGCGCCTGAGAAACCGACCACCACCCAACCGGACAAGTGCGGTGAAGAAGCGACCGTTAACCTGCCAAAGGCGGAGGATCCTGACAATCCGGTGTGGAATTACGAGGAGACCCGCGTTAATGCGAAGGGTGAGCCGGACGAAAAAGGCCAGTTTATGAAGGTGACGGCTAAATTGGCTGACCCTGTTCTCTACATCGTGAAGAAGGATGAAACCACGGGCGAACCGGTCCAGACCGAATGGACATTCGACATCGCCGCTGCTGCATGCCCGGCAGCACCAAACTGGGATGATGTGACAACTCCTGCTGACAAGCCTGTCGTTGTTCCCAACCACGGTGGCCCGGTCGCCGATGGTGCCATTGTCCAGGTCAAGGGACCGGGAACGGCTGTTATCAACGACAATGGCAACATCACCGTAACCCCGAATTCCGGTGCGCGCGTCGGTGATGTCATTACCGTGACTGTGCTGGACAGGGACGGCAAGGTGCTTGATACCTTCCAGGTCACGTTGACGAAGGTTGACCAGGTCATCACAGTCAAGCCCGCTGCCGACAGGAAGGGACTGGCACGTACCGGTGCTGATCTTGGGATGAGCGGTGCTGCAGCGGCTCTCGCGCTGCTTGCAGGTGCGTCGACCATGATCTTGGCGCGTCGTCGACGTTAGTAAACGATTCGGTTCACCGCCACAGGTGATCTGCAGAGTGTGGCTCCTCGTCTTTCAGGCGAGGAGCCACACTGCCTGTGAACCGCAAAAAGAAGGTGCTCCGAAGCATGAAACTTCGGAGCACCTTTGGTCAGTGGTGCGCCGCGCTGTCGCGGAGCATTCAGTTAGCGGAAAGTCAGGCTACAACCAGACCCTTGAAACCGCGAGCGCGCTCCAGGCGCTCGCTGACATCCTGCCAGTTCACCAGATTCCACCACGCCTTGACGTAGTCAGCCTTGACGTTCAGGTAATCTAGGTAGAAGGCATGTTCCCACATGTCCAGCATGAGCAGCGGGACCGTCGCAACGGGCACATTCTGATGCTGATCAAACAGCTGGAACGTCACCAGGCGCTCCGCAATTGTGTCCCATGCGAGCACTGCCCAGCCGGAACCCTGCAGACCGGTCGCAGCTGCGGTGAACTGTCCCTTGAATGCGTCGAAAGAAGTGAAGAATTCCTTGATGGCTTCAGCCAGCTCGCCTTCAGGCTCGCCGCCGCCGTCCGGAGACATGTTCTTCCAGAAAATCGAGTGGTTGGTGTGGCCACCGAGGTTGAACGCCAGATCCTTCTCCAGCTTGTTGATCGTGGGGAAGTCGCCCTTCTCCTGCGCTTCGGCAAGCTTTTCGAGGGCGGTGTTAGCGCCGGTCACATATGTGTTGTGATGCTTGTCGTGGTGCAGCTCCATAATCTTGCCGGAAATGTGCGGTTCCAGCGCGGAGTAGTCGTACGGAAGATCAGGCAGTGTATAAGTCGGCATGGCAGCTCCTTAGCTCTAGACGAGGCGATTTGCCACACATCCGGGCCTTAAGCCCTAGATGCTTCTTCTTTAGGGTATCGGCCTTCGAATCTTTTCGCATGACTTATATGAGGTAATTACTGGTCACCCTCGT
Source organism: Actinomyces sp. HMSC065F12 (assembly GCF_001814535.1). NCBI lineage: Bacteria > Bacillati > Actinomycetota > Actinomycetes > Actinomycetales > Actinomycetaceae > Actinomyces > Actinomyces sp. HMSC065F12. The sequence goes on from NZ_KV817042.1 coordinate 36,637, forward strand.
CCACTCTGTCAGTCCGACATCAGCTGCCTACCCAATAACGCTCTCACGTGCATCAATGAATGCCTTGACACACGCGCGTACATCGTCCTCGCTGTGCGCGGCCGACAGCTGCACGCGAATACGTGCCAGCCCCCGCGGAACCACAGGGAAACTGAACGCCGTGACATACACACCCAGCTCCAACATGCGGGCCGCAATTTTGACGGCCAACGCCGCTCCATCATCTCCACGGAACATCACGGCATGAATCGGATGCGAACCGGGCAGGACATCAAATCCGGCGTCCTCCATGAGAGAGCGGAACAGTGCCGACATCTCCTTCAGGTGAGCGCGCGCATCGTCAGCCTGGGCGGCCAGTTCCAAAGCCTTACGCGACCCGGCCACAACAACGGGAGCCAACGTGTTGGAGAACAGGTACGGTCGAGCCTGCTGACGCAGGGTGTCCACAATGGCCTGCGGGCCAGCGACATACCCACCCGAAGCGCCACCCAGCGCCTTGCCGAGTGTGCCGGTCAGAATATCCACCCGACCCTCCACACCGCAGTACTCAGGAGTTCCCCGACCGTGCTGACCGACGAACCCTGTCGCGTGCGAATCATCCACCATGACGAGGGCGTGAAACTCCTCTGCCAGATCGCAGATCTGTTCAAGGGGAGCGTACGAGCCGTCCATCGAGAAGACACCGTCAGTGACGATGAGGACCTGATCGCACTTCTTGTCTCGAGCTGCCTGGAGCTGGCGACGCAGATCCTCGATGTCGGCATTGCGGTAGCGGAAGCGGGTGGCCTTGCACAGGCGAATACCGTCAATCAGTGACGCATGGTTGAGCTCGTCAGACACGATGGCGTCATCGGGACCCAGAAGGGCGCCGAAAATTCCGCCGTTGGCATCAAAACACGACGAAAACAGGATGGAGTCATCCATGCGGAGAAACTGAGCGATCTCGCGCTCCAGCGCACTGTGCTGATCCTGAGTACCGCAGATGAAACGCACCGATGACATTCCGAAACCCCACCGGTCAAGCGCTTCCTTCGCTGCATCGACAAGTCTCTGATCCCCTGCCAGTCCCAGGTAATTGTTGGCACAGAAGTTGAGCGCCTGCCCGGAGTTGGTGTCAACGTGGGAGCCCTGGCGACCCAGGATTTCGCGCTCCTCCTTATACAGTCCCTGCTGGCGAATCTGATCGAGGTGAGCTGTCAGCCGTTCGCTGAGTGTGTCCATTGTGAAATGCCCCTTCGGATCTTTATTTCTCCCAATCGATAATGACTTTACCTGCCGTGCCGCTGGCTGCGGCTTCGAACGCATCCTCCCACTGCTCAGGGGCGAATCGGTGCGTGATGATGGAACGAACAGATTCGCGCAGCTTCTCGGACGATTCCATCATGAACGTCGCCAGGTACCACGTGTCGAACATCTGGCGTCCATACACCCCTTTAATGGTGAACATGCGGGTGATGACCTTGCCCCAGTCCACGGGGAAGGCGCCTTTCGGCAAGCCGAGCAGTGCCAGTGTTGCACCATGGGTGCAGCAGTCGATCAACGTGGTCAGCCCGCCGGGAGCTCCCGACATCTCGATTCCCACGTCGAAACCCTCACGAATGCCCAGTTCAGCCATCACATCTGGAACCGTGCGGCGCGTAATGTTGACCACGGCGTCCGCCCCTACCGAGCGCGCCATGTCCAGGCGTTCCTCCTGAACGTCGGTGATGACGACGTGGCGCGCACCCGCGTGTCGGGCGATCGCCACGCACATGATCCCGATAGGGCCTGCACCCGTAATCAGTACATCCTGACCAGTCATTTCCACCTGCTGACAGGTGTGGACAGCGTTCCCAAACGGATCAAAAAGTGCGCCGAGCTCCGGGTCGATGAGGTCGGGCTGAACCCACACGTTTGACGCCGGCACCACCACGTAGTCAGCGAAACCACCGTCGCGGTTCACGCCGATGCCGACTGTGCGCAGACACATCTGCTTGCGGCCCGCGCGGCAGTTACGGCACCTGCCGCACACGATGTGCCCCTCCACTGATACGTGCTGTCCGGGATGTAGCTCGTCGCAGCCGAATCCGGCAGCGACACCCTCGCCAATTTCGACGATCTCCCCGAAAAACTCGTGCCCCAGCGTCTGCGGTGGGGTGAGGGATCCGGGGGCTCCGCCATCCCAGTTGAACAGGTGAACATCCGTGCCGCACAGGCCTGCGCGCTGCACTTTAATTTTGACTTCACTCGGGCCGACTGCCGGTTCGGGGATGTCGCACAGCTCCAAACCTGGTGCCTGTGCCATTTTGCGAAGTGCGCGCACGATGAGCCTCCTTGCTGCCAAAGCTGCGATGCTGCAGGCTGTCTGGAGGGCGAGCGCACCGCCTGAAAAATGTCAGCTCCTAGTGTGGCACGTATAGCCGCTGAAGTGAGAATTTGCGAGGGGAGGTCGAAGCCTGTGCGGATGACCGTATCGTGGTACCGCTCAGCTCATGGGGTATAGGTGCGCTGAGGCGTTGGGGCCTTGGTACTGGATGATCGTGGCAGACGATAAAGACGTCACGTCTTGGCAACGGTGGGTATTCATTTATGTAACGAGGGTTGTGGGATGTGTCACCCCCTCATAATCTATGGAATATGGATAAAGGTTTTGAGGTGTGTCCCCATTGGGGCGCGTTGTGTGCGGTTGTATCGGGAGTGCGATGCTTGTGGCTGGATGCACGATGGGCGGCGGGACCCAGTCCGGCCGGACCGGCCAGTCCGGAGCAGATCCTGTCGACACAGACGATGGGCAGCCTCCCATCGGCACCGTTGTGGATTAGGGCGAACCGATAGCAGTGGACATCGAGGTCGGCCCGCTGGCAGCCGGATCTTTTGACGCGCTTGATGATCAGGCCCGCGCCTCAATGTACGCGATGAGGCTGTCCACCCTCGCCAGTGCGATGAAGGCGGGCAGCACGGACGGCTCGGAAAGCGGTGCCGGTGCCAATAGCGCAGATGCGACGAATAGCTCGGCAGATACCACGTCAGATGGTGCGGCAGTTGGAGAAACCGCGCTGACATCTCCGGTCGGCACAGCCACCGCGATGGCCCAGATTGCGCTGGGCGCGCAGGGTGACACGCGCGCTGAGTACGAAAGACTGATGGGCATGAGTGCCGATGAGGCGGCCAACCGGTTTTCCGCATCGTGGGGGCTGTGGGATCGATGGAAAGGCGACGTGTCGAAGGTCGCGGGAGGGAAAGTTGCTGATACCCCCTTGGTTGGCCGATCTATGCGCATGGTGTTTGATGATCAGTTCACGCCCAACCCCACGTGGAAAGATGCCGTCACGTCACAGTGGAAAACGGATGTCACCGACCTGGACTTGCAGTCACCATCAGCTCAGGAGGACCTGGCTTTGCATCTGCTGATGCCACACGAAGGGACGACGGTCAGCCCCACCAGTGTCCATGATGCGTTGCAGGCACTGAGTCAAACCGCCGCTGACGAAGTGGAAGTGTCAGTGCCGAAAGTGAACTTCACCTCCTCGGTCAGCTTGCTGGATGTCGTGACGGATATGGGCGCGCCTGAGGGCCTCGCAGAGGGGGATTACTCCGGATTCGGTTCCTCTGCCGATACTGGACCTGCGTTGAATCTCCAGCAGTTCGTCCAACAGGGCCATCTGATCATTAAGGAGGAAGGTACGGTTGCCGCGGTCGTCACCGAACACGCCACAGGGGACACGGCACCGCCTCCACCCCCGATGCTCACCTTCAATCGTCCATGCGTAGCGATCATTTCGGACACGCAGACCGATACACCACTGTTCATGGCTTGGATCGGTGATCGCTCCCTAGCTAATTAGGGCAGCACTGTTGCCTGCCAGGCGCATGGTGAGACGGGCTGCCCGTCCCTGATTCCCCTTTAGGTTCGCCCCAGTGCAGGTGCACGATGCCCCAAGAACTCGTGCCCGTGTGCACATACCCCTAAAAGAGGCGTCCATACGTGCACATACCCCTAGAAAGTCGGCCCTGTGTGCACATTCCCCTAGATCTAACGTCACGCCACAACACCCGATTTCTAAACATGCAGGTCAGGAGGTCGCGGGCTAGTCCCCGACGATGACATCCGAGGTTTATCTAGGGGTATGTGCATTGAGCGGCCTTAAAACTAGGGGTATGTGCATCAAACGGCTTCAGATCTAGGGGTATGTGCAACTGCGACGTCCTCACGGCCTCAGGTTGGCTCGTCCGCGTAGGCTAGGTGCATGCGAACAGATGACGTGTCGGATGCCAGCCAGCAGATTCCGCCGCAGACACCCTCGGGCGCGACGAAACCGCCGCACCCTCCCTCGGACATTGCGAAGTCGCCGCGACCGCCTGCGCTCGACGACAATCTGATCGAGGCATTGCGCCGGGACCTCGAAGCAGCTCACTTCACCGTCGATTATGTTGACTCGCTGCTCAGCCAGCAGGCGCAGAATGCGTTGATGCGTGATCAGCGCGTGCCGGCGATGGTGGAGCTTCAGCGGCTGATTGATGGTGAGTCCGCCGGGAACGCCGCAGCCGCCGCAACGTTGGCGCAGCTGTTTATCCTGGGGATGGATGTGGACTATGACCGCGTCGATGTGGCATTGCCGGCTCTGGGCAGTGCTGGGGCCTGCGCGCTCGGCCTCATCGCACCTGCCGGCGCGAGCGCGAATGCCGCCGAAACCAGCGGTGCCGACGCGAACACGAACGCGAACGCCGCTGAGACCGGCAACCCCGCCGGGAACGCCGGTGATACCAGCAGCGATGTCGAGTCAGCCGCCGCTCCGATGCGCGCGCTGTTTGACCTGCGCCCACATGCCGCCACGCTGCCGGACGGCGACCATCACTGGTGGGTGCTCTCCGATCTGGGAGAGGCCACAACAGGCAGGCCGCTTGCTCCTGACCACGTGCTCGGCATCGGCGGAGCAACGACAACGTTGCTGACACTGACCGACCGCACACCCGTTGACAGCGCACTGGATGTCGGCACAGGCTGCGGCATTCAGGCACTCTACCTGGCCACGCACTGCACCCGAGTCGTGGCGACAGACCTGTCTGAACGCGCCTGTGAAATCACCCGCTTCAACGCCGCACTGAATCAGGTAGCCATTGACGTGCGCTGCGGATCCCTGTTCGAGCCGGTCGCCGGCGAGCGCTTCAACCTGATCGTCTCCAACCCACCATTCGTCATCACTCCCGATTCGGTGCGCGCATCCGGATTGATGCAGTACCGCGACGGCGGCGCGCAGCGAGACCACCTGATTGCGCAGATCATTCGCGAGGCACCCGACCACCTGACCGAGGGCGGCACCATTCAGATGCTGGCAAATTGGGAGGTCGACTCTGACTCCACCGCCACATGGTCCGATCACCCCAGAAGCTGGTTCGACGGCCTCCCCGTGGACGCGTGGGTGATTCAGCGAGACTCCCTCGAACCTGCCCAATACGTCGAAATGTGGCTGCGAGATTCCGGCGGCACGCTCACCGCCCGCGACACGTTCGAACGCGGATACGCCGACTGGCTGGCTGACTTCACCGCGGCCGGCGTCCAGTCGATCGGCATGGGACTCATTGCAGCTCGCCGCCGCCCGGATTTCGCTGAGAAGGGTCCTTCCGCCGACGGGGGTAGTTCGATTGACGAGGACGACGTGGCCGCCTCACCATCCAGTGCCAGTGGGAATGAGCCGGATCGGGCGACGCAGCGCCGGCCCGCATACGTGGAATGTGACGCGGTGGCGACCGGACATGTGCCAACCGGGCGAGATATACGTCGAGGCCTCGACATCATTCAGCTCGTCGCCACCCGCGCCGGCGGAGGCAAGATCTATGGCAGCGGTGACAATGGCGGCAGCGTGGAGGGCGATAACACCGATGGCGGAAGCGCCGACCTCCTCTGGGACCTGCACGCCGTGTGCAGCCCGGATGTCACCCAAGTGCGTTATTTTGCGCCCGGTGAGGCCGACCCGCAAGTGATCGAGCTGCAGCAGGGCGGGGGTGTCGGACTGAAAACCTCGGTGAGTTCGGAACTGGCCGGCCTGGTGGGCGCTGCAGATGGCGAGCTGCCCCTGGGACAGATCGTTGCCGCGATCGCAGCGCTCATGGAACTTGACCCCTGCGACCTGCGAAATCGCCTGTCGCCGGAGGTGATCCGCCTCCTCAAGTTCGGCATATTGCGCACCAGCTCACAGGACACGCCGTGAGCGAGATGCCGGTTAAACGTTGTATGGTCATCAGCGAACCACATTTCGCGGCTAAGTGAATTTCCCTCGGGAAGGCGAAATGACGGACAGGCAGGAAGGAACGGAGGGACATGGGCGCGTCGAAGTTAGTCATCGTCGAGTCTCCGGCGAAGGCGGCCACTATTGGATCTTATTTAGGGCCGGACTTTCGTGTTGAAGCCTCGGTCGGTCATATCCGCGACCTGCCTCAACCGTCCGAACTGCCCGTGTCCATGAAGAAGGGCCCGTACGGTCGTTTCGCCGTCAACGTTGAAGACGGCTTTACTCCTTACTATCAGGTGACGCCTGAGAAGAAAAAGCGTGTCACTGAACTCAAGCGCGCCCTTAAGGATGCTGACGAGCTCTACCTGGCCACTGATGAGGACCGCGAGGGTGAAGCCATCGCGTGGCACCTGCTGGAAGTGCTCAAACCGAAGGTGCCCGTCAAGCGCATGGTGTTCCACGAAATCACCCGCGAGGCTATTGAGCGCGCACTGGACAACACGCGCGATATTGACACCGACCTGGTTGACGCGCAGGAGACTCGACGCATCCTTGACCGCCTCTACGGCTATGAAGTCTCACCGTTGTTGTGGCGCAAAATCCGCCCATCTTTGTCGGCCGGCCGCGTCCAGTCGGTAGCAACTCGCCTGATTGTGGATCGTGAACGCGACCGCATGGCGTTTATCCGCGCGGACTACTGGTCCATCGATGCCTTCATTCAGGCTGACGAGGGTGACTTTACGGCGCGTGTGAGCGCGCTCGATGGGCGTCCTGTAGCCACTGGCACTGATTTTTCCGAAGAGGGTGTGCTGTCGGACAAGGCTCGCAAAGCTCAGACAGTGGCGCTGGATGAGGCTGCAGCCGACCGCCTGGCGGACGGTCTGCGTGAGGCTCCCTCGTCGATTGAATCCGTCACGAAGAAGCCGTACCGCCGTCGCCCTGCTGCGCCTTTCACGACGTCAACCCTGCAGCAGGAAGCTTCCCGCAAGCTGCACTGGAATGCGTCCTCAACGATGCGCACGGCGCAGTCCCTGTACGAGTCCGGTTACATCACCTATATGCGTACCGATTCGACCGCGCTGTCGAGCCAGGCAATCCGTGCGGCGCGCGCCCAGGCAGCTGAACTGTACGGCAGCGATGTCGTGCCGGACAAGCCCCGTATCTACGGCACGAAATCCAAAGGCGCGCAGGAAGCACACGAAGCGATCCGCCCTGCTGGTGACCATTTCCGCACCCCCGATGAGGTGCGTTCGGTGTTGAGCCGCCAGCAGTGGGCGCTGTATGACCTGATCTGGAAGCGCACAATTTCCTCGCAGATGGCGGATGCGACGGGGCATACCTCCACGATCCGTGTCCTCAGCCAGCTCACCGATGTGCTCGAGCTGCCAGATGGCACGGGCGCGCGGGAAGTGACCTCGTCCGTGTCTGGTACAACGATCACGTTCCCCGGGTATCGACTGGCCTATCAGGAAGGCCGCGACAAGGATCGCGATGAACAGGCGCTGTCACAGCCCGCCGCTGACGCAGCATCCGCTTCACAGTCCGGTTCTCAGTCTGGCTCGCAGGATGGTGCGCGCGGAGCGGAAACCCTGCTGCCTGCCGTGGAGGAAGGCGAAACTGTCACGGTTCACCACGCTGAAGCCGAAGACCATCAGACCCAGCCACCGGGGCGCTACACCGAAGCGTCACTGGTGAAAATGATGGAGCAGCTGGGAATTGGCCGCCCCTCCACCTATGCGGCAACGATTCAGACGATCGGAGACCGCGGCTACGTCACGCACCGCGGTCAGTACCTGGTGCCTACGTGGCTGGCGTTTTCCGTCACGCGCCTTCTGGAGGAAAACCTCTCTGACCTGGTGGATTACGATTTCACGGCGTCGATGGAAACCGACCTGGACCGCATCGCGGGCGGGCAGGAGGACTCGACGCAGTTCCTCACGGAGTTTTATCTCGGCAGCAGCGCAGGCCAGACAGAGGCCGAGACGGCCAGTGGCGTCGATGGTCCGCGTGACGAAGTGGCCGACGCAGCGGCGGATGGGTCTTCCTCGTCGAAGCGTGAAGGACTACGCACCCAGGTTGCCTCGCTGGGCGACAATATCGATGCGCGGGCGATCAACTCGATTGACTACGGCAACGGCGTGACGCTGCGCGTGGGGCGCTACGGGCCGTATCTGGAGCGCGACAGTGACGATGTGCGCGCCAACGTGCCGCCGGACGTTGCGCCTGACGAGCTCGATGAGGCGAAGATTGCCGAACTGTTCACTCAGGCAGCTGATGATGGCCGTGAGCTCGGCATCGACCCGGCCAGCGGGCATATGCTCATCGCGAAAAATGGTCGCTTCGGCCCCTACGTTTCCGAAGTTCTGCCTGAGGACGCCGACGAGGGCGACGCTGCGAAATCGACGCGTAAGAAGAAGGTGAAGCCGCGCACGGCTTCCCTGTTCAAGTCGATGGATCTGGCGACGATCACACTGGATGATGCACTGATGCTGTTGTCGTTGCCCCGTGAAGTGGGAGCTGATCCGGCAGATGGCGAAGTGATCACCGCTCAGAATGGTCGCTATGGGCCGTACCTGAAGAAGGGGAGTGACTCGCGCTCACTGGAAAGCGAAGAGCAGTTGCTGACGATCACGTTGGATGAGGCGCTGGCACTGTTCGCTCAGCCTAAGACACGCCGTGGCCGCACGGCCAGGCCGCCGTTGCGTGAATTCGGTATTGACCCGATCTCTGAGAAGAAAGTGGTGGTCAAGGACGGCAGGTTCGGACCGTACATCACGGACGGTCAGACCAATGTGACGGTGCCGCGATCCGAATCGATCGAGTCGCTGACTGAAGCCCGCGCCTTTGAACTGCTGGCTGACAAACGCGCCAAGGGGCCTGCTCCCAAACGCGGACGCAAGAGCACCACCAGGACGACCCGCAAGAAAGCCTCCACGAAGAGTGCGAAGACGACGCGTAAGAGCGCCGGGACTGGTGCGAAGAAGTCGTCGGGCACGTCCAAGGCTTCAGCGTCGAAGAAGAACGCCTCATCTGCGGATGGCGACCAGTAGTGCGTCGGCCTGAACAGCGTGCATGTACGCAAATGCCGGTGCCTCGTGCAAAGATAGGCTCATGAGCACTTCCAGCGGGGATTCGCGGCGCAGGCGCGGCCTGTTCATCACCTTCGAAGGCGGTGACGGTGCAGGCAAAACCACCCAGATCGAACACGTCAAAGAGTGGTTTGATCAGGCTGGATGCGTCTCGTTTGTGACCCGCGAACCGGGTGGAACTGACATGGGTAACCAGCTGCGTCAGCTCATTCAGCACGGACCCGAAGACGTGGATCCGCGTACTGAAGCCCTGCTGTATGCGGCTGACCGCGCCTACCATGTAGCAACCGTGATCAGACCCGCGCTTGCGGCCGGTCAGGTAGTGCTGGCTGACCGATTCATTGACTCGTCAGTGGCCTACCAGGGCGCTGCGCGCGAACTGGGCGTGGATGAGGTACTGGCCTTGTCAAAATGGGCGACGGAGGACCTGTCGCCGGATCTGACATTGCTGTTGGATTTGCCCCCCGAGGTGGGTGCCAGACGAGGGACGGCGTCGCACACCGCTGACCGTATCGAGCGTGAATCAATGGACTTCCATGAGCGAGTGCGCCACGAATACCTGCACCTGGCAGATCGCTACCCAGACCGCATTGTCGTTATCGACGCGGTCGGCACCCCTGAAGAAGTGTTCCGCGAAATCAGAGGCGTGCTGGAGGAACGCGTTCGACCCGCACTGGGTCTCCTCGTCAATCATGAGGCGCACGATCAGGTCGAGCTGTCTGCGACCGAATCACCCCAGCCGAACTCGCCTGCGCCCGAGCATGCAGCATCGCAGACAAGCGATGAGGACCAGGCTGGCACGATGGTGGCGGCTTTGCTGAAAGAATCCCAGGGCACGCTATGGGAAGGTGACAGCGAGGGACTGCTGTGATGTGCCCGACGTGTTGCAGCGGTGTGCCCACCAGGGGCTATCAGCGCCTGTACGAGGCCTGTGCGCCGGTATCGTTGTGAGGCAGGTGAGCGATGAGCGTATGGGATGACATTGTCGGTCAGGAAAAGGCCGTCGCCACGTTGCAGGAAGCTGCCCGCGCCGCCCGCCGCATTGTCGAGGGCAACAGTGATCGCAGCACCCACTCCATGACCCACGCATGGCTCGTGACAGGGCCGCCGGGCTCCGGGCGATCAAACGCTGCGCTCGCATTTGCCGCGTGTCTGCAGTGCACAGGCAGTGAAATCGGGTGCGGCACGTGCCCAGGATGCGTGACAACAATGGCTCGAACCAACGCTGACGTGCTCAGCGTTGCCACAGAAACCAGCATTATTACTGCAGAACAGGTGCGCGACATCATCATGCGCGCCCAGGTGGCGCCCTCGCAGGGCCGCTGGCGCGTCATCGTTATTGAAGACGCGGACCGCATTCAGGAACTCTCGTTGAATATCCTGCTCAAGGCTATCGAGGAGCCTCCCGAGCGCACCGTGTGGGTGCTGTGTGCACCAAGCCCCGAAGACATGATCACCACCGTCAGGTCACGCTGCCGACAATTGTCCTTGCGCATCCCATCGGTCGACGCTGTGGCTGGTCTGCTGGTCCGGCAGCTCGGCGTGGATATGAACGTGGCGCGCGAGGCGGCGCGGGCAGCGCAGTGCCACATCGGGCGGGCAAAAGCCTTGGCGCGTGACCCCAAGGAACGCGACAAGCGCCGTCAACGCATCCGCGCCGCCATTCACGTTGCCTCAGTCGGTGAAGCCGCTGTCGCCGCCCATGACCTAGTTGAGATGGCGAAGAGTGACACGCAGACGGTTGCCGAGCAGCGCAACACGGAAGAAGAAGCCAAGTTTCGCTACCAGCTCGGCATGGTCGAGGGTGACAAGATGACGCCGCATGCGCGCTCACAACTGCGTCAACTGCGTGAAAACCAGACCCGCCGCATGAAACGCTCACTGACCGACATGCTGGATCGGATCCTGCTGGACGTGATGAGTGTGTACCGCGACGTCCTCATGCTGCAGCTTGGTGCGAATCAGGATCTGATGAATGACGATGTCGCGGAGGTGATCGAGCGTATCGCCCGCACCTCCAGTCCGGAGCAGACCCTGGCACGCATCGACGTGATTGACCAGGCGCGCACCAGACTGACCAACGGTGCGAATCCACTGCTCGCAATGGAATCAATGGTGGTGGCGCTGCGTTAGATGCGCGTGGCGTCCAGCCGGAGGGTGCGCGACCGCATCGACACTGCCCGTGAACCAGGAGGCCCCGCTCTTCCATACGGGGGTAGGTAACTGAATCATTGTTAGTCTTGACCCATGAAAACGCGTTCACGCAACATCGTGATAATTCTGCTCGCCATACTGGTCGTCGTTGCGCTGGCAACTGTCAGTGCCGTGCTGATCATTGGACACGACCGCAAGAGCGGTGGATCTGCCACTCACCAGCAGTCAGCCCTCAGCGAAGATGGTCGCACGGTCATCGCCTCGGGATCAACGTTCAGCGACACTTTGGGTGGCCTGCCGGAACCAACCATTGAGGGCTTCTACCAGCAGAAAGTCAACTGGCGTGATTGCACTGATGACGACCTCAAACAGATGGAAGGATCGCAGCAGTCATCAGACGGATATGAATGCGGCGCACTGTACGCACCGTTGGATTGGGACCAGCTCGACGGCGATGTGATCGCACTGGCATTGGCCATTCACCGCGCACCGCAATCCGAAGGTGCATTGTTCTATAACCCCGGTGGGCCCGGTGGTCCGGCAACTTCGATCCTGCCCTACATTGCGAGCCAGGGACTGTCGATGGATCTGGCGGACCGCCTTGACATCGTGGCATTGGATCCGCGCGGAGTCGGCCAGTCCACGCCGGTCATCTGCCTGACAGACAAAGAACGCGATGAAACGGCCGCGATGTCCGATGATCCGGCCGATCAATCCGACAGTACTCAAGAGCCCACGCCGCAGGAAATTGTTGAGGATCTAAAGGCTGAATCCGCCAAGCTGGCAGCTGGATGCAAGGAACACAGCGGCTCCCTGGCCGAGCATGTCGACACGATCTCAGCTGCCAAGGATTTTGATATGGCGCGAGCCGCCCTCGGACAGGACAAACTGACCTATCTGGGGTACTCATACGGTACCTACCTGGGAGCGACGTATGCTGAGCTGTTCCCCGACAAGGTCGGACGTATGGTGCTTGATGGTGCACTTGACCCGTCGCTCAGTGTTGACGACGTTGAACGACTGCAGATGCAGGGGTTCGAGGACGCCCTCGAAAACTGGATCAAAGTGTGCTCCGCATCGTCGGACTGCCCGGTGGGGTCAAGTGTTGACGAAGGACTGGAGACTCTGAACGCGTTCTTCGATCAACTGGAAGAAAAACCGCTTGAGACGCAGGATCCTAACCGACCGCTGACGTCTTCCCTGGCCTTCAGCGCCGTGATCGGCCTGCTGTACGACACGCAGTTGCACGATGCGTTGACCCAGGGGCTGGATATGGCAATCAAGCAGGACGATGGGTCAACGATGCTGGCACTCGCAGATCTGCTGATGGAACGCAACGCTGATGGCACGTACCAGAATAATTCGATGGAAGCAATCAGCGTGATTAACTCCCTGGACTATTCTCCGGTCGGAGACATTGAGCAATGGGCTGCTGCAGCGGAGAAGATGAAAGCTGAGCTGCCGTTCATGGGTCGTTTCGCCGGGTATTCCTCTGCCGCTTTGGAAGGCTGGCCCATTGAATCTACGCGCGAACGCGGACCGATCCACGCTGAAGGCACCCCGGAGATTGTTGTGGTGGGAACGACGCACGACCCCGCCACGCCTTATGTGATGTCGCAGGCGCTTGCCGACCAGCTCAGTAAAGGTGTACTGGTGAGCTGGGATGGATGGAATCACACGGCGTATTCGCGCGACGGGTCGCGGTGCGTGCGCGACGCGGTTGACGGTTTCTTCCTCAATGGCACCGTCCCGCAAGACGGTCTTCAGTGCACGGATTAGGCGCTAACCTTTGGGCGTGACGCGCTCCACCTGTCGAGCATTTGTCGCAGGCGTGGGTAGTCGGCTACAGTAAACGTCGTTGCCTATCAATTGATGCGCGTGGCGGAGCCGCGTAGCGCTGATAGGGAAGGCGGCCACCTTAGCTCAGTCGGCAGAGCGATTCACTCGTAATGAATAGGTCGTGGGTTCGATTCCCACAGGTGGCTCCATGAAGTAAGGAGCACCTGGGTCAACGCGACGACCTTCGCGGTGAAACCCGTGTCATTGCCAGTGCCGCGATTCCCAGGCTGATCACAGTGAGGCGACCGATCACCGCAACGCTGGCGACTGGTCATGAGCCCTCGAAAAAGGACGCGTGGACAAGCTGTGCCGTGTGGTACGAGGGGGACGCGCTCAACCACTTGTGGATACCTTTCTCCAGTGCATCAATCGGGAAGAACGTACGTCGAACGTCTGTGCACACGATGGCGGGCATGGATTCTCGCTTAGGAAACATGTGGTGGTGTCTGGGGAAGGAGCTTGTTGATCTGATCGGCCGGCAGAATCGCAATGCCGCGTTCGGGGTCAGCAAGGAGCAGGACATCATCGCCCGGCTTGTATCCGAACATGTCGCGAGCTGGAATGTCGAGGGCTGTCGTGCGCCTGTTTCGAAATGTGGCCAGGGTCCGTGGCGAGTGGATGGGCTGTGAAGTCGGTAGATACCCCGAGGGAGTCCTTTTGCTCTGACGTTAAGCCAGGCTGGGTCAGACGCAAGCAATTTACCGCTATGCAGGAATTCACACACGAGAAAGGTTGAAAAGTGAGATGATCGAATAGTTTGAGGAATTTTCGCTGAGATCGGAATGACGACATGCGTAGTGTTTTAAGGCTTGTGACCAGTCTCCTTACTGTTTCCCTCGCTGTTGTACTGACACCCAGTGGGATTGCGAGGGCAGAGGAGCCCCCCTCATGGGACTCAATCGTTTCCCAGGCAGCCCAGGCGACGCCAGGTGCTGAGACCACAGTCGCGATTGACAGTGATGTCAGTGCGACAGCAGACAAACCGCTCGTTGTTCCGGAGGGTGCGAGACTGACTCTAACGGGCAGTGGAACTGTCACGGGAGTGGGCGCCGACACAGTGACTGTGGCCGAAGGCGGGAGCCTCACGCTTGCCGGCCCCTCCTTCACGAACTCACGAATCGTTGTGAACGGCGGAACGTTGAATTTCACTGCCGGATCTGTCCACGACACATCGCTCACCGGACCTGTCATCTTCGTCAAAGACGGCGAATTCAACATGACTGGGAGCGCTGACTTTTCGAGGAACAATGTCACTGATACTTCCGGCACCCTGCCTGAAGGGGTGAATGAGGGCCTCTACGCACCGATTACGATTTACGGCGGCGACGGTGTCAGCATTGCCGGCGGAACTCTTCAGGAGAACCACGGCTACCAGCGTGGTGGTGCGATAGGCATTTGGGGAGCTGAAGGTGCTCCTGTGCCCGTTTCCTTGACCGGTGGACAAATATCCGGCAATGATGCGGTTCATCCCAAATATAAAGGATTCGGTGGAGGCGTGTATGCGAGTTTTGCCAACGTCACGCTTGATGGAACGACAATCGCAAAAAATACCACCGAAATTGGCGGAGGAATCGCGATTGATAATGGAGATACCTTCAAGTTCACGAGCGGAACTGTCCAGGAAAACACCAACGGTGAATACAACGGTCAGGGCGGCGGCATGTACATCCGCGATGTCAAAGATGTGGAAATCTCCGGCGGCACGGTCGAAGGCAATACTGCCAATGGTCACGGAGGAGGAATCGCTCTCGGTGGTGGCAAAGCCACGATCAGCGGAGGAGAATTTGCGCACAACGTGGCCCTGAAAGCTGGAGGCGGACTCTCGTTCTACGGTGAAGCTAAGGTAACGATGAAAGCCGGCTACGTACACGACAACGTTGCGAAGGGCTTTTGGGGCGGTGGCGGTATCTACAACGATTCCGATTCGATTCTCACAATCCATAATTCGCTCATACGCGGTAACACGATTAAAGATGCTTTCCTTCTCGGAGCGGGCAACCATTCTCCGAGTGCGCAGGGCGGTGGCGTGTGGAACTGTGCAACGGGCACAACCACCTTGAACATCACCAAGGGCGTCGCGATTTTCGATAATTCTGCCCCAGATTTTGGGCGTAATAAGGAATACAAAGGTGCAGGAGACGATTTTGCAAGCGTCGCTGTGCATACTTTTGGCGCGGCTGAGCCGGAGAAAGGCCAACCTGTCACAATAGGCGAGCGCATGCTTGGCGGTGCAGAGAGAATGTGGTACCAGGATGGCTCGATTTACAGTCACCGCTTGAACTGGCCGCAAGAGAAGCAAGAACCGCGATACGTGCAAGGCGGCAACAACACGCGAGTGGAGAATAACAAACTCTACACAGTGAATAAGGCCTTTAAGTCGGTTCCGAGTGATCAGGCAAAGCGACTGGCTGAACGTCTTGCCACTGTCAGAATCGAAAATAACCTCGCCACTGACGAGGGATTTAGCGGTGGAGGCATTGCCAACAACGGACAATTGTTCTTTGGTGAAGATGCCTGGAAGCTCAAGATCAAGAAATCTTGGAGCAACGATGACCCGGGTGTGCACCCAGACAGAATTACGCTGGACGTCCTCGTTGATGATGTAGAGGTCGTCAAAGGTATCGAGCTGTCGGAGGCGAATAACTGGGAAACAACTATCGATAACTTCCCCAATCCTCAGACCTTAGTCGATGCCGCAACAGGTAAACGCATCCCGCTTGAGTTCAAGGAAAGCGGCGCGGACGGTTACACCATGAAGGTCTCAGAAACTTCGGATGACAAGCAGAAGACCTACAGTGTTGCGCTGACGAACCGGATGCTCACGTCTGTTCCTGTGTCGAAGTCGTGGCTTGATGGTGAGAATGCGTTGGGTAAACGTCCTGGCAGTGTTGTGGTTGAGTTGTTGACTGGTGGGGAGCCGACTGGCACGACGTTGACTTTGTCGGCGGATAATTCGTGGTCTGGCGTGTTTAAGGATTTGCCGAAGTTTGACCGTGGCGTCTTGGTTGAGTATTCGGTGCGTGAGGTTGAGGTTCCTGGGTATCGGTCGGTAGTGGCTGGTAACGCCGTGGACGGCTTCACGATCACTAACAGAGCCCTCACAGCTGTTCCCGTGACGAAGAAATGGGTGAACCACGACGGCGCAGCGCTCAGTGACGATATCCCACAGTCCATTGACGTTGAACTTGTGGCTGACGGTGAGCCGACTGGACAGAAACTCACCCTCTCAGCAGACAACTCCTGGTCAGGCACATTTGCCGACCTTGAAATGTTCAATGCAGACGGCTCCGCGCCCATCGTCTATACAGTCAAGGAAACACCAGTTGACGGCTTCAGTGCCCGCATCACAGGAACTGCGACTGATGGATTCACCATCACGAACTCGAAGAATCCGCCTCCGCCGGGTACACCACCGTCACCGCCGACCATCGTGAACACGGGTGCGGCGGCTGGAGGCGCTGCAGGAGCAAGCATTTTGATGATCACCCTGGGCGCTGGCTTGCTCTGGTACCGCCGCCGAGGAATCCACTGAACTCAGGAGGTGCATCAGTTCTGAGCTGTTGAATCTCCGTGTCAGACGGGCGCGCGCTGGAAGACTCTGTGCTTCAGCGTGCGCCCGTTCCTCGTTGGCAAGACGGTTTTGGCCAGCCGCCCTCGTCGGCAAAGCTGACCGGACGCGGCCTCCCTCGTCGCAGTACGGGCTGATCGCACGCGAGATGCGCTCTATCATGTATGTGCAGGCAGTGAGGCCTGAGGCTGTCACTGATAGGAAAGGGACGACAGGAAGAGACGCAATGACTGAGAAGACCGCGGAAGAACACTACGTACTTGCCATCGATCAGGGCACGACGTCCTCACGAGCCATTATCTTCAACCACGATGGGCAGATCGTGGCCGTCAGTCAGAAGGAACACGAGCAGATCTTCCCGAAGCCCGGATGGGTTGAACACGATCCACTCGAAATATGGAGCAACATTCGCATCTGCGTCGCGGACGTCCTGCAAAAAGCCGAAATCAACAGGCACGCGATCGCAGCCGTCGGCATCACGAACCAGCGCGAAACCGTTGTCGTGTGGGATAAGAACACCGGCGAACCCGTCTACAACGCGATCGTGTGGCAAGACGCGCGCACATCGCAAATCATTCGTGAGCTTGCAGGTGACGAAGGGAAGTCAAAGTACCGCGACATCTGCGGTCTCGACCTGTCGACCTACTACGCAGGCCCTGAGATCAAATGGATCCTCGACAACGTCGAGGGAGTCCGCGAACGCGCCGAAGCTGGTGACCTCCTGTTCGGCACCACCGACACCTGGACACTGTGGAACCTGACCGGCGGCGTCAACGGAGGTGCTCACAAGACTGACGTCACCAACGCGTCGCGCACCATGCTGATGGATATTCGCACACTCCAGTGGCGAGAAGACGTGTGCGAGGACTTCGGCATCCCTATGTCGATGCTTCCTGAAATCTGTTCCTCTTCTGAAATCTACGGGTACGGTCGCAAGAACGGGCTGCTGATTGACACTCCGATCGCTGGAATCCTTGGTGACCAGCAGGCCGCCACTTTTGGGCAAGCGTGCTTCGACAAAGGCATGGCAAAGAACACGTACGGTACGGGCTGTTTCGTCATCATGAACACCGGTGAGGAGCCGGTCTTTTCAGAAAACGGTCTGCTCACCACCGTGTGCTACAAGATCGGTGACAACAAGCCGGTCTACGCCCTGGAAGGCTCGATCGCCGTAACAGGCTCACTGGTTCAATGGATGCGCGACAATCTGGGAATCATCAAGGACTCCAGAGACATTGAAGACCTGGCGAAAACAGTTGATGACAATGGTGGCGTGTACTTCGTACCCGCATTTTCCGGCCTGTTCGCACCGTACTGGAAGGACGATGCACGTGGCGCGATCGTGGGGCTGACGCGATACAACAACAAGGGACACCTGGCCCGTGCAGTCGAAGAAGCCACCGCTTTCCAGTCCCGCGAAGTCTTTGACGCGATGGAAGCGGACTCGGGTGTTGCGTTGAAGGAGCTGCGCGTCGACGGTGGCATGACGAATGACAATTTGCTTATGCAGTTCCAGGCCGATCAGCTGGGTGTGCCGATCGTTCGCCCGAAAGTCCTGGAGACAACAGCGCTAGGCGCCGCATACGCAGCAGGCATCGCCGTGGGCTACTGGGGCGGCGAGCAGGACGTCATCGACAACTGGTCGGAAGGAAAGCGCTGGGAACCAGGCGATGATCGCGACGAGTACGACCGCAACTACCGCCTGTGGAAGAAAGCCGTCACACGCACCTTCAATTGGGTAGATGAGGACGTCGAAAACGCCTGACCGCCATTCGCGCCTCACTTAATTGACGAGGGAGGCCGGCCGGAGCCCCATCTCAGGTGCAAACACGGGGAGAATTCGGTGAGAATCTGCTGACCCCTTCAGTGCTTGACTTCATACGGCGTGACTGTACTGCCCAGCGTCATGCGGGTGCGCCCGCACGCCACGCCATGCACCTGGCCTTTGATGCGATCCGGCAGGCGCGGCGCGCCCGCTACGTCGTGACGCAGGCGTTCACGTGCGTCACGGCAATTAACCCGATTGTGTCCGCGGGGATGCTCCCGCGGTACGCCGATATTTCGCCCGACACGCTCTCGATCGACCCACAGACCGTGACGATCCTGCCCTCGACGGGGGCGATCGTCCTCCAGCACACCTTCGGTATCGTGGACGATGCTGCATCCAAGGCGATCGTAGGTCAGACGCACGCTGCGAACGCCCTCGTTGTTGAAGACAGCGCCCATTGCGTCGGACGCATGGCCACCGATCCGCAGACGCGGCGCCCCCTCGCGGATATTTCAATTCACTCTTTCGGGGCGGAAAAGGTCCTGCCCACGAAATTCGGTGCCGCACTGTGGCTCAATCCCGACACGGTTGATGCACCTGTGCGCCAGCTCCTCGTCGGCGCGCTGACGAACCTGCCTCAGCCTCGGGTCACTCTCGACACGGCAATTCGGACCTATCGTCTGCAAGATCGCGCCTACTCTCACCTGCCATCAGCGCTCTCAGGCAGGTTGCGGAGTGCGGCTCAGGCCGCACACCTTTTCTACCCGCCATGCTGACACGCAATGGCAGGGCGGATCCAACGGAAGACCGTACGCACCCTCACGCTGGGTGCTCGACCACATGAGCGAAGCACTCGCGGGTGTGGATGCCATTGAACGTGAACTGGCCGAGCGAACCGGCCACTACCTGCGTGCATTGTCAGCAATCCACACCGCCGCAACGGTTCCGGCTTCTGTCACCGCATCGATGCCGCTGATCCGCTTCCCTGTGATCCTCCAGCGCGATGGGTCCGGTCAGCCTATCGACCCAGAAGACATGTTCAGTGCGCTGCAGTCACAGGGCTTCTATCCGGGCAGGTGGTATCGGCCTCTCCTCTTCCCCGGTGTGCGCAGCCCGCGTACATACGAACTTGATTCTCACAGTGATGACCTTTCACGCACACGCCAGATCGAGCGTTCGATCATTAACTTGCGGACCCAGGAATCACGCGACCATGCTGAGCGACTGGCCGATGCGGCCGTACGCTGGCTCGCCGCTCATGAAGCGATTTGAGCGTCTTCCAGCTCAAGGAGCCACGCCTTGCGGTCAGTTCCCGCAGCGTATCCCGTCAACGAACCATCTGCCGCCACGACACGGTGACACGGGACGATGAGGGAGATGGGATTGCGCCCGACAGCCTGCCCGACAGCCTGAGGTGCCGGCCGGCCAGCCTGACAGGTCAGTTGACCAGCCTGACGTGCCAGCCCGCTGGCTCGCTGATCAGCAAGAGCATCGGCCAGGTCACCGTACGTGGTCGTCTGCCCGTAGGGAATTGCGAGGAGCTCGCGCCACACACTGACCTGGAAATCAGTGCCGACCAGGCGCAGCGCAGGCACCTCGTCGGGAATGTGGCCGGCAAAGTAGGTGTCCAGCCAGCGCGTTGTGCAGGTCAGGTTGTTCTGCGTCTTGATTGACGAGGGTGGCTCCAGCTCACTGATGTCATCGGTGTGCGTCATGCCGGCGATGGTGGAGCCGAAATGCTTCGCCCCCTCACACCACAGTCCGACGAGGTCACCACCTATGAAAGCCAGTGTCCAGGTGCCGATGGGTGAACGGTAGCGTGAGAGAAAAGCCGGGGCTGTGGGGGTCATGGTCGTCAGCCTACTGTGGGGCGCGTGAGTTCGCATTGAACATAGTTTTTCCCGTACAGTACACATCGTGACGAAATCTTTAGCTGTGTCAGAAAACGCTCGAGCCGAACGACCCGCAGTGATCCTGGCCAACCTCGGAACGCCGCAGGCACCCACAGCCCGGGCTGTGCGCCCCTTCTTGCGTGAATTCCTCTCCGACCGGCGCATCATTGAAATGCCTCCAGCAATCTGGCGACCGATCCTCGAAGGCATCATCTTGCGGGTGCGCCCTGCACGGTCTGCAAAACTCTACGAGTCGATCTGGCACACCGAGTCGAACTCCTCACCACTGATGTACTGGTCGCTGCGTCAGCGCGACGAACTGGCTGCGCGCCTCGACCATGTTGCCGACGTGCACCTGGCCATGCGCTACGGCGAACCATCGATCCGCAGCGTGCTTGATCAGCTGCGTGATCAGGGAGTGCAGCGCGTCCTCATCATTCCCGCCTACCCGCAGTACGCCTCCTCATCTACCGCGCCTGTCATCGATGAAGTTGCCCGCGACATGCTGAACGCTCGCAATCAACTGGAGATCCGCACCATTCGCTCCTTCCATGACGCCCCGGTGTATATCGAGGCGCTCGCGGCCGCCCTCGTCAATCACTGGGATGCGCGCGGCCGGCCCGATTTTGAAGGCGGCGACAAACTCGTCCTGTCCTTCCACTCAATACCCGAGGCGATGCACCGCGACGGAGACGTGTACCGCGACGAGTGCGAAACGACGGCTGAACTGCTGCGATCGCGCCTCAACCTGGATTCACAGTGGGTACTCACCCGCTACCAGTCCGTCTTTGGGCCGGCCAAGTGGATTGGGCCCGCCACCATCGACACGATGGGGGAACTTGGCGCAGTGGGCACCACCAGAGTGGACGTGATCTGCCCCGGGTTTGTCGCAGACTGCATCGAAACGCTTGATGAGATCGCACGCCTGAACCGTGATGCCTTCATCGAAGCTGGCGGTTCGCAGTTCCACTACGTGCCATGGGGCAACGATCTGCCCGGATGCATCGACACGTTCGAGGAGGTCGCCCGCACCGGCTTGGCCGGCTGGGTATAAGCCTCGTCGTCTGCCCGTTTGAGCGAGAGCCTCGTCAATTACCCGGCCGGGTGCGACGCCTCGCTCAGGCGCGTGAAAGCGCAGGTGATGGCCCACGACAATCCAAGTGCAATGAGTGCCGGAACCAGGATAGTTGCCCCCTGATGCGTAAACTCCAGCACAAGGGCGAGTGCGGTGAGCGGCGCACGCATCGATGAGCCCAGGAATGACATCGCTCCGATCAGCGCGCAGGCAGTGATTGAAATGTCGGGGAACATCGTCGACCACGCCAGTCCACCGACGGCGCCGAAGCCGGCTCCCAGTGCTATCCCCGGTGTCAGCGTTCCACCCCATGCACCTGATGCGATTGTGCCCAGCGTCGTGATGGCCTTGGCGCACGTGATGCTCAGGACAGGGACGAGGGCGGCCAGGGCATGCGCGTCGAATCCCGCCTGAGCAGTGGCCTGACCATTACCCATGACCTGCGGAATCCACACGGCGACCAGGCCGACCAGCGTGAAGACTACGGGTAGGGTGATCAGAACCAGAGGGGTTGTTGGGCGCAGGTCTTCAGCGCGTTTCACCAGGCGACTGAAACCCCATCCTGCTGTACCTAAGATTGGACCGGCGATAAGTGCCCACAGCAGCAGTGATGGTGTTGAAGTGGGTGCGGTGACCGTGTAGAACGGTTCGGGCCGGATGGGGCCTTGGGCGACCAGGACAGACAGGCCCGAGATCAGGCATGCACACCACAATGCCCGCGGGGTCAGAGAAACGATCAGAACTTCCAGGGCGAAAATTGCTCCTGAAATGGGGATTGAATACACAGCGGCCAGCCCTGCGCCTGCGCCGCATGCGACGATCAGGCGGCGATCCTGCGCGCTCAGTCCCAACCGGTCACAGCACCATCCTGACAGGGCTGCGGATACTTCACGCGGTGCCACTTCCCGGCCGATGGACGCACCGAGCGCCACAATGACAACCTGTGTGGTCGCGTGCGCGAATGTGGTCAAGAGCGGCATTTTCGCCCCGTTGACACCCTGGGTGACGGTGACGATCCCTCGTCTGGTGTGGTGCAGCAGTGCCCAGGAAACCCCGCCGATCGCACCTGCCAGAGCAAGAAATATGACGCGTCTGGACGAATCGGTTGACAGGACAGCCTCGATGAAGGTTGCGCTCTCACCGTAGGCGAGTCTTTCGATCAGGTGAAGCAGATGCGAAAAGAACCATCCGGTGATGCCAGCAATTGCGGCCGTGAAAATGACGGCCACGATGAGGCGAACGAGCGGAGTGCGGTGAGAGCTTTCACCGTCTGAGGGTACGTGCATCCATCTACCGTACGTTGGCTGCGCTTTGGTGCGCCAGCAGGGACGCGGTGAGGCGGGGCGGGGACAACGGCGCGTACTGTCAGGATTGATCAGTAACCTTCGCGTGGCGGGAATGGAGGTATTGAGCAATCCGGGTCAGAATTGCTGCGAACAGCGCCCCTAAAACAATTCCGCATGCCATTGATATCAGTGGTGAAGTGGAAATACGTGCACCGATTGTTCCGCTCAGGCCGTAGATGCAAGCCCAGATAAGGCAGGCGGGTGCATCGAGTAACGCAATGTGGCGGAAAGGTATGCGCATTTTCCCCGCGCTGAGAAAAATCGCAATTCGCACAATGGGGACGAATCGACCCGTCGACAGGAGAATTCTCCATTGGCGCTCTGTTACTGCACTTAACCTCATATTGAGTTTCGGCAGACGACGGGACTTTGCAGGAAAGAGCCGACCGATCGCTGCCATTGTGAGGTCGCCTACAAGTGCTGCGCAGGCACAGCACACAATGAGGAATGTCAGGAACACAGGTTCACGGTATGCCGGAGTTGCCGACAGGGCGCTGATAACCGAACCAGAGGGAAGGACGGGGAAGAACCCGTCACCCCAGCATGCCAGGACGCACAGAACGAGGGAAAGCGGCTGATCGGAAAATGAAACGATGGCGGTTTCGATGCCGCTGATAAAGGACCAAAAGGAGCTCATTGCGGCAGGCCTGAAAAGCTCAGGGAATGCGACAACGTCGAATAGACTGGCGCAGGCCGGTGCTTCAATGAATTCACATGGTGATCATCGCACGGAATGGAAGTTAAACGCCATAGGGGAATCCCCTGAACAGTCCCTGAACCTGGTAGCAGGTTCTGCCCGATTTTGGTGTTCACCATGAACTTGTCAGCGATCTGAGAAAGTGCCTAATGTGAGGAAGCGGTTGATACGAGAAAACGGCTGATACGAGAGAACGGTTGATGTGAGAAAACGGTTCACGCCACATTGCCAGATGAATTCAAATAAATGAAAACCGATTGAAGTGCTACTCTTTTTATTGTCGGAATTGGATTCTGCAGAAGGAATACTTTCAATGAAAAAAACAAAGGTTTTCTTGGTCGACGACATCGATGGCTCTGAAGCTGAACGGACGATTAGTTTTGCCTTCAACGGCATTTCCTACCAAATCGATCTGAATGCTGAACACGCGAACAAGATCGAAGACGATTTCGCGCAGTGGATTCGCCATGCGCGCCGGACCGGTGGCCGGGCTGTCACTCGCCGCAGCGGTGCGACCGCCGGCGCGTCCGATTCAGCGAAGATTCGCCAGTGGGCGCAGGATGAGGGTCTTGAGGTGTCACAGCGCGGACGTATCCCCGCCGACATTGTCGAGCAGTACCGTCAGGCGCATCAGTAAGAGCTGCCGATGAGGTGAAGGACAACCGCTCAGGCGGCGACCGGCCGTTGTTGAGTGGCTCGTATTGCCGACGCTGTGAAGTGATGTCGAAGGGTCCCGTGACAGCGGGCACGATCTTTGTGAGAATAGGACTATGACATACAAACTGGTATTGCTCCGCCATGGCGAGAGCGAATGGAATGCAAAGAACCTTTTCACCGGCTGGGTTGACGTACCCCTGTCAGAAAAGGGCCGCTCAGAGGCAACGCACGGAGGAGAGCTTCTCAAGGAAGCCGGCATCCTGCCTGACCTGCTGTTCACCTCGATGCTGCGTCGCGCCATCCAGACCGCCAACCTGGCCCTGGATGCCGCGGACCGTCACTGGATTCCCGTGGAGCGTTCATGGCGCCTTAACGAGCGTCACTATGGCGCTCTGCAAGGCAAGAACAAGAAGGAAATCCGCGACGAGTTCGGCGAGGAACAGTTCATGCAGTGGCGCCGTTCCTACGATGTGCCGCCGCCGGAGATCGAAAAGGGCTCGGAATTCTCGCAGGACGCCGACCCGCGCTATGCAGGCGAGCCGATTCCGTTGACCGAATGCCTCAAGGACGTGCTGGCCCGTTTGCTGCCGTACTGGAATGACACCATCGTTCCCGCGATTCGCTCCGGCAAGACCGTGATGGTTGCAGCCCACGGCAACTCACTGCGCGCCATCGTCAAGCACCTCGATGATATCTCCGACGACGACATCGCCGGCCTGAATATCCCGACCGGCATTCCGCTGGTCTACGAACTTGACGAGGAAACCCTCAAGCCCGTCAAGAAGGGCGGCACATACCTTGATCCCGATGCTGAGGCCAAGATCGCGGCCGTAGCAAACCAGGGCAAGTAAGTTTCATTCACGAGGGTTCCCACCCTCAAGGCTGGTGCCCCACCTCCCAAGGAGGTGGGGCACCAGCCTTTATGCGCATGTTGAAGGCGTCAGCGGGGTAATACGGTGTGTGAGCTCCGCGTTCGCCGGATATAGATTCGGCAGTTCCGCTTAGGCGGTTTGTGCGCCTTCCACGATGTACATCACCTGGTCTGCAACGGAAACAGCGTGATCACCGAAGCGCTCCAGGAAGCGGGCCGCGAGCGTCACGTCGATCACCTGAGCGCGAGTCAGATCATTGTCGTCATCGGTTGCCATGCGGCGAGCCTCGATCTGCAGGTCATCGAGAATGTCGTCATCGCGATGCATACGACGGGCCAGGTTCAGATCCTGGGTCTGGACAACCTTCTCCATCGAGTGTGCCATCTGCGCGGCCGCGTCCGTCATCTTGGTGATGAGCGGTCGAGCCTGTGGGCAAATCCCCGGCTCCTGGTGGGGGTTGCGTGCGATCAAAGCCAGGTGGGCCGCAAGGTCGCCCTGACGCTCCATCGTCTGAGTCAGTCTCAGGCCCGCAACAATCAGGCGAAGATCGGATGCAACGGGGCCCTGTAGCAG
The DNA here is from genome assembly GCF_001814535.1 of Actinomyces sp. HMSC065F12. Taxonomy (NCBI): domain Bacteria; kingdom Bacillati; phylum Actinomycetota; class Actinomycetes; order Actinomycetales; family Actinomycetaceae; genus Actinomyces; species Actinomyces sp. HMSC065F12. The sequence continues at coordinate 62,376 of NZ_KV817042.1, forward strand.
CAGAAGGCTCACACAGGTTTCGTCGATGTGACGGGACAGCTGGTCGAGGCGGTCATCAGCGTCGCCTGTCTGCTCCGCCTTGATCATGTCACCTTCGCGCAGGGCCTGCGTTGCGCGTTCAATCGCGACGGTGACACCGGAGCTCATCCTCTCCAAATCGAGTCCAAGCTGCGTCAGTTCCTGTCGATATACAGTGCGCACAATGTCTCCTTCACGAAAAATCCACTGTAACTGTTTAAGTCCACCAAAGATAAGTGCCAAGTGTGTGCATATCGGGTTAATTTTTGGTTAACTCCTGCTTGCTTTTCGGGTATTGTTGCAGGAAATCTGCAGATGGCCCGTCACGAGTGGTGACGAAGAGGCAAACAGATCGATACAGTTATGTCTGTGTTGGACGCTATCACTCTCATCGTTGTCGCGCTGCTGGGTGTCCTCGTCGGCGCTGTCGGCGTAGGAGCCTTCCGGCTGTCTCAGCGTCAACAGGACGTCGAAAATGGAGTGGATCCGCAGTACACCCAGCCGCCTGTCGATCTGCTCGCCATGACTTCCGCTCTGCCCGGCATCGTGATCGTCGTTGACGCGGACAACAAGATTGTCCGCGCTGATGCCAAAGCGTATGCCAAAGGCCTGGCGCGTCACCAGGAACTGACGCACCCTGCCCTCATTGAAGTTGCCGCACGCGTGCGGGCCGAGGGAGTCCCGCTGACCACTGAGATGACGCTGCCACGCTCCGACCTTCCTGAAGCAGCGGAACTGTTCTTCCGAGTACGGGTGGCCCCGCTGCCCGGTGACCTCCTTTTGATCGTGGCAGAGGATCTGACGATCCAACGACGCAACGAGGCTGCGCGTCGTGATTTTACTGCGAACGTGTCGCACGAGCTGAAAACACCTGTCGGAGCTGTGCGACTTCTGGCCGAAACGATCGCTGAAAACTCTGACGATTCTGAAGCAGTTGCCTACTTCGCGAGCCGACTGTCGAAAGAATCGGAACGACTGTCCACACTGGTGCAGGACATTATCGACCTGTCGCGCCTGCAATCACCTGATGCTCTGGATTCGCCCGACCTCGTCAGCGTCAAGCAAGTGATCAGCGAAGCGCTCCATCAGGAAGAATTCCCCGCCGAGCAGGCACGCATCGAGTTGCGCGGACCGGATCCTGCGCTCGAAGCCTACGTGTGGGGAGATAAGGACATGCTGGTGATGGCGGTCCGAAACCTCGTCGATAACGCTGTGCGGTACTCGCATCCGGATTCATGGGTGCGTGTCGACGCGGTACGCAACCAGGAACGAATCTGCATTCGCGTCATCGACACCGGTATCGGCATCTCATCTGAGCATCAGCAACGCATCTTTGAACGCTTCTTTAGAGTCGACACGGCGCGTTCACGTGAAACAGGGGGGACAGGACTGGGATTGTCAATCGTCAAACATGTTGCCAGTGATCACGGCGGAACAGTGACCGTTGCATCCCTCCCGGGTCGCGGATCAACGTTCACGCTAGTGTTACCTGAAGCAGAGATCGGTGAAAATGGAGACGAGCGTAAAGACAAGGACGCAAGATAATCATGACGGCAATTTTGATAATCGAAGATGAAGCCTCCTACCGTGAGCCACTCGCCTACAACCTGCGTCGGGACGGCTTTGACGTGGGCGAAGCATCCGACGGAAATGCTGGACTCGAAAAAGCGATCGATCCGAAATGGGATCTGATCTTGCTTGACCTCATGCTGCCGGGAATGTCGGGCACCGAAGTGTGCAGGAAACTCAGAAAAGTATCCAACGTTCCTGTCATCATGGTGACCGCGAAAGACGAAGTGGTCGAACGCATCGTCGGCCTGGAGATGGGTGCCGACGACTACATCACGAAGCCGTATTCCTACCGTGAATTGCTGGCCCGCATCCGTGCAGTATTGCGGCGCCAGGCTGGAACACTGGAGGATGAAGAAGAAGTCCTCGAAGTGGGAACAATCCGCCTGTGGGTAGACCGGCACGAAGTCACGGTGGACGACACATCCGTGTCGATGCCGCTGCGCGAATTCGAACTGCTGGAATTCCTCGCCCGCAACCCCGATCGAGTCCTGACGCGCTCGCAGCTGATGGATCGTGTGTGGGGAGTCGGAACGATCGGTGATTCAAAGACCCTGGACGTGCATGTCAAACGTCTGCGCGCTCGGATCGAGCCGGATCCATCCCACCCCGTCCGCCTGGTGACCGTTCGCGGACTGGGCTACAAACTGGTGTCGAATCCGCGCGACGAAAGCAAGTAAAAACGGCGCGCAGGTGTGTGCCGGCATCCCCGTGCGAAGGGGCGTGGAGCGAGCGAAGCGCTAGCATAACACCCCCACTGACTGTGTGTGCACGATTACTGGTAGAATGGCGGTATTGTTTAATACCAGCAGGAGTTTCTTTTATGACGTTCACCATCGGTCAAACGGTCGTCTACCCCCATCACGGAGCAGCCACGATCGAGGAGATCGCCACCCGAAAGATACGCGGTGAGGAAAAAACTTACTTAACACTGCGCGTCACGCAAGGTGACCTCAAGATTCAAGTGCCAGCTGACAACGTCGACCTCGTTGGCGTTCGAGATGTCGTCGATGAAGACGGGCTGGAAGAAGTCGTCTCCGTTCTGCGAGCACCTTATGTCGAAGAGCCGACGAACTGGTCACGACGCTTCAAAGCGAATCAGGAAAAAATCGCAACCGGCGACATCGTCAAAGTCTCCGAAGTTGTTCGTGACCTGACACGCCGCGACGCCAGCAAGAAGCTTTCCACGGGCGAAAAGCGCATGCTGACGAAAGCCCGCCAGATCCTGACTTCTGAGCTTGCTCTGGCCCGCGACATCGACAAGTCAGCAGCATCGGATCGCCTCGACTCGATCCTGGCTGAATCGGCCGAAACGGATGACAGTGCCGACGACGCCGGCACCGACACTCGCGAATCAGGCGACGACAAGTAGTGCCGTCAGCACCGCGCCCCTCCCGGCAGTGGCGCGGCACCTGAATTGCGACCATCCTGACATGAGCCAGCTGCGATCCCAGTCAACGACGCCATTGCAGGCGCCTGGATCCCACCACGCTGGCATCGTGTCAGCTGAACCTGCGCTCACTGAATCTGTGTCAACCGAATCTGCACGAGCAGAACCTGCACCTGTCAAGAGGCGCCTGTCTGTCCTGGCCGCAGCTGGCTCGGGCACCCGACTGGGACGGCACATGCCCAAAGCCCTCGTCGAAGTAGGCGGTGTACCGATGGTACTGCGCGCCCTTCGCGGCCTTGACGCTGCGGGAATCACGCACATTGCGGTCACCGCTCCGACAGACGCCCTCGTCGATTTTGAACAACTCATCGGGAGCGCGCTGCCCGACCTATCTGCCACCGTGCGAGTCGTCGCGGGAGGAGCGTCGCGTCAGGCGTCTGTGGCCGCAGGTTTGCGATCCCTTGAACAGTTCCGTCCTGACGCGCGCACACCTGTCCTGATCCACGACGCGGCGCGCTGCCTGACACCGCCGGCGCTCATCGGCCGCGTAGCCCGAGCCATTGAAAACGGTGCCAATGCCGTCATCCCAACCTTGCCAGTAACTGACACGATCAAACCGCTTGCCACCGGCACGCACATCGACGAGGGAGACGATGCGCTATCGCCCCTCGACCCGAGTATTGACCGCTCACGCCTGCGCGCTGTTCAAACTCCGCAAGGCTTCACGTGGGACGTCATATGCCGTGCTCACGAGTACGGAGCCAGCAGAGCAGCCGACGAATCGAGCGCCGCCACCGATGATGCAGGGCTGGTGGAAGCACTGGGACTGACGGTGATGTCGATTGCGGGCGACACGATGGCATTCAAAGTGACCACCGAGTTGGACATTGCCCTGGCGCAAGCCTGTCTAGATCACGGGTACGCGCCCGATGCGTGATACCTTGCAATCGCAGGTATCTGTCTGCGGCGCGCGCCGCACCCTTGCATAAGGAGATCCCATGTCACAACACGAGCAGTCCTTCGAGCATGCTCCCACTCCTTCTTCCACTTCGTCACACTCGACAGGTTCCACGCCTCCGTCAGGGTCACGCCACCACTGGGTTCTGTGGAACAAGAAAGTGGTCTCATGGGCTTTGTGGGACTGGGGCTCAGCCGCATTCAACGCCGTGGCAACAACGTTCGTCTTCTCTGTCTACCTGACAACTGACGGGGTGTTCGCCCCCAAAGTTGTTGCCAACGAGAACCTGTCACTGGGACTGACCCTTGCCGGCATCGTGATCGCTCTGCTAGCTCCCATCACGGGGCAGCGTGCTGATCGGCGCGGTAAAGGGGGAGTGTGGCTCGGCTGGTTCACCGCCATGGTGGTGCTGTGCATGCTCGCCATGTTCTTCGTGGCACCCAATTCCTCGCTCGGCCCAACCGGCGCGCTGTGGCTGGGAATCGGTCTGCTCGGCTTGGGTAACGTGTTCTTCGAGTTCGCCTCCGTCAACTACAACGCGATGCTCAACCACCTGGCTGATAAGTCAGCGATGGGACGAATCTCCGGATTCGGCTGGGGCCTCGGATACGTCGGCGGCATCGTGTTGCTGCTGATCCTCTTCGTCGGTTTCATCAACCCTGAAGTCGGCTGGTTCGGCGTGACAGGTGAAAACGGGCTGAATATTCGCGTCGCAATGGTGGTCTCAGCCATCTGGTTCGCCGTCTTCTCTCTGCCGGTCGTCCTTAACCCGCCCAAACCGAAGAATGTGTCCACCAGCGATACCCATGAGTCTCTGATCGATTCCTACAAGCTGCTGTGGTCAACAGTGAAGTCTCTGGCGCGCACATCACGCCACACCTTGATGTTCCTGATCGCGTCGGCTGTTTTCCGCGATGGCCTGGCTGGGGTGTTCACATTTGGCGCAATCCTGGCAGGGTCCGTGTTCGGCTTTTCCGCCTCCGAAGTCATCCTCTTTGCCATTGCCGCCAACGTTGTCGCCGGCCTGGCAACCATTGGCTTCGGTGCGCTTGACGACTGGATCGGCCCCAAGCGCGTCATCATCCTGTCCCTGGTGTGCATGGTGACCTCCGGGTTGCTGGTGTTCTTCTTCCACTCATTCGGCAAGCCGATCTTCTGGGTCCTGGGCCTGATCCTGTGCGTCTTTGTCGGCCCGGCACAGTCGGCCTCGCGCTCCTTCCTGGCGCGCATGATCCCGGCAGGTCGCGAAGGCGAAGTATTCGGCCTGTACGCCACGACCGGCCGAGCCGTCTCCTTCCTCTCACCTGCCCTGTACTACCTGGCCATCAAACTGGGGCGCGCCGTCACACCACCGGACGTGGACGCCACTCACTGGGGCATTCTCGGCATCGTCGTGGTACTGCTGGCTGGCCTTCTGCTGCTCATTCCGATTCGCCAGGAATCCGCGCATCTGAACATTTATCAGGACAGCACGCCGTCACAGGGGTGATACTGGAAGCACGTTCCTGGAAGCCGCGCGGTGAAGGCGCCCTCGTCAACGAAGGGAGAATACATGTCCGCTCCACGTCTGCGCATGTACAGCGCGCCGCCCTCGCAAGTCGTGCTCGCCTTGAACCACCTGCGCGACAAGACCGGGATCCCCACCGAGTTTTCCGACGAGGCGCAGCACGAAGCTGACCTTGCGGCCTCCCATTGGCATTCCAGCGGCGTTGAGCGCTTCATTGCCGAGGGTGCCCGCGACGCGCGTGACATCCCGTTCGTCACCATCGACCCGCATGGTTCCCGTGATCTGGATCAGGCTGTGGCGTGTGTGCGACTGGACGGTGACGATGACGGCGAGCGCAGCGCCTCGCGGGCAGGGCGAGCCACCTTTCGCGTTTACTATGCGATCGCCTCACTGGCAACATTCGTGTGGCCTGACGGGGCGTTGGACCATGCTGTGCGTGAGCGTGGATCAACCGTATACGCGCCCGATGAGGTCACGCCATTGCATCCGGATGTGTTGTGCCATGATGCTGCCTCACTTATTCCGGATGCGGATCGCCCCTCGTGCCTGTGGACCATTGACCTGGACGATGACGGCAACGTGGTGAAAGCGAACGTGGAGCGGGCTGTGATCCGTTCGCGGGCACAACTGGACTACGACGGTGTTCAGCGCGCAGTCGACGGCAAGGGCGACCTGCCTGATGTGGTTCCAGCTGACTTTATTGACAACTTGGCTCACGTCGGTCAGGCTCGTGAGCAGCGTGAAATCGAACGCGGCGGTATTTCGATGAACGCGCCTGAGCAGGAAATTGAGGAGCGCGACGACGGCCAGTTCGAGTTGACGTACCGCGCGACGCTGCCCGTTGAAGAATGGAATGCTCAGATCTCGCTTCTGACCGGCATGTGTGCGGCTGACATGATGCGCCGGGCAGGGATCGGTATTTTGCGTGTCATGCCGCCTGCAACCGACCGTGACATTACCCGCCTGCGGCGCGTGGCCGAGGCACTGGATCTGGAATGGCCTGTTGAACAGACCTATCCCGACTTTGTGCGATCGCTCGATTCGGCCGAGCCGGCTCACGCGGCGTTTATGAGCCAGGCGCGCACACTGTTCCGCGGCGCGGGGTACACGGCGTTTGACCGGGGGGCACCCACCGGTGATGAAGCGATCCACGGAGCGATCGCTGCGCCGTATGCGCATGTGACCGCACCGCTTCGCCGTTTGGTGGACCGCTACGGTGAGGAAGTGTGCCTGTCGATTTGCGCCGGTGTTGACGTGCCGACGTGGGTACGTGACCGTTTGCCTGAGTTGCCCACCATCATGGCTCAGACGACTCAGAAAGTGCGCACCGTTGAAAACGGAGCGGTTGCCGCGCTGGAGGCGATGGTGCTGGCTGGTCATGAAGGCGAGCTGTTTGATGCGGTGGTCACCAGTGTGAACAAGGAGCGGGCAGAGATCATCGTGTCGGATCCGGCTGTGATTTCACGCGTCGATATTCAGGGAATCGAGGATGCTCCTTCCTTGGCTGGCAAGCGCGTGCAGGTCAGGCTCGAGAAGGTCGACCCTGCCGCTCCGTCGGTGGAGTTCGCCCTCGCCATCGATGGGTCTGAGGCCGATCGGCGCTGACGGTGCCGCTAGGGTGTGCCCTCGCTGACGGTGCCCATAGAAATGCCCTCGTTGCCGAATGACAGTCAGCTGTGGTTGTGCCGGTGCGCGCGGCGCCCGCGGCCACCCTCGTCAATCAAAAACCAGACCCTGGAGCCGTCGACATTGCGTAGATCAGTGCGCTTGCCTGCGCTGCCAGCCCTTCGCCGCGTCCAGTAAACCCGAGCCCGTCGGTCGTGGTGGCCGATACGGATACAGGGGCGCCGACGATATCTGACAATGTACGTTCGGCTTCCTTCAGGCGCGATGCCATTCGCGGGCGGTTACCGACCACCTGCAGGCTCACATTCGCAACGGCGAAACCGGCCTGCGTGACCATCCGCAGGACCTCTGTGAGGAATGCGCGCCCTGATGCGCCCTTCCACTCGGGGCGGTCCGTGCCGAAGTTGGATCCCATGTCGCCCAGGTGTGCGGCCGACAGGAGTGCATCACAGATGGCATGCGCCGCCACGTCTCCATCAGAGTGCCCTGCCAGCACTGGCTCACCTGGCCATTCCATGCACGCCAGCATCAAGACGTCGGTATGCGGCTGCTCGTTGCCACTTCCGTGAATATGTTGGGTGTCGGTTGCGCGCGCTTGCTGAGCGTCACTGGTCTGTCCTCGCTGGCTATCATTTCTGCGCACCTGCGAGCTTTCTGCAGCCTGTCCCGGCTGGCTGCCGCCAGGGTGCGGATTCTCAGCGAACGCGTGAACGTCAATGGCGTGGCCGATGCGGAATGGGTACGCTTGTGGCGCCTGCGCGTTGCCTGCTGCCGCGTTGCTTGCTGCGGCGTTGCGAGAATAATTGGTCCGGTGCGCGGTGCTCATAAGGTCAGCTTAGTATCCACCCTCGCCCGCGGGATGAGTTGCAGCCGTCACGAGGTATGGGCGGTGCCGGTCGTTTGCCCTTCCGCCCTGGCGCCAGCGCATACTCTGGATTTAACTTCGCCGGGTGCACATACTCGTGAAATTGGGCCTTCCACGTGCACATACCCCTAGATTTAAACCCTCCGCGTGCACATACCCCTAAAAAGTCATGTAAAAATGCACAATCCCCTAGATTTAACGCGTGAGGCTCGAGGCCGCCGGAAGCTACTGACGGCTGACCTGCGGAAATAGGTTTTGTCCTTTTGGGGTGCCGACTTTAGCTAGGGGTATGTGCAATTTTCGCGTTAAATCTAGGGGAATGTGCATCAAGACCGTGAAGATTTAGGGGAATGTGCAACGCAGGCACGAAGATCTAGGGTGTTGTGTTGCATCGGCGGCTGATTTGTCGGATGAGCGCACGAGAAAAGGGGTCGCGGAGACGCAGGGAGAAGAGCAAAGCGCGACACGACGCGCGAAAAAGCGGGTGTATGCCCGCTGCTGAGGAGAGCTGCACTATCCGGGCGGTGCTGAGGAAAACTGGCGATTGGCGGAACTGCTGAAGAGAACCTTGCGTGCGTACGCCCGCTCCATGTGGAGGCGAATTTCAGCCACGATGCGTTCAGGCGAGCGCAGATCCTTCCACACAAAACGCAAGACGGTGAAACCTGCGGCCTCAAGCTTTTTCTGGCGGTATTGCTGAGCCTCCAAGCTTGCGAATATGTCGTCAGCATCAGTTCCGTGTTTCGAACGCCCATCAAATTCGATGGCGATACGAAGGTCTGGAATTCCAAAATCTGTGAAGAACGTGTAGCCGTCATGCAGCACTTTCATCTGCGTGCAGACCTCCGTGATGCCACCTTCGCGCATGATCCATAGCAAGTGTCGTTCTGCAACGGATTCACACGCGGCGTCTGCACCCTCGATGATGTGCGAAAGGTGTTTCTTGTTACGAGTCCGTTCAGGCAATTTGCGTGCGAGTAAAAGTAGATCTTTGCGGACTGCATCTTCTCGCTTTCGAGACATGTCGTATTCCCGCCGGTCGAAGCGAGAAAGGATGCGCAGAACTCCACACATGACGACGTAGCCATTCGTCGTATCGTCTAGAACTCCAGTTGAAATAGCGGCGTCTTTCAGTGAACAGCAACGAATCCCATGAGGAAATGTGACCGGTTCGCTTAACAGCTGCCGGTGATGTCTACGCACGGTTATCGCTGGGATAACGTCGTTTTCAGACAGCTGGACCGGGGGCAGAAAACTTGTCGATGTGGTCGAATTCAGGGGCGCTGGATGCAAGAGATCGATTGTTGTCAGCGAGGAGAGAGTGCTGATGCCGTGGACGACGCATGCGGCTTGGCCAATTACGATGCATTTGCTGTGTCGGTAGCACGTGAGAATCCATGCTCGCGCCCGATTAATGAAATTGATAACTGCCCACTTGTCGGGTAGCTCCTCCAGTATGTATCGAGCAACGTAGAAACCCTTTCCCAAAGCAATGAGATTCATCGAGGTGGCTTTTTCTCGCGAGATGCGTCTGTCGCGAGATGATCGGATCAGGATCTTGTCAAAGTCGAATGCAACAGCAGGCATCGGTGCTCCTCTGGTTTGGACTGCGTACCCAAGTGAGATGTGGTTGCAATGGTCAGATATACGGTTGCAGTGGTCAGGATAGAATTCGCTCTCGCACACAAATAGGTCGAGGCGACTGTCTGTGGATGGCGGGCTGCGCAGGGTGGGGCGTGGATGAAGTCAGATAGGGCCAGAGACTTGACGGGCGCGGGCAGCCCCATTGCGCGTGGGTTGCAGCGCGTCGGCGGAAGAGGGGCCGGTGGCGCATATGGCAACCCTCGGGCGGGCGCGGATCGCAGGGCGAAGATGAGGAATGCGCGCGCGGCGCATTACGATAAGAGGCATGACGCTGTATCTGCACGATTCGAAAAAGGCCGCACTGGCTCCGCTGGAGCCTGTCCACCCCGGACACGTCGGGATTTACCTGTGCGGTGCTACCGTGCAGGGGTCTCCGCACATCGGACACCTGCGCAGTGCGGTCGCCTTCGACACGCTGATCCGCTGGCTGCGCCGCAACGGCACGCAGGTAACCTACATTCGCAACATCACCGACATTGATGACAAGATCCTCGCCAAATCAGCTGAAGCAGGAGTGCAGTGGTGGGCGTGGGCGTCTCGATTCGAGCGCGAATTTGCCGATGCGTATGCGACCCTCGGCGTGCTGCCACCCACCTTTGAGCCGCGTGCTACTGCCCACATCCCTGACCAGATCGCGCTGGTGGAGCGCCTGATTGAACGTGGACATGCGTACGCGGACGGCCAGGGCAATGTGTATTTCGACGTCCATTCGCAAGAAGATTACGGCTCGCTGACCCGTCAGAAACTGGACGATATGCGTTCCACGGAAGATGACGCGCAGATTGACGCGGATGTCGAGGCAGGCAAACGCGATTCCCGCGACTTCGCCTTGTGGAAGGCTGCCAAACCCAGCGAACCAGCCACCGCCTCGTGGGATTCCCCGTGGGGACGAGGGCGGCCGGGTTGGCACCTGGAATGCTCGGCCATGTCGAAGCGCTACCTGGGCGAAGAATTCGACATCCACGGGGGCGGCATCGACCTTCGATTCCCGCACCACGAAAACGAGCAGGCACAGTCACATGGAGCCGGATGGGGATTTGCCCGCATGTGGGTCCACAATGCCTGGGTCACCATTAAGGGTGAGAAAATGGCGAAATCCGTGGGCAATGTTCTGTCAGTCGACGCGTTGACGCAGCAGGCACCCGCTCTGGCTGTGCGCTGGGCACTGTCAACAGTGCATTACCGTTCAGCCTTGGAGTGGGGACCCGACACGTTGCCGGCGGCTCAGGCGGCATCTGAAAAGTTCATCACCTTTGCACTCAAGAGTGCGGAAGCTGCAGGCGAAGCAACCGCCGAAGAACTGCAGCTGGGGGAGAAAGACCTGCCTGAAGGGTTCGTCAACGCTTTGAACGATGACCTGAACGTTGCCGGCGCCCTCGCCGTGATTTACGAACACCTCAAAGCCGGCAACCAGGCCCTGGCCAGCGGCGACACGGAGGCAACTCACCGCGAACACGTCCTCGTGCGATCCATGCTGGATCTGCTGGGCGTGGATCCCCTGTCAGATCAGTGGAAGGCCACCACTCGCGGGGCAACTGGAGCAACGACAGGCACGAACGGCAGCGGATCAAACGGCGCGATGGACGCCCTCGACAATCTTGTGACCGGTATTGTGAACGAGCGTGCGCAAGCCCGAGCAGATAAAGACTGGGCGCGAGCCGACCAGCTGCGAGACACGCTGACCGAAGCCGGCATCACGGTGGAGGACGGCAAAGACGGCGCGACCTGGCACCTGGCAGCCGACTAAAACCTCCCACCGCGCATACCAACTCTCGGCAGGACAGCCCGGTCGGCACAGCTGAGACGGCAAGACTTAGATGGCACTCAGGGCATCGCACTCCGGGTTCACACAGCGACGCCGGCGCCTAGCGGCACAAATGTGGTAAGGATCCACGAAAATGCACTCGAATGTGGGGCGGGCCGTACGATAAAGTGAAGGACTTGCACGGCGCGAATCGCCACATCACCAGGTGAGGCGGCTGGAAGCATCCATTGAGCACCTCACGTAGCATCCGTATGTGCAGCCGTGCTCAAGCCCGCGATCAGCATAAGAAGGCAGGAGTCAACAGATGGCAAGTAATTACGGTCGACGTGGAGCCATCCGCAAACCTAACTCCAAGAAGGGGCCACGCGTAGGAACCGGCGGCCATTCACGCCGGGGTCTGGAGGGTAAGGGCCCCACTCCGAAAGCTGAGGATCGCGTCTACCACGCCGCCCACAAGCGCAAAGTTGCCCGTGAAAAGCGTGAGCAACAGGAAGCAGCGCTGGCACGTGCCCGCTCCAGGACCTCTATCAAGATTCCCGAAGGCCACGAGCTGATCTGTGGGCGTAACCCCGTTGCCGAAGCAGCTCAGGCAGGCGTGCCGATTCTGCGCGTCTTCATTTCACCGACCACAACGGCCGATGAGCGACTCGAATCCGTGATCCGCACGGCATCCTCTCTGGGAGCGCCGGTGATTGAAGTGACCAGGCGTGACCTGGACGTTGCAACGGATGGTGCCGTGCATCAGGGAGTAGCTGCCGAGGTGGACGCCTACGAATATGCGGATGCAGACGAACTGCTTGGTGACCTGCTTCAGCAGAGTGAGCCGCCCATGGTGGTGGCACTTGACCAGGTGACGGACCCGCACAATCTGGGTGCGACTTTGCGTGCTGCTGGCGCATTTGGCGCGGGAGGCGTGGTGATTCCGCAGCGCCGCTCGGCAGGTGTGAACGCCACCGTGTGGAAGGTGTCCGCTGGTGCAGCCGCGCGCGTCCCGGTTGCGCAGGTGTCCAACCTTGTACAGTTTCTGCGTGCCGCCAAAAAGGCCGGGTACTTCGTGATCGGATTGGACGGCGGGGGTGACCAGTCGATCCGGCGCCTGCCCTTGTCGACCGAGCCACTGGTTATTGTCACGGGTGCGGAAGGGGCTGGACTGTCACGCCTGGTGCGCGACACCTGCGACCAGATCGTGTCGATTCCGATCAGCTCCACCGTTGAGTCTTTGAACGCGTCGGTTGCCACAGGCATAGCGTTGTACGAGGTGGCGGCCACGCGCGCCGACGCTCGCTGACAGGTACGCCGGGTATTTCCCGGCGCGCTGCCCGCACGAACTGGACACTGGTGATGAGAATGCGCCAATGGCGATAGACTGGACGGTGGTGTTTCAGCCAGGTGACCGTGAGACACCCTCGTCCATCAAGAAGACAGGCGAGCCACCAAGTAGGGGAGCATAACCGAATGCCAGCCGTGATCGTTTTGGGCGCACAATGGGGCGACGAAGGGAAGGGCAAGGCCACTGACCAGCTGGGTCAGCGCACCGACGTCGTCGTCAAGTTCAACGGTGGGAACAACGCCGGCCATACCGTCGTCGTCGACGGAGAAAAGTACGCGCTGCACCTGCTGCCCGCAGGTATCCTGTCCAAAGGTGTCACACCGCTGATTGGCAACGGCGTGGTGGTCGACCTGAGCGTTCTTTTCGATGAGATGGAACAGATCAGCGCTCGCGGTGTGGACTGCTCGAAACTGAAGATTTCGGCGGCCGCGCACATCATCCCGCCTTACAACCGCCTGGTGGACAACGCCAGTGAGAAGTTGCTGGGCGACAAGCAGATCGGCACCACTGGCCGAGGCATCGGGCCGACATATGCGGACAAGATGAACCGTATTGGCATCCGCATTCAGGATCTGTTCGATCCGCCGACCCTTGAGCAGAAGGTGCGCAGCGCCCTGGCTCAGAAGAACCCGCTACTTGAATCTGTTGGTATGGAAACGCTCGATCCGGAGAAGGTCACGCGCGAACTGCTGTCGTACGCTGACCGCGTGCGCCCCATGGTGGTAGATGCGTCGTTGCTGGTCAACGATGCTTTGGATGAAGGCAAGACCGTCTTGTTTGAGGGTGGCCAGGCCACAATGCTCGACATCGATCATGGAACCTACCCGTTTGTGACCTCATCAAATCCGACGGCCGGTGGCGCACTGACCGGAACAGGTGTCGGGCCTACCCGCATCGACCGTGTGGTGGGTGTTGCCAAGGCGTACACGACGCGCGTAGGTGAAGGGCCTTTCCCAACGGAGCTTACTGACGAAGTCGGTGATGAACTGCGTAAACGCGGCGGCGAATTCGGTGTGACGACGGGGCGGCCGCGTCGTACTGGATGGTTCGATGCTGTGGTCGTGCGCTACGCTTCGCGCGTCAACGGGTTGACTGACCTGTGCTTGACGAAACTGGACGTCCTGACCGGATATGACACGATTCCGGTGTGCGTGGCCTATGAGGTGAACGGGCAGCGTTTGGATGAGATGCCAATGAATCAGTCAGACTTCGAGGCTGCAACACCCATCTATGAAGAGATGCCCGGATGGAGTGACGACATCTCCGGCGTGCGCACCTTCGAGGACCTGCCTCAAAAGGCTCAGGAGTACGTGCTGCGCCTGGAGGAGCTGTCCAAGTGCCGCATCTCCTCGATCGGTGTGGGAGCAGGACGCGAAGCCATCATTGTGCGCCACGCGCTCTGATCTGCAGTCGGTGCGCGCAGCTTGAATGTCGACGAGGCTGCGCGCCCCTGCGCCGAGCTGCCGCTCAGCTTTGATGGAGTTGGAGCTCAGCTTTGCTCGGAGCTTCCGCTTAGCTGTGTTCCGAGCCGGCGCTCAGCACTCCGTTGTCAATGGTGTAGGTCGTATCGGTCGCGCTCAGAGCCTGTTGGTCGTGCGTGACCATGATGACCGCTGCGCCTGTCGCGGCACTGTCGCGCAATAGCTCAAGTACCAGCGCCGTGCTGTCCGCATCAAGATCGCCGGTCGGTTCGTCAGCAATGATGATCGCAGGGGAGTTAATGACTGCGCGCGCAACGCTGGCCCGCCGCAGTTCTCCACCTGACAGTTCCGAGGGGTAGGCGTCAGCAAGTGGCGCAATATCCATCCGCTCCAGCAGTTCGCGGCCGCGCTCTTCAAGGCCGGCCAGGTCTGCCTCGCCGGCGATCTCTCCAGGCAGCAGAACATTGTCGAGGATGTTCAGGCTGGGAAGCAGTGAGTGGTGCTGCGTAATGAAACCGAGCGTGCGCGCCCGAAGATTGCATAGCTCATGGTCACTGAGGTGCGAGACTGCTTTGTTGTCAATAAGAACAACACCCGATGTGGGAGCCAACAGGCCAGCGATCAGATTTAACAGCGTGGTCTTCCCATTGCCGCTCCGGCCGACAATCGCAATGAACTCACCGGCATCGACCGTCAGGTTCACATGATCAACCGCCGCGAACACTGTGCCGCGTCGCGTGAATTCCCGGGTGAGGTCCCGAGTGGTCACGAGTGTCATTACTGCCCCCTCTGGAAAGTCGTATACGTCTCGGCTCGCGACAACTTCCATGCTGACAGGCTTGAGGCTGCCATACCGACGAGGGCGGCTGCCAACACGCTCCCCACTGCCAGACCCAACACTTGCGCGATGCTGATCTGAAGATAGGGCAGTGCCAGGGCGTCTGTAATCAGCGTGCTGTATGGGAAAACGACGAGGGAAGCCAGGCCGATTCCGATCACACCGCCAGCCAGGCCGATCAGCGCTGATTCAGTGAGGTACACGCGAATGAGGTAAGACTTGCGCATTCCCATGATGCGCAGTGAGGCAAATTCTTTCTTCCGCTCATTGACCGAGGTTAAGAACACAGCGAACAGCACGATCGCGCCCAGCACCCATACCGCGCCCACGAATGCGTAGGCATATCCCGTGATCACGTTCAGGTGAGCTTTGGTGGTCGCCGTAATTCCTCCGGGATAGACGAAGCCGAGGCTTCCCATCCCCGTCGCCTTGGTGATGTTGTCTGCCACCTCGTGCGGGTCGACTCCATCTTTGACTGTGAGCAGGACGGCGGAGATCGCATTGCCCGCATGTTCTTCCGGAATGGCCGGATGGCCCACTTCCGCCGAGTACTTCACGACTTGAGGAACGGTTGCCGGATTGACGAACACTGAGCTGTCCAATGAGGTGCCGGTGGGTGCGAGCTGTGCTGCGACAGGGAAGTGGTGGCCGAAAAGTTTGATGTCACCGTTTGCAGACACTTTGATCTTCGAGCCTGCAATGACGTCACCGTCAGCAAGCTGTTTGTCGTATTGCGAGGACACCCAAGGCTCAATAATGAAATCGGTCTGTGGATTGAAACCGATGATCTGAACCTGGTCGTCACAGCAACTTGCCGTCAACGACGCAATATAAGTCTGCGCGGTGAGCTTTTCGATCCCGTTGGCCTTGGCCACCAACTCGGCGATGTTGTTGATGAAGTAGAAGGTGGAGGAACCGGTATTGGTCAGCAGTGCTTCCGCCTGCGGACGGGAAACCTGAGGAACAACCATGAGGTCGGCACCCATGCGTTCCTGCATACTCGCCAGACCGGTCTTAAGGTTGAACGACAAGACGGTACCGCCGAAGAAGGTACCGGACAGAACGCTGACGATGAATATGAGCGCGAAGGTGCGCAGTGGTCTGCTCGATAAGTTCTTCAGCGGTAGCCGTCGCAGTAGGTTGTGATGTGTCACGGTCTGCCTGCAGAACTTACTTCTGTGAGGCGGGTGCGATTGTCATGACGCGACTGTTCACGTACACCACAACCACCGCGTAGACAATGGTCAGGATGCCCAGAACCATCAGCGTGGGGACCATGATCATGTTGCAGTGCATGTCGGCCTTCATGCATCCGCCAATGAGAACCTTGACGATGGTGATAGTCAAAGCGCCGTTGAGGCCAGCTGCAATTGCCAGTCCTGTCTGGATGCGGGTGTCAACGAAGAACGCAATGACGCCGATGACTGCGATAACCAGACCGATGCCGAGGGCGGCCTGAGCTGACCAGTGACACTTCATGAAGTGCCCATCTTCCGTCGGAGGGCATGGCTGCGCGAAAGTCTTGGGCGCGAATGCGATGAGAAGTCCCAGAATGATTGCTGGAATCGATGAGATCAGTTTGTTTGTCATGATAACCCTTTCACAGGTGCTCGACGACCCCTCTGCCGGATCAGTCCGTCTCTCAAGAAACGCTGTTATTATGACAGCGTAAAATAAGAAAGGCAAACCTTACCTAAGCGGTGAGGAGTGGATGGAAACCGCAGAATAGCGCCAACGGCGAGAGCGCAGGAGGTGTGGACCTGTGGTGCGAACCGTTAAAAAGTGAGCAAGGCGACGTGAAAGGGCCTCGAACTAAGCCATCTTTCTATCTCGTACGGTGAGCTGCTGTGCCCGGCGCTCAACCGGCTGTCAGTGCCTGGTGGTCAGATCCTCATCGAACCGCATTGATAATCGACGTCACTGTTTCATGGATCGCTTCGGCGCTTACTGGTTCGCCTGCGCTGGTGAAGTAGATTCCCAACACGAGGTTGGAGTACGCGATACGAGTAAACGTATACGTCTCATGTGGATCAGGATCGGCAAGATCAGCCGTGAAGGTGACGTACTGCGCGCCGCTGACCCTGCCGTCCTCTCTGAAGTCCAGGCCGGTGACCGCCGCATCAATTGCCTCACCATCGCATCCTTTCCGATTTCTCTCCAAGTGGAGATCGTAGAATTCCTGCGCGTTGGCCTTACTGGGGAAGATTGACAGCTCAATGAAGGCCACAGAAGTCACTCCCTCAATCAATGACGTGTGACTCATGTAATCCGGTGACGACAGGCTGTCAAAAAGCTTCTAGCATTGAGTGCTCTTGAACTGCAGCGGCTCAACGTCGGTATAGCGGATGGGGCCCTCGACTTCATCAACGGGGCCAATGCCACTGACCGCGACATTTCGGAGTGCCTCTGTGGCTTCACTTGCAGAGAGTGGATCAGAGTGACGTGAGGTGATGAAAAGAACGCCGGCCGCAACCAGAGCGATCACGAGAACGCAGCTCACCAGCACGACTAGATCAGTTTCATGTACTTGAGTACTACCGTGCCATGTCGCACTGCCACACATCAATATCTCCGGCTCCAACGATCTATCCTTGATCATCGCAAGGTGCTGGAAATGACGCGGGGTGAAAGTGGCATCGGACCGAAAGCGCCTGTCGGCGCGAAGGCCGCTCGTAGCGGCAATAGTTGGAGCCCGGGGCTTAGCGGCCCGATGCCGCGTTCAGCCTAACATTGCCACCCACACTGACGCTCAGTGACCTTGCCAACTCCAGGTTCCGCCGGTGCCGTCCCCGCCATCAGTGCGCAGTGTTGCCCGCTTCGGTGATGGCGAACAAGACCAGAGAATTGCTGGTCGCCCCTCGTGAATCGTCGTGAAGGCCCGTACAGTAAGAAGCATGTTTGTACTTGATGAGAACACTCCTCGAGAAATTGCACCCCTGGCGTGGATGCTGGGACAGTGGCGCGGCTGGGGCGTGATTGCCGGATCGCACGCGGCGCCCGCCACCCCCGATTCGTCCGGAGAATCCGACCAGAACACCCCCGCCACCTCCGCTGACAGTGACGATGTGCCCGATCAGATGGTCATTGAAGAGATCACGTGCGAAGCCGTGGGCACACAGATGCGCATGGTGACCCGCATCTACTCGGCAACGTCGCGCGTTCAGTCGCTTGACCCGAGTGCCTCGACCGAGGAAGGCCTGGCCGCCCTCGTCGAACAGGACCTGATCAATGAGGAAACCGTGTACGTCAGCGTCATGCCGACGACGCAGGAGCTGCCCCCTCCCGGACAGTTCCAAACCCGAGAGCTCACTGCCAGTGGCGCGGATCAGAAAGGTCTGGCGACGCTGTGGGCGGGAGTGTCGATGGGGCCGCGCGTACGCATGATTTCCGACGCGATCGCACGCAGCCCACGCGCTCAACCCGTTGAGGAAGCCTCTCGCATGTTCGGCCTGGTCGCAGGTGAACTCATGTGGGCTCAGGACGTCACAATGGTGGGTGCAGGCGAGTCGATTACCTCGATTTCTGGTCGTCTCATGCGAATTGACGAGGGGGACGCTGTCACATCAGATTCTGCAAGAACGCCGAGCAACGCTGCGGCGAACCACGGTGGCGTCGATGCGCAGGACAGCGATGACTGATCAGCTGCATTCGCCACTGTTGACCTGGCCGAAAGCTGTTGCAGGTGAGGGCGAGTGGGTCGGCCTGCCGATTCACTACGGCGACCCGATCGGGGAGCAGTGGGCACTGGCTGAATCGCGGGCCTTCACGGATCTGTCCACTCTGGCAGCCGTGTGCGTCAGCGGGCCTGATCGTCAGTCATGGCTCACGAACATGACCTCGCAGATCATCAATGGCATGACGCCTGCAGAATCAAAAGAACTGCTGGTGCTGGATGCCAACGGCCGCATCGAGCACGCCGCAGCAGTCCACGATGACGGTGAAATGACGTGGCTGGTAACTGTGCGTGACCGCGTCGGCGCACTGGCCCAGTGGCTCGAGTCCATGAAATTCATGCTGCGCGTCGAAGTGGCGGAGCGCCACGACATTCGCGTGATCGGCACCGTCAGCTCTGACGCCCAGACCGATCCGCTTGCTGAAACAGCACGCAACCTGCCGGGATACCTGTTCACGTGGGATGACCCGTGGCCAGGAGTCGTGGAAGGCGGCACGCGATACTTTGCAGGCAGCAAGCACCCGGGATCTGACACGCGTTTCCACCTCCACATTGTCGAGGGCGACGGCGCCATCACCGACATGATGAGTGTGGCGGGCGACAGCGACGGCATGACGCCTGCCGGAATGCTTGCCTGGGACGCACTGCGCATTGCGGCATGGCGTCCTCTTATCGGACGGGACACGGACGCTCGATCCATCCCGGCTGAACTCGACTGGATGCGCACCGCCGTTCATCTGCATAAAGGCTGCTACCGCGGACAGGAATCTGTGGCACGTGTGGTGAACCTTGGTAAACCGCCCAGGCGCTTGACCTTCCTGCAACTCGATGGCTCACGCGGAGATCTGCCGGAAAGCGGAGCCAGACTGATGCGTGGAAACCGGCAGGTGGGTGTGGTCACATCAGCGGCACGGCACTACGAACTTGGCCCCGTTGCGCTGGCGCTCATTTCGCGCAACGTCCCAGAAGACACGGTCTTTGACATTGACGGGGTCAGCGCTGCGCAGGAAATCATCGTGCCGCGTGACGGTCGCAGTGAAGATTCACCCGATGAGCGCCCCGGAAAGGACCTGACGAACAAGGACCTGCGCCGGCTGGATATTCCGCCGGCAGGATCACCGCACATGTCAGGTGGAAGGAAGGCATAACAGTGCGAGCAGTACTTCAGCGGGTGACTCGTGCGAGCGTGCGCGTCGATGGTGAAGTTGTCGGAGAAATCACTGGCCCCGGCATCCTCGCCCTCGTCGCCGCCACTCACGAGGACGGCCCCGACCAGGTCGACACGGTGGTGCGCAAAATTGCGGAGCTGCGGATCATGGACGATGAACAATCGGTGAGCGACATTGGCGGCGCGGTCCTGGTCGTCTCGCAGTTCACACTCTATGGCAGTACCCGTAAGGGCCGGCGCCCCTCGTGGTCGGCAGCTGCGCCGGGCCCTGTGGCTGAACCGCTGATTGATGCTGTGGCTCAGGGGCTGCGTGAGCGTGGGCTGGAAGTGGCGACCGGCCAGTTTGGCGCCCACATGGAGGTTGAACTGGTCAACGACGGGCCGTTTACTGTGCTGGTTGAGGCGTAGACGGAACCATGACGGAGGTGCATATTCGCCCGTACCGGTTAACGGACGCAGCTGATCTGACGTCGATCTGCATTGATACGGCCGACAGTGGCAGGGGAGCGCGGGGCAGGCTCACCGATGATGAAATTCTGCCCTACATTTACGCACTGCCGTACGTCAGTTACGCTCCGAGCTGGTCGTTTGTGGTTGATACTGGCTCACACATCAGTGGATACATCGTGGGTGTCCCCGATGTTGCTTCCTTTGTGAACTGGTGGCGCGACCACTGGGTGCCGGTGCTGCGCGAGCGTTTCGGCGGCACGGAGCTGTGGCCAGAAGGCGAGCGTGAACTGCTTGAACGCGGCCTCAACCCTGATTCCATGTGGTCGGATCTTCGCCGCACCTATGAGGCCGAATTTCACATCGACCTGCTGTCCGATGTGCAGGGACGCGGGCTCGGTACGCAGCTTCTTGGCAGATTCACCGAGGCGGTGACCACGCGGTCGCACGCACACGGCATCGCCATCGGGGTTGACGCGGACAATTCACGTGCCATCGGCTTTTATGCCAAAAATGGTCTTGAGGTGCTGCGTGAAGACCGAGGCAGTGATGGCGCCGTCAGCGGCTACACCATGGGGATTTGCCTGCGCGGGCCATCCAGATCCGCATGACACGCGAAGCGGTGGCACGCAGGTTCCTTTCGCCCGATGACACCGCCTCATCCGTTGAACACGGCCCGGGCACGATCGGGACAGCGGCAATGATTCCGCATCGCAACAGCTCATCAGTCAGTGCCTGCCCCTGTTCAATTCTGCCGGCGCACGCGATGACAGGAACGCTGCCGGCCTCGCGTGCCAGGCGCGCCACCCCGGAGATGGTTTTGCCCATGACACTTTGCCGGTCGATCGACCCCTCGCCGGTCAGCACAAGGTCAGCCCCGCGCAGCACTTCCGCCAGCCCGACGCCTTCCATCACCAGATCCACCCCTGATTCCAACGAAGCGCCCAGGAAAGCTGACAGCGCAAACCCCAGCCCACCTGCCGCTCCAGCTCCCGCCTTGTCGGCATGGGCGCTCGCTGCCGGGTCAGCGTGCGCGAAGGCTGCCAACGCACGATCCAGCACCTTGACGTCGCGAGGTGTCGCACCCTTTTGAGGCCCGTATACAGCGGATGCGCCCCGAGGCCCACACAGCGGATTGTCCACATCGCATGCGGCGCGCACGCGCACATCCCTCAGCCTCCCATCCAGGCCAGACACGTCAATACGTCGAACCTTTCCCAGGCACTCCGGCGAATCGTCGACGTCACGGCCACCCTCGTCAATGAAGCTCATACCCAAGGCGCGCAGCATTCCCGCTCCGCCATCGTTCGTGCCGGACCCGCCCAGCCCGATGAGGATCTCCTCAACACCAAGGTCCAGTGCTGCCGAGATCAGCTCACCCACTCCAGCGCTGGTCATGGAACAAATTCGCCGGTCGCAAGCCGCGACCAATCCCAGCCCGACAGCCTCGGCAACTTCGATGACCGCGCTGCCACCTGCCGTCCAGAACCCTGCCTCACGAGGGCGGCCGAGCGAGTCGTGAACCTCGACGATGTGGAACTGCGCCCCCAGGGCATCCGCGATGGCCTGCGCGAAGCCTTCTCCGCCGTCAGCCAGCGGAACCACCTCGCATTGCGCATCGGGTACGACTGCACGAACACCGTCAGCAAGTGCACGCGCCGCCTGCATCGCTGTCATCGACCCCTTGAAACTGTCAGGAGCGCAGACGATTTTCATGGCAGTCCTCTCTGTCGCGGCGCGGTTTGCTCTGATTGTAGGCAGCGTGTTGACGTGCTTGTGTGCGCACGCGAGGCAGACAACTGGCAGTGTTTCCGCTCGCCTGTAGTGAACATTCAAGCGACCGCGCCAATCAGCCCGTAGGGTGGAACCAGTTGAAAACGCCAGGCACCCGTGTCTGCGCCATCCCATTCGTGAACATCAGGAGGAGCCATGTTCGAACGGTTCACCGACCGAGCTCGGCGAGTCGTCGTCCTCGCACAGGACGAAGCCAGGAACCTCAACCACAACTACATCGGCACTGAGCACCTGCTGCTGGGCCTCATTACCGAGGGCGAGGGAGTCGCAGCAAAAGCCCTCGACATGATGAACATTGAGCGCGACCAGGTGCGTGAAGCGGTCATCGACATTATTGGCGAGGGCGAAAAGCCTGTCGAAGGTCACATTCCGTTCACGCCGCGTGCCAAGAGAATCTTTGAGCTGTCGCTGCGTGAAGCACTGCAGTTGGGTCACAACTACATTGGCACTGAGCACCTGCTGCTCGGTTTGCTCAAAGAGGGCGAGGGCGTTGCAGCTCAGGTGCTGACGAAGCTGGGAGCTGACTTGTCGCAGGTGCGTCAAGCCGTTATCCAGCTGCTGTCGGGTTACCAGAGCGATGGGGACAACCGCGAGGCGGTGGGCGTATCGGGCAACCCTGTGCGCGACCCCGGTCAGACGAACTCCGCTATTTTGGAGCAGTTCGGTCGCAACCTGACTCAGGCTGCACGTGAAGGCAAGCTTGATCCGGTGATCGGTCGTAAGACGGAGATGGAACGCGTCATGC
Organism: Actinomyces sp. HMSC065F12; assembly: GCF_001814535.1. Classification (NCBI taxonomy): domain Bacteria; kingdom Bacillati; phylum Actinomycetota; class Actinomycetes; order Actinomycetales; family Actinomycetaceae; genus Actinomyces; species Actinomyces sp. HMSC065F12. The sequence goes on from NZ_KV817042.1 coordinate 85,134, forward strand.
AGGTGCTGTCGCGTCGCACGAAGAACAACCCGGTGCTGATCGGTGAACCCGGTGTCGGTAAGACCGCTGTTGTCGAAGGCCTGGCTCAGGCGATCGTGCATGGCGACGTGCCGGAGACGATTAAAGACCGCCAGATCTACTCACTGGATATGGGATCCCTGGTCGCCGGGTCGCGCTATCGCGGCGATTTCGAAGAACGCTTGAAGAAAGTCCTTAAAGAGATCCGCACGCGCGGTGACATTATCTTGTTTATCGATGAGATCCACACACTGGTCGGCGCCGGTGCTGCTGAAGGCTCCATTGATGCCGCTCAGATGCTCAAGCCAATGCTGGCTCGCGGCGAAATCCAGACCATCGGTGCCACCACGCTTGACGAGTACCGCAAGCACGTGGAAAAGGACGCTGCGTTGGAGCGTCGTTTCCAGCCGGTGCGTGTCGAGGAACCCTCTGTGGATGAGACAGTTGGGATCTTGAAGGGGCTGCGTGACCGCTACGAGGCGCATCACCGCGTCATCATCACCGATGAGGCGATCCGCGCCGCAGCCGAGCTGGCAGACCGCTACATTTCTGACCGTTTCCTGCCTGACAAGGCCATTGACCTGATGGATGAAGCCGGTGCCCGCCTGCGCATCGCCCGTATGACGGCACCGCCCGAGTTGCGTGAAATCGACGAGAAGATCGCTGATGTGCGCAAGGCCAAGGAAGCCGCGATCGATGATCAGGACTTTGAGCGTGCCGCCTCCCTGCGTGATGAGGAAAAGAAACTGGGTGAGGAACGTCGCGAGAAGGAAGATGCGTGGAAGGGTGGCGAACGCGAAGAAATCGCGGAGGTCACCGAAGAGGAAATCGCTGAAGTGCTCGCCATGTCGACCGGCATCCCGGTGGTGAAGCTGACTCAGACCGAATCTGCCAAGCTGCTGAAGATGGAAGATGAGCTGCATAAGCGCGTCATCGGCCAGGAAGAGGCTGTCAAAGCACTATCGCAATCTATCCGACGCACACGTTCCGGCCTGAAAGATCCGAAACGCCCCGGTGGTTCGTTCATTTTTGCCGGACCGACCGGTGTCGGTAAGACTGAGCTGGCCAAGGCTCTCGCGGAGTTCCTGTTCGGTGATGAAGATGCGCTGATCCAGATAGATATGAGCGAGTTCTCCGAGAAGCACACGGCATCACGCCTGTTCGGTGCACCTCCCGGGTACGTTGGATACGACGAGGGTGGCCAGCTTACTGAAAAGGTCCGTCGCCGTCCGTTCTCCGTTGTCCTGTTTGACGAGGTTGAAAAGGCTCACCCCGATATCTTCAACTCCTTGCTGCAGATCCTGGAAGAAGGTCATCTGACCGATTCACAGGGACGCAAGGTGGACTTCAAGAACACGGTGATCATCATGACCACCAACCTGGGCACGCGCGACATCAACAAGGGTGTGCTGACCGGCTTCCAGTCCGCCGACAATCTCACGCACGACTACTCGCGCATGAAGTCGAAGGTGAATGAGGAGCTCAAGCAGCATTTCCGCCCCGAGTTCCTCAACCGTGTTGACGACGTCATCGTCTTCCCGCCGCTCACGAAGGAGCAGATCACGCAGATCGTTGACCTGATGATCGGTCGCCTGGCGGAGCGCATGGAGGACCAGAACATGAAACTGCAGATCACCGATGCTGCGCGTGAACTGCTGGCCGACCGCGGGTACGACCCTGTTCTGGGTGCCAGGCCGCTGCGCCGCGCCATCCAGCGCGATATTGAGGACGCCTTGTCCGAGCGGATCCTGTTCGGTGAGATCATGCCGGGTCAGGTTGTCACCGTCGATGTTGCCGGCGAGGGCGACCAGCGTGAATTTACGTTCACGGGGATCTGATCGTCTGGTCGCATGGCCTGCGTGTAGCGGCTGACTACCGTGGTTAGGGGCCAACCGGCCACGGTAGTTCGGCTCCAGGCGTCAACTGGTCACGGTCATCCAGGCGGCCACCCTCGACAAATATCTTCAGCTGCGCGGGGACGAAGCAGCCTGCAGCGTCCGAAGAACTCCTGCCACACGTGACCCCTCCTGCACGCAGTTGAGCCCTTGCACACGAGGGTGATAAATTTCCTTCTCGCACGCCCATCTCAGCCAACAGCGCCGACGAGATTTTGCCATAATTGCTGCGATGCCAAAACCTAAGGAGACCCTGATGCCTGCAGCACCTACGCCCGAGTCGCACGCACGCGTTGACGCCGACACGGCGCTCAGCACAGACCCACTGTGGTGGCGCCAGGCGGTTGTGTACCAGATCTACCCGCGCAGCTTCGCTGACTCGAACGGCGACGGGCTCGGTGACATCAAGGGTGTGACCTCACGGGCAGACTACCTGGCTGGCCTCGGTGTGGATGCTGTGTGGCTCAGCCCCTTCTATCCTTCCGAGCTGGCTGACGGCGGATACGACGTGGCCGACTACCGCAACGTGGATCCACGCCTGGGGACGCTTGACGATTTTGACGAAATGATCGCGGCCCTGCATGGGCGAGGCATCCGCGTCATCGTTGACATCGTGCCCAACCACACCTCACGCATGCACCCCTGGTTCCAGGAAGCTCTGGCAGCGGGCCGCGGGTCAGCGGCGCGTGAACGTTACATCTTCCGCGAAGGCACAGGCCCTGACGGCTCGCAGCCCCCGACGGACTGGACCTCCACGTTCGGCGGTGCCGCATGGGAACAGGTTGAAGACGGACAGTGGTACTACCACTTCTTTGCCCGCGAGCAGCCGGATCTGAACTGGGATCACCCCGATGTGCGCGAGGACTTCCTGACAACACTGCGCTTCTGGTCTGACCGCGGTGTCGATGGTTTCCGCATTGATGTCGCCCACGGACTGGCGAAAGACCTCAGCGAACCGCTGCCCAGCCAGGCAGAACTCGACGCTATGCCGATGGATGGACACCACCGCATCTTTGACCGCGACGAGGTTCAGGACATTTACGCTACCTGGCGTGAGGTCTTCAACTCCTACGATCCGCCGCGCACAGCGGTTGCCGAGGCGTGGGTGAATCCTGACCGGGTGCCTCGGTACGCAAACCCGAACAGCCTGGGACAGTCCTTCAACTTCGACCTGCTTGAAGCCGACTTCAACGCCGACCAGTTCCGCACGATTATCACCGACAATTTGGAGCTGGCCAGTTCGTCAGGTTCCTCGAGCACATGGGTGTTGTCGAACCACGATGTTGTCCGCCATGCCACGCGCTACGGCCTGCCCGATGCAGTGCGCACTCATGGTCCGAGGCCCGACAAGCCGGTGGGTCAGGACTGGTTGCTGACAGGTGGTACCGAGCCGGAGCTTCATCGTGAACAGGGATTGCGTCGTGCGCGCGCCGCCACCATGCTCATGCTGGCACTGCCCGGATCGTCCTACATCTATCAAGGTGAAGAGCTCGGCTTGCATGAAGTGGCGGAAATCCCGGCCGATCAGCGTCAGGACCCGACGTTCTTCCGCACCAATCAGAAAGAAATCGGTCGCGACGGCTGCCGCGTCCCCTTGCCGTGGGTCCATGACGCCGCGAACTTCGGATTTGGAGGACTGGCCCACCTGCCGCAACCCTCATGGTTCGCAGACAGTGCAGTCGACGTGGAATCTGCCCGCGAAGACTCGACGCTGTCTCTGTACCGGCGTGCACTGCATCTGCGCCGCACACTGCAGGACGCCGAAGAAATGGAATGGGTCGACGACAGCATCGAGGCACCGCACAGCGACCAGGTGCTGCATCTGCGCCGTCCCGGTGGCTGGGACGTGATCACGAACTTCAGCACCGAGCCGATCCCATTCGACACCAGCACAGCCATCCTGACCAGTGAGCCGCTGACCGACGGTGTCCTGCCTGGTGAGACAACCATCTGGTGCGCACCGCGCAGCTAAGCTACCGTGAACCCCCTCGTGCCCGCGCAGAAGCGTCGCATTGTCGGCGCCTCTGCCCGGGTCGTGGGGACTCCATCCCTCGCCCGCGTGGGAACCGACAACTGAGCGCGATACACGTGAGAAATAGGAACGATTTTTCGCCTGCCTCTGTCTTTATCCGGATTTTCGTGTCAGACTTACTGCGGTTGCAGTTGTTTCTGCGTATGCGACTCCACTTCTTTGAGAGGACGTGAGCCTGCCCGCCGCCAGGTGGATCATCTGATGCGCAGAGCCGTCACATGCTGATCATTGTTTCAATGAGACCGTGATGAAGGAGGCGAGAGTGAGGACGACGTCTGATTTTCCGCAGAGTCGACCTGAACCCGTTGGGCAATCCGAATCAGGCACCCAACCCGCTACCGGATCCAAGTCAGTGAACGGCAACAACGTTTCCCCTTTTCTTTCTGCACCCCCGATGCCTCCCGGCGACGAGTACTCGCCCGCCAATCAGGGCGGTAACACGCTGTCACGCCGGCTTCACCTGAGTCGACGGGGACGACAACTCAAGAAGCAACTCGCGAAAAATCGACGCAAAATCCCAGCCATTATCGTGTTGGTGTTCTGCCTGATTGTCACCACGCTGGCGCTGCTTCATCCGGGCGTGCCAACATCCCAGATCGACGTGAATGACGGTGGCATATGGGTGACAAACTCCTCGCGCCAACTGGTCGGTCACCTCAACTACCAGACTCGGCGCCTCGATGCCGCATTGCGCACAGACGCCGCCCAATTCGACATCGGCCAGGCAGCAGATACCGTCACGTTTTCTGATGAGAGCACCAACTCGATCGCCCCTATCGACGTGGCCGGCGTGCGCATGGGTGCGACAACGTCGCTGACTGAACGCGCCCAGGCAGTGCAAGGCGGAGAACGGATCGGTGTGCTGGACGGCGCGGAAGGAAACCTGTGGGTCCTGCCGGCATCCGAGCCCTCGACCGTGCCGATGGGAGACGACAGCGCGATCGAAACAGGCCTTACCTCAGGTGTGGTGACAACCAGCGTCAATGGAACCGTCATGGCGGTGTCGGCAGCAACCGGCCAGTTCGTGACAGTCACGCGCCGCGGCTATGTCGATCAGAAACACAGTGTCGACATCCCTGATATGCGCGCCGACGCATTGCTGCAGATCACGGCGGTCGGTGAACGACCAGTCGCCCTCGACCAGTCAACCAACACGCTGTTCCTCCCCGATGGGTCCGCACGATCCCTGTCCGATGAAGGCGTCCCAACAGATGCCATCCTGCAAAATCCCGGCCCCGACCATGACGCGGTATTACTGGCCACCCCTCGATCCCTGATCAGCGTTCCCCTCAACGGCGATCCTGTGACGATCACCCCCGCGAATGAGCAGAATCGTTCAGGAAAGCCGGCGGCTCCCACACGACACGAAGGATGCTCGTACGGCGCGTGGGCAGGCTCGGGCTCTTATGTGCGTCTGTGTGACGACTCTGCCAATGACACGTCGATGGTTGTTGACACCCTCAAGTCTGCGCGCAACATCTCGTTTAGAACCAACCGTAAGGTCATCGTCCTCAACGAAATTAACGAGGGTGGCATCTGGCTGCCCGACATGAACATGGCGTTCATGGATGACTGGGATGAGATCGACCAGGAGATTGACAAGGAAAAAGAAGAAGAGGAATCGCCTGAATACACCGACGAAATTATCGACCCTCAGCGCAAGGACAAGAACACTCCACCTGACGCCGTTGATGATGAGTTCGGTGTCAGGCCAGGCCGAGCCACCACGCTGCCTGTACTGCAAAATGACACGGATATCGATGGTGATGTTCTGACAGCCAGACCGATCAGCCAGCCTCAGATCGGAGCGGTGACACCGACGCGTGGCGGCCAGGCGTTGCAGATGACGGACGTGCCCGATGATGCGTCGGGCAGCACCACTTTTGTGTACGAGGCATACGACGGGCAGGCATCTGACAGTGCGACGGTGACGATCAGTGTGCACCCCTGGGATCAGAACGCCGGCCCGGTGCAGATCCGCAAGAATCCGCAGAAACTGGGAGCGGGAGCTGCCATTGAGTACAACGTGCTGCCTGATTGGAACGATCCGGACGGCGACCCGATCTTCCTGCAGTCCGCCAGTGCTCCTGACGGTATCCAGGTGCAGTACCGTGAAGAAGGAACCCTGAATATCCGGGATCTGGGCGCAGCGCCCGGCCAGTACGAGGTGAACGTCGTAGTCTCTGACGGGCGTGCCGAAACGCAAGGTGTCGTACCCATCGTCGTACAGCCACCAGGCAACATTCCACCTGTTGCGCACGCCGATTTCTATGTGGCGAGAGCCGGCGAAGCCCTCGAGATCGAGCCGCTGACCAACGATACGGATCCCAACGGTGACGGCCTGACGCTGGTTGGTGTGTCTGAAGCTCCAGCCGGAACACAGCTCACGCCCGACCTGGCTCTCGGATCCATCACGTTCAAAGCGCAGGCACCGGGTACCTACCAGTTCACCTACACCATTTCAGATGGCCCTTCGACCGTGTTGGGCATCATTCGCATTGACGTGGTGGAAGCTGACTCCAATGCAGTCCCCGTTGCTGACGATGACCTGGTTGTCCTGCCTGCTGGCGGTGAAGCACTTGCCGCACCGTTGAATAATGATTCCGATCCAGCCGGCGGCGTCCTGGTCATTCAGCAGGTGGAGCCGACGGACAAACTGGGCCTGCGCGTCACACTGGTCGATCGCCACCTCCTGCGCATCACGGCACCTGGCGGCCTCGATGAAGCCGTCAGCTTCCAGTATTCCGTTTCCAACGGGTCCCATACTGCCCAAGCGCGGATCACAGTCGTCCCGTCACGAGCGCTCGACGACAAGAAACCACCCGTTTTGCAGCCCGACCATGCCAAAGTGCGTGTCGGAGACGTTGCTTCGGTCCCCGTGCTGGAAAACGATCGCTCGCCGGCCGGCCTGGCAATGAAAGTCGATCCGAAACTGCAGTTCGAGGAAAACTCGCAGGTCGGAACCCCCTTTGTAACAGGTAACCTAGTGCGCTTGGAAGCAGGCACAACGCCAGGTGTGATGCATGTGTCGTACACGGTGCACGACATGGTCGGCAACATGGCGACATCGACAGTCGTGTTCGAAGTGGTCGCCCTCGAAGGTGCCAACGCGGCACCGCAACCTCGCCCTCTGACAGCGTGGGCCGTGTCAGGGCAGACGACTCGAATCCCTGTCCCACTGTCCACGATCGACCCTGACGGCGATTCTGTGACACTGGTGGGTATCGAGCAGGCACCGTCCAAGGGAACGATTGAATTGGGCACTGACTGGATCGAATACACGCCTGCGCGCAAGACCACCGGCACGGACGTATTCACCTACATCGTTGAGGACCGTCAGGGCAAGCAGGCAACCGCACGTGTGCGCGTCGGTATTGCGCCACCGGCGGGTAGTAATCAGCCACCCACTGCTGTTAAAGACGTTCTGTTGGTCAAACCTGGGCGCACGATCATGGTGAACGTTCTAGCCAACGACATTGACCCTGACGGGGATTCAATCTCGCTGGTTCCCGATTCGCTCAGCGTGCTGGACGACGCCCTCGAAGCTGAAATTGTGGGAACCGGGATCCAGGTTGAGGTTCCAGAAGCTGCCGGAACATACGTCATGTCCTATCAGGTCACCGACTCGCGTGGCGGTGTGGACAACGGGACGTTGACGATCAATGCGAAGAACGATGCGCCCCTGATGCCTCCGATCGCTCGCGATGACGTTGTGGCGCTGGCTGATATGCCTGACAGTGAGATTGTGCCGATTAACGTGGTGGAAAACGATGAGGATCCCGACGGAACCGTCGCAGAACTGGTTGTGTCCACACGCGCTCCCGACGCTGAAGTCAAGGGCGGAATCATTGAAGCGAAGGCATACGAGACTCGACGGCTCTTGGTCTACACGATTACCGATCAGGACGGCCTCTCATCCTCCGCAGTGGTGTCGATTCCGGGAACCGATCAGACCAGGCCGCGCCTGGACCAGTCGCACCTGCCGATCAAGGCACGGGCCGGCAGTGACGTCGTCATCGACATTCGGGACCACGTCATTACGAGGGCGGGCCGTACCGCGATGATCACGGACGAATCCAGGCTCAAAGCATCATGGGGGCTGGATCCGAAGATCGTGCTGGAGGACCAGCATCGCCTCACCCTGCACACCGACCCGGAATTTTCCGGTAAGACATCCGTTTCCTTTGAAGTACGTGACGGTGTTGCATCGGATACATCAGCCTTATCAGCTGTGCTCTCCCTGCCGATTGTGGTGCAGGCAGTGAAGAACCAGCCACCGGCTTTCATCCCGACGAGTGCGCGTGTGGCTGCAGGTGAAGAACCCATCACGTTGGACCTGTCGGCGATGGTCGATGACCCGGACGACGCTGACCCTAAAGGATTCAAGTATGCGCTGGTGAAGAGTCCTCGTGTTGTCAGCGCGAAACTTGATGGGCATATGCTGTCCCTTCAGGCCGGCGTTGATCAGGCCACCGGCACCACGGACCAGGTCACGATCAGTGTTGATGACGGGTCAGGGCCGGTAGTCGGTGAGATCCCGGTGACGGTTGTCGCCTCCACGCGGCCACTCATTCAGGTGTCGGACGCGCTCATCGACGCTGCGAACGCTGGCGGTACGGAAACGATCGATCTGACGAAGTACACGATCAACCCGTTCCCGGAAACGCCGATACGGATCGTGTCAAGCCAGATTGAAATCGGTGAAGGCACCGTGGATCCGCAGGGCACAGTCCTCCACATCACGCCAGCTGTTGGTTTCCACGGGCAAATGACGGTCAACTATCGCCTGATTGATGCCACCAATGATCCGGGGCGCATCGTGGAAGGTAACGTGCGGTTAGTCGTGCGTGATCGGCCCGAACCACCATCCAACGTGTCGGTGATGGCCACGGGTCCTGGCAGAGCAACTGTGACGTTCCAGCCCGGAGCGGACAATGGTGCTGCTATTACCTCCTTCACCTTGACGGATGTCACGACCGGTCAGGAGTTCACTTGCGATGTTGCGTCCTGCCCGCTTAGCGGTCTGGCGAACGGCCTGAAGCATTCGTTCTCAGTCGTGGCGCACAATGATGTTGGCGCATCCGATTCGTCTCCTGCATCCGAGCCTGTCCTGGTCGACGTTCAACCATCCCAGCCTGCCGCCCCGACGCTTGCTGCTGGCGACGGGTCGGTGACGGTGACGTGGAATCCACCGGCAAATGAAGGGTCACCGATCACCGCGTACGAAGTGACGCTCTCTGACGGCCAGACGCAGCGAGTAGACGGCGCAACGACATCAGTGACATTCACCAACCTGACGAACGGTCAGCCCTACTATGCCTCTGTTGTGGCATTGAATTCCTCGCCGTCACCCTCACAACCATCCGAGCCATCTGCCCAGGTCGCGCCCTTTGGGCCGCCTCTGAAGGTGTCGATCACGGACATTCGGTCAACACCTTCTGCCGATGATCCAAACCTTGCTGCGGTCAGTGTCAGCTGGGCAGTCGAGTCGGACAACGGCAGTCCGCTGACCGCTGCGCACGTCACATTGAGCGGTGGCGGAAAGGGTGACGTCGCGTTGAACGGTGAGCTGTCTGGGGAAATCACGTTGCAGGCGCAGCCGCAGGAAGGCGTGGTAGCCACCGTGTGGGTTGACAATGCGGCAGGATCGTCACGCAAGGTCGATTCCAAGCGTTTCACTGTGTTCTCGACGCCGGTTGTGATCGATCTTCCGACGGTTACAGCAACCGGAGAAGCAGGTACCGCGAAGGTGACGGCTGAAACGAAAAAAGGTAACGGTTACAATCGCGGAGAACTTGAGCTTCAGTATTCGGTGAATGCAGGTCAGTGGACACCGTTGCAGGGCAAGACCATCACGGGACTGCCTGACGGCCAGGAGGCACGGATTACATTCAGGCAGGTTGCTCCCGGCCGCGCCGACGGGCCAGCGACTGAAGAAGTAGTGGTGACGACATACGGACAGCCGACGATTGACAGCTTCACGGCAACCAGTACGCCGGACGGAGTCGACCTGTCGTGGGCCATCACTCACAACGCTGGAGCTCCCATCACATCGATCACCGTGAAGTACAACGGAAAGAGCGAGGACATTCCCGTTTCGGAAACGAGCCGGCACATCGATGTGGACACCAGAGAGGCAATAAACTTCAAGTTGGTTGTTCATGCCGAGAACATCGAAAAGAGCATTGAGGCTGCGGCCACCAGCAAGGCACGGGGCACCATTAGACCGATGCCTGCCAAGTGCGATGCTGAGATGTCAGACAAGTTCGATGACTGCCATACTTTCAAGGTGCAGGCAGATGTGTGGGATCTGAGTCTTCTGCCATTGCGTTGCGAATTTAAGTCAGATGCTGATGACCAGACGTATAGATTCGAAATCAGGACGTTAGGGTATCCGTATGCCTCGAATGCACCTACCCGTGTGACAGATCAGGAAACCATGAAGAACTGGTTACAGGATGGCACCCTCACATGCGAAACGTCACAATAACAGGTGAGCAGTGGAACTGGACGGGAATAGTACGCATGGCAGTACCTGAACCACCCTCGTCAATGAGCTGCCAACGACTGGCCAGCAACCAACGCACAGTAAGGAGCATGTATGTCACTCAATGAACGCGATGCCACAAAGTTCGCCGAAATGTTCGCCGCGTTGGTCGACGCGATTTCGCTGGCAGTGCTGGACAAGAAACAGGCCATTCGACTGACGTTGACGACACTGTTCGCTGGCGGGCACCTGCTGCTCGAGGACGCGCCCGGAACAGGAAAAACTGCTCTTGCGCGCGCACTGGCGGCAACCATTGACGGGTCACACTCGCGCATCCAGTTCACACCTGACATGCTCCCCTCCGACATCACGGGCGTGAACATGTACGACCAGCAAAAACACGAGTGGGTATTCCACCGCGGCCCAATCTTCGCCCAGATTGTGCTGGCCGACGAAATCAACCGTGCATCGCCCAAGACGCAGTCGGCTCTGCTGGAAGTGATGGAAGAAGCGCACGTGACGATCGACGGCGTTTCCTACCCGGCTGGCGAACCCTTCATGGTCATTGCTACCCAGAACCCGGTCGAACAGGCCGGCACCTACCCGCTGCCTGAAGCGCAACTGGACCGATTCCTCATGAAAACGTCACTGGGGTATCCCTCGCGTGCAGCCATGATCGAAGTCCTTGACGGCGCGGCCGCACCGGACCGGTCACGTAACCTGCACCCCGTCGTCTCAGCCCATGAAGTCGACACGTTCCAGGCGATGGCCGCCGACAACCACACCGACCGCGCGGTTTTGGACTACATTGCCGCACTGGCGGAAGCCACCCGCGAAGACGAGTCCTCCATGTTGGGCGTGTCCACGCGAGCCGCCATCGGCATGACTCGATGCGCACGTGTATGGGCCGCAGCACAGGGACGTCACTTCGTGCTGCCTGACGACGTGAAAGCGCTCGCAGGACCTGTGTGGGAGCACCGCATCATCGTGGATCCGGACGCCGCATTCGCCGGCGCAACACCGGCCGGTGTGGTCTCGCGTGCACTGACTTCCGTTCCCGCTCCGATCACGGGTGCCTAAATGCCGCAGGAGGCTCAGCGTCGAATATCCATCCTAGGTGGGGTACGTCGTGCATGGGACATCGCCATTTCCACGATCACCATCAGTGGTGTCGGACTGCTGTGTGGTGGCATCGTGGCGACTATCCTTGCCTTCACCGCGCATTGGCGCGAAGCAGGGATCGTTGCCGTTGCGTGCGGATTATCCCTGATCGTCGCGCTGATCTGGATCATTGGGCGCGCTCCCCAGATCGTCAGCGTGGAGCTTCCTCAGACACGAACCGTCGCCGGACGCACCATCATTGGAGAGCTGCGCGTGCGCAACGACCATGCCCGACCGGCCCGCTCCCACGTCATTGAACTGCCGGTCGGATCAGGTGCCGCCCAGTTCGTCGTCCCTAATCTGGCGGGCAGGAGCTCGTGGTCGGAAGTATTCGCAGTTCCCACCCGCAGGCGCGGTATCGTCACGGTCGGCCCGCCCAGTTCAGTGCGCTCCGATCCGGTGGGTCTGTTCCGCAGAGTCAGAGCATGGACGAAACCGATTCGCGTCTACGTCCACCCGCGTACAGTGCGCGTTCCTTTCGACGCGACAGGCTTCCAGGCAGACATCGAAGGCGTGGTGACAGCTAAACTGTCCTCCTCCGACGTGTCGTTCCATGCGTTGCGGGATTACCAGCCCGGCGATGACCGGCGAAACGTTCACTGGCCGACCACTGCCCGCACGGGTCGCCTGATTGTGCGTCAGTTTGAGGAAACCCGCCGCTCCCATCACGTGATTTTCATCGATACGTTGCGTGATCACTGGGAAGAAGAACCGTTTGAGACGGCGCTGTCCATCGCCGCTTCACTGGCTCTGACGGGCATCACTGCGTCGCACCAGGTTTCGATGGCAACCTCGTCACGCCTGATTTCCACACTGTCAGCGACCCGTATGCTCGATGAACTCACTGAAGAAAGCTGGCGAGTGGAGGACCAGGACCTGAGTGAGCGTCTGCGTGAAGTCCTCACGTCGTATCCCAACGCATCCGTTCTCACGCTGATTGTTCCGGCCAGCGTGTCATATGAAGAGATTGCGCGCCTGTGCCATCTGCCGAGCGTTGACGTCATCGTCGGCGTGATCCGCGTGGACCCGGACGCGCCCTCATCTCGATCCAGTTCGTCACGAGCAGTCGTCGCCACCTGTCCGACACTGGAGTCGCTTCCCCGCATGCTGGCACGCGGAGGGCTGCGATGAGTGCGAACACGTTCGACCGCCCGCCTGCAGGTGCACAGCGTCCACGCCGTTTTCGTGTGCGTAATGGACGAGGGCGACTGACACGAAGCCCGTTGCCTGTCTGGTCATGGATCGTTTTGGCGGTACTGTTCATTCCGGTGATTGCAGCGCACGAACCACTGTTTGGCCACGGACTGGGATTGCGCGCTGCGGGTAGCGGTGTTGCGGCAGGTCTGATCCTTGCGGCACTGTGCACCTACTGGCGCTGGGACGTGATCACGAGCGTGGCGGCACTGTTCGCGACGCACCTGCTGCTCGGCGGTATCGGCTCACTACCTGAGACGCTGTACGCACACGTCATTCCCACCGGGCGCACCCTTCAGTTCCTGGTCATGCAGCCCGTTGTCGCGTGGCGTGACCTGCTGACACTGGCACCACCCGCGTCATCATATGTCGGCCCCTCGGTTATGCCGTGGATCTGCGGATTGCTGTGCGCATTCGCGACCGGGGTTATGACCATGCGGCGCGGCTGGGTTGTTGTCGGTACCATTCCGTTGGCGCTGATGGGCATCATCGCCGTGGCGTGGGGCCCCAGCGGCATGCAGCCGCCGGTGTGGGCAGTCATGGTGTGGTTCCTGGCGATCATCATGTGGTGGATGTGGTCCGTTCAGCATCTGCGCCTCCATTCTGATTTCGACATCCTCATCGGCCGGCGGGCTCGTCGTGCGGCAGGCATGACGACAACCGGACATAACACCTCGACACGGTCGGTGCGGCCAGTTCGCGCCCACGTGCTGCAGCAGGCTCTGGTCGCCCTCGTCATCACGGCATGTACGACCGCGCTCGCATTTCCTGTCACTTCTTACGTCGGATCGTGGGACGAACGCACAGTCCTGCGTGATCTTGTGGAGCCGCCGCTGGACCTGCATGACTACCCCAGTCCGCTTGCGGCCTTCCGGCACCTGACAACCGAGGAACGTGACGAGACGCTGATATCGGTGTCGCAACTGCCTCATGGGGCGCGCGTGCGCCTGGCAGTCATGGACACGTATAACGGCATCACATTCGGCATGTCCGATCCTGAGGAAAGCCCTGTCGGTAGCTACATCTCAGTGGGCAGTCAACTGCCGGTGCGGCCCTCTCCGATCGGTTCAGTGCGCGCAGATACGAGGGTGACAACGTCTGGCCTGATGGGGCCATGGGTTCCAACGATGGGTCAGGCCGAAGTTATCGAGTTTTCAGGCGATCAGGCGCAGCGATACCAGGATGGCCTGCACTGGAACAGGTGGGCAGACGCTGCGCTGACCACCGGGTCGGACGGGGATGATCTGAGCTATCACCTGGTCGCCGATGTGCCACCGCGCTGGTCTGATTCGCAGCTGGCAGGTGCCGGCGCAGTGTCGGTGGAAGGACAGCCTGACACGAACGTTCCTGACGGTGTCAAAGAACTTGCCGTCTCAATGTCAGCGATTGAATCGACTCCGATCAAGAAAGCCCGGGCCATTGAACGTACCTTGGCGCAGAACGGGTATTTCTCCAACGGGATGGATAAGAGCTCGCGGTCAGGACACCGGGCAGACCGACTGGCACGCATGATCGATGACGATCAGATGGTGGGCGATGACGAACAGTACGCAACTCTGATGGCTCTGATGCTGCACTCTCTGGGTATGTCAGCGCGTGTCGTGATGGGTGCCTATCCCAGCGACCCTGTGACAGGAGCTGCACTGGATCAACTGCAGGGGAATGCGGCCAGTGAAGCGCCGGTGCGTTCAGTTGGTCTCAAAGGTGCGGATCTGCACGTGTGGGTGGAGGCTGAATTTGTCGATGTCGGATGGGCGATTTTTGATCCCACACCCCCACGCGACAACATCTTTTCCGATCCGACCCCGGATCCGACTCCTACTCCGCGCCCGCAGGTTCTGCAGCCACCGAATCCGCCGGAAGAGCCTCCGGAGCTTCCGCCGGCGATAACAGAGAAGAACACGCCATCCGATTCGGAAGCACCTGTCCCTGTCCCATGGGGCGTGATCCTCACCTCGGTCGGTATAGCGTTGCTCATCATCGTGCCAATTGCAGCAATTCTGCTGTGGAAGGCTCGACGCCTCTACAAGCGGCGTCACAGCTCCCCGCTGTCATCAGTGGAAGGCTCATGGAACCAGACGGTCGATCTTGCGGCTGATGCCGGAACCCGGCTTCCTCGCGACATGACACGTGCAGAAGCAGCGTGGAGCCTTGCGGACAGCGTGTGGCAGGACACTCACGAGGACACAGAGTCGCCCTCGCCCGTCGTTGATGAGTCGACGGAAGCGTCAGTTGACTGGCGCGTTGCCGGCCAGACAGCACCGGCGACGGTGCTCCTGGCATCTATTGCCGACCGCGCTCAGTTTGGACAGGACGTCGTGACGAAGGATGATGCCAACCGAGCCTGGGGTTACTATTCGCAGTTGAAGGCAGAACTGCGATCCAGGCAGTCCTGGTTCCAGCGGGCACTGACCGCGCTGTCCGTCAGGTCGCTGAGGCGGCACCGGCACCGCCGCGGAGGCTTCACCCATGCCGAAAAGCCCCGCACAGAATCCCGGTGGCGCTTCTGGAAACGGCACTCGCGCCGCGATCAGCGGCAAAAGGCGTTCTCCGATCAGCCTGTCCGCACGTCGTCACCTAAAGGAAGACCATGACAAGTCAGAACAACCAAGGCCCACAGCTTGAGGGATACACGTTCAGACGCGCATTGGGTCACGGTGGCTTTGCGGATGTCTACCTCTACCAGCAGCATGTTCCCTCGCGCGACGTTGCCGTCAAAGTGGCGCGCAACCATGAAGGCACTGACGCAGACGAGGCAGTGATCCGGGAAGCTGATGCAATGGCGGCGACATCGGCTCACCCGTCGATCCCATCACTGTATGACGTGGGCACCACTGCTCAGGGAGATTCCTACCTGATCATGGAGTACTGTCCTGTGACCAATGTGCTCCAACAGGTGCGTTCCCAACCGATGTCAGTGCGGCGCGCCCTGGACGTCATGATCCAGCTGTGCGGCGCAGCGGAAATGGTGCACCGGGCAGGATACGTCCACCGCGATATCAAACCATCCAACGTCATGATGAATGCATATGGTCACCCGATGCTCACTGATTTTGGGGTTGCCGCCAAGTTGGGTGCTCCCGCTTCCCATTCCGCTGACGGCTTTTCGGTGCTGTGGGCGCCACCTGAGCAGCAGGTGTCTGGCACGCCCGCCCACCCCTCGATGGATATCTGGGCGCTGGCCACGACCGCGTGGACGTTCCTGACTGGGCGCTCACCCTTTGAGGACCCGGTGGGCGACAATTCGGCCGTGGCTGTGGCTGGCCGCGTCCAGGAAGGGCGCATCGGCTCGCTGAACCGCTCTGACGTGCCACAGGTATTGGAAGCTGCGTTGCGTCAGGCGCTGTCAGTGGATCCACGCCAACGCCCTGCCTCAGCAGCAGAGCTGGGCCGGCAGTTCCAGCGCGCCCAGGAAGTCATGCATCAGCCGATGACGCGCATGGAGCTTCACAGCGCCGGGCCGCACGATGACCTGACAGCCGTGCAGGACACGTCTATTGATTCAGATCAGACCAGGGTGCGTGCCATTCGCACCATTGATCCGTCGATGTCAGGTGCAGATAACCGCCGAGCAACGACGTCGACAGAGGGACGAACAACGGACGGCGGCTGGAGCACAGTGGTGCCTGGAGGGCACACTGCAGGCACCGCTCGCGGCGACGCCAGAGACGATGCGTCCGAGCAGGCAGCATCTGAATCCTTTGTCTTCGCTGATTCACAGTCGTATGCTGTCGAGCCCGACCAATGGGTCTCTGAAGAGGACAGACTGGCTCAGATTGAACGCGAGAACGCGGCTTTTTCCTCCGATACCGTGCGGCCGGCACGACGCCTGTCGCTTCCCGTCATTATCGTCATTGCATGCGTGTGTGTGCTGGCGTGTGCCGGGCTGGTGGTTGCCCTGCTCACCGGCGGGGGAGGCACAATATCGTGGAACGGTCCATCACCTGCGCCAGGCCCGATCAATAACCCGACACCCGCACCTCCCGCCCCGGTGGACCCCATCGGTCAGACTCCGCCCTCGCCCACGTCAGTAAGCGGCGTTGTCGACGGCGATGTCATCCACTGGTCGTGGCGCCACCACATGTCCGCAGATTCGTCCGGCCAGCCGGGCGCTCAGGATGATGCAGGCCAGCAGGACAGCGCCATGCAGTCTGATTCTGGCGGCCAATCCGGCGACGAACAGGTCATCGAATTCTTCTATGTGATGAGCGGCCCTGAAAATCTCAACCAGTCGGGCAAGACTCAGGTGCAGTCACTGGATACGCACGCATTGTCGGGAGAGAACTGCCTGGAGGTGACAGCCGCCATCAGGGGAGGCCGTCAGTCCGATTCAGCCAAGGCCTGCGTCGATGTGCCGTAGGACGTTCTGCCGCCTCGTCCGCGCCGGATGCCACGCTGGCCGGATGCCCCGCTGAGACCTCCCTACTTTTGACCTGACTCAGTGCGCGGAACGCGAGGTGAAAACGGGTTCGACACGTGGCGTGTCGTCACGGAGCTCTTCCTGGCACGTTTCCTGGTTTGTCGGCGCTGATCGATCAGTGTGGCAGCCACGAGGCTTCCGAGAAGCACAGCCACCCCGATGCCTGCAGCGATTGTCAGGTATTGCGTGCGGCTTTTTGTCAGATCCTCTTCGGGCTTGACCAGGCGCACTGGTGGAGGAATCGGCCGGTCTGCCCGCTGGTAGCGAGGGTTAGGCGGACCATCCTGCGTACCGTCGTTCACGAAGTTGATCGCATCCTTGGGCGCAACAATTCCCCACCCGACAATCTCATTGCGTTCAGAGGGCGTGGAGCGTAATGCTGTTGCAAGAATCCTGTACTTCCAGTCAGCAGGAGTCTCCTCTGGATGAGCAGCAGCGACGAGGGCGGCAATGCCGGCGACGTACCCCGTTGAGTACGACGTGGAGGGCTGCTCGCCTGACAGGACACAATCACCCCACTGGAGGAACGTGGTCAGCACATCGGAACCGGGAGCTGCCACTTCCACGTGAACGCCGTGCACGACGCTGTCAGAAGGCTGTCCCTGAAGCGTTACCGCACTGACTGAGAGCACCTGCTCATAGTTGGCAGGAAAACGCACCCCTGAATTTTCCCCGTTCGGATCGGCGTTACCCGCCGAGGCGACAATGAGCGCACCGGCGTTCGTAGCATAGGCGACTGCCTGAGCCAACTCAGCATGGTCAGACGGTGACGATGCCGGAACAGCAATGATTTTGGCACCGTGATCGGCCGCCCACCGTATGCCCGCTGCTGTGCGCTTCACGTTCGGACCGCGCCCATTGTCGGTATCCTCGGGTCGCGTGGAAGCATATACGCGCACAGGCAGAATCTGTGCTGACTTGGCGATGCCGACCAGTCCGGATCCCTCAACTGGCCGCGACGCGATCTGACCGGCGACCGCCGTACCGTGTCCGTCGACATCGGTGCGACCATCGCCACCCGAATCAACAAAATCGGTTCCTGGCTGAACAGCTTCCTTCAGGTGCTCATTAGCGCTGCTCACCCCTGAGTCCACAACAGCGACGAGCACTCCGCCGGTGGACAGTTCCCACGCCTGCTGGATTCCCAGTCGTTCAAAGACGGGCGGTTCAATCGGAACGTACTGCGTCTTGCCTACCTGGCATGCCTGCGGTTCGTCCCCATTGGCGAGGGGGATGCGCGCCCGGTGATCGACTCGCGCAGGCTGGCTGTGAGACGTGCCAACCGGGGCTTGAGCGTGAGATGCATGAGGGAGGAGCGACAGTGGAAGCAGGGCGCATACGCATGTCAGGAGGGCGGTGTGTGCCCACCTGACAATGTGTGTCCGTTGTTCGCTCATGAGGCTGAACCTGTGGCAGGATCGATGGGTTTGAGGTCGATGCCTTCAGGGATCAGCGCGATCCACGGCCCGGGAATCGGCGTAATGGAATTTTCGTCATACCCCAATCGCTGCATGGCTTCGGAGTAGTTCAGGCCCAGACCGTGCGACAGACCTGTATCAGAGATCAGCATGACGGCACCCAGGGAGCCGCCGGAAGTGGAACGTGCCAGAACACCGCTTCCGCCCAGAACGGATGTTGACCCCACGGCCGGCGGGTGAGGAGAATTCGAGGCCGCGGGGGAGGCGGACGTGCCCATACCCGACTGTGCGGATGCCAGATCTGGTGAATCAGCGGGTATGGCTGACAGGACGCTTCCTTTCTCGATGTCACTGACGTCGAGGTGAGCACACGGCCGAGCCTGCTCATTGGTAATCGTGCCGAGGGTGTCAGGCCAGTCCGCAGGAACAGGACCGCCTTCAGTGACGACATGAATATTGGCTATTTCACCGACGGACACTGTCGGTGGGTCAATTGTGTACGGGTTGCCGGTGGAAGAGGCCTGGTACATTGCATACGACACGTCGGAGAGCTGGACCAGCTGACCATCGCCTATGACGAGGTAGTGGTGGTCTCCCTCGGGAAATTTGACGTTGATGATCGTGCCGACGACGGCATCGTGGACGGACGAGGGCATCCCGCTGACGGGCGTACCGCTGTTGTCGAGACTGATGGGGGTGAATGGTGTGCCGTTATTGAAGAGATTGAGCCAGTCAGCCGGCACGTCAAAGACAGGTGAATCGTTGATGTTGAGGGTGTTCTTAAGGACTTCGAGATGTTCGGGTTCGATGCGGTGACGCACATTCTCTGCAATGACGTAGAGAGTGTCGCCCTGTTTGACCAGCGTTGTCGTCACGGGTTCGAGGCCGTCGGGTCGGATTGACACCCATGTGTGGGTCGACGCGTTTTCCATGACGCATGCGTTCCACTCGGTTGCTTTCAGGTCGGCGGGAGCGGGGACATTATCGGGTGCTTCAGGTTCTCCGATCGCATCGCCGCGAGGAATACCCGCGATCACTTTTTCTCCCACGGAAACGGTTTGCAGAGAGCCAGCCGGGGTGCGCATACGCGCTGAGGTGACATTGTAGATCGGGTGCAGCACTCCTTGAACGGAGTAGTAGCGCGCACCTGTTCCCTTGACGATAATCAGCGTGTTGTTCTGCCAGTTATCCGGCAGGGTGGGGGAGAACTTTCCCATCGCGAAGGCAATGCCGAGCATCAGCAGTGAAATGACGATCCCGCCGATCAGGGGCGGCACGAACGATTTGGATTCCAGTTCCCGGCCTCCAGGCGTGCCGGAGATGAACGCCGTGACGAGTCGGCGGCGATTAAACCGTTGCGCATTGAGAATATCTTTATTGGAAGCCATTAAATGATCCCCCACACCAGGCACGTCAACGGAATGATCGCGATCAGAGCGATGACGTTGGCTCCATCTGCCAGGCGAGTGAGCCACGGGCGCAGCCGCGAATTAACGACGTTGGCTGCCAGGATCAGGATCGCGACCAGGACCGTCAGGCCTACCGTCCAGGGAAGCAGCCACGATACCGCCAGAGTTGCCAGGATCCCGGTGGCGAGCGTGATCAACATGCCGGCGACAACCCCGATAAAGACGTCAATTCGGCCGTGAAGCGACCGCGTCCCCAGCATGAATGCCGCCCCCACGCATGCCATGAGCAGGACACCCTCGACGGTCGCAACCACCATCGGAACGCAGGTAATGATCACCATGAACGATGCGATCTTCACTGATAAAGCCAGCGCCTGTCCGGTCACTACCTGTTCATCGACTGCTGCACCTGAGAATGACTCTGTTGATTGGATGTTAAGAGCGGGAATCCGCGAGGGCATCTGTGCCAGCCCGATCCACGGAGTCGACAGCACGACCAGCGTCAGGAGGGCCACCACCACCGTCGCTGACCGTTGCAGCGAAACTGTGGCGTAGGCAGTCAGTGCGCCGACGACCATATACGAAAATCCTGCGAGCAATGGGCCGCCGGCAATGATGCGTAACCCCGGGGGAAGCACCATCGTGGCAAGGGAGCCGAACATGATGCCGACGCCGATGGCCATGAAACAGTGCGCCAGGTTCCCATCAGTGATGAGGGCAAATCCTGCGACACCAAGAAGAACGGGAACGGTCAAGCTGAGCGAAACGGCTCCTGCAGTGCTGCTTCCTCGTGCCACGATCGCTGCAGTGGCGCACACGAGGGCGGCTCCGACAGCTGCGATGATGGCGGTGGCAATCGAGTGTCCACCGCGAATTGCGAGCAGCACCGCTGCAGTCAGGATCAGGATGACTCCGCAGTGTGATGACAACTGTGCACTGTCGCCTTTGGTCCATGCGTCCTGATGTTTGTTGACGGATGTGCCGATAGCTTCAACCAGATCGTCATAGCGCTGGTCTACTGTGCTGCCACCCTCGGACTCAAGGGTCAGAAGTGTGCCGGGAGTGACGTGTTGGGCGCGCAGGGTTTGAGAATGGTCGAGTACGCGCCCTGACGGAGTCAGGAGTCGGTATCCCTGAGTTGCCGTTTCCGGATCGAGGCGGCCAAGTGCTTCAACCATGCCCGGCAGCAGCTCCGCCACGATCAACGATGACGGTACGGACATATCGAGTTTTTGACCAGCGCACATGACGGAGATTGGCATGAGTGTTCCGGTGCGTGATTTGACGCTCTGTGGCATGAACGGTCCTCTCGGATGCGTCGCCCGTGGAATTCGGGCCCCATCTAAGACTAAACGGTATTTCATTTATTGGAACATCAACAAACAATAAGTATGAAAGAGGGAAACCGTGAAGGGCATGCTGACGGTTCGATGGGTGAACACCCCGCATACTGCGAATCCGCGGACGACCAGCGTTAACTACCGTTTCTTTCGAGCGTAAACGGGCAAAAATCTCGATTTTTTTGCCGATTCTTTCAAGTAACGCGTCGGTGACGAAACGTTTACATTTTACTTCAGACTATTGCCAAACGGGGGGCGGGTATGTTTCAGTAAGTGTGTCATCTTCCGAGTGTTCGAAGTGAGTGCTCGGCAGCCTACCGATTATGGAGGATAAAACATGGCTGGACAGGTTTCCGCCGCAGAGGGTGCAATCCTCAAAGGCGCTCAAACTGTTTCTTCTACACGTCAGGATCTTGAGGGCCGCCTGAGCACCTTGCGCTCCAACCTTTCAAGCATCGGCTCACAGTGGGTCGGCAACGCATCTACCGCTTTCCAGCAGCTGATGGTTCAGTGGGATGAGGA
The DNA here is from genome assembly GCF_001814535.1 of Actinomyces sp. HMSC065F12. Lineage (NCBI taxonomy): Bacteria > Bacillati > Actinomycetota > Actinomycetes > Actinomycetales > Actinomycetaceae > Actinomyces > Actinomyces sp. HMSC065F12. The sequence continues at coordinate 107,030 of NZ_KV817042.1, forward strand.
TGCACGCAAGATCACCAGTGCGTTGAACGAATTCGAAGCCAACCTGCGTTCATCGCAGCAGGCTTACGACACGACCGATGCCGACCACCAGGCTGCGATGAACTCCGTCGCCGGCCGTCTTGGAATGTGAGAGGACTAAGCTGAAATGGATCTGAAAGTAAACTACGGGGCTCTGTCAACCGCCTCAGCAGATATCAACACTGGTGCTACCGGCATTCAAAACACCTTGGATCAGATGGATTCTGAGCTCCAGCAGCTGCAGACCAACTGGGAAGGCGATGCACAGCAGGCCTACCAGGTTGCCAAGGCAAAGTGGACCGAGGGCATGACCGGTATGCGTGACGTCCTGGCTCGCATCAGCGTTCTCGTTGAGCAGGCTAACCAGGATTACAACTCAACTGACCACCACAACGCAGGACTGTTCCAGTAGTCTGAGCCTTGTGCTTGTCGAAAGGGACGCTGCAGGCGGTTTCTCGCGGCAGCGTCCCTTTCGCCGGTTCACTATTTCGATCTGATTCACGACATGGACACAACGATCGTTCGACCACGACAGGTGTAGAGGAGAAACAGTGTCTGGAGGCTGGGAAGTAGATGTTGATGCTGCGCGGACGGAGCTGAATAAGCTGCGCCACGACGGGTTGACTCACGTTACAGCGGCGAAGACTTCCACTGGCAGCATTGCTAGGGGTGAGACCAGCGCGAAGTGGGGAGTTGAAAGCGGAGCGGTGATGTTCCGTGAGCGTCTCGTTGAAAATTTGAATGAACTGGAGGTCCTCATCGATCTGCTTCATTCAGACTTGACTGCCTTCTCCGGTGGTGTTGACGATGCGATCAATGCATTCATACGCTCCGATACGGACTCTGAAGCAGAGTTGAAGGTCAAGGAAGCAGAATCTGCCCGAAATGCCGAGCGCCCGCAGGAGCAGGAACGCCTTCGCGAGCAAAGCGGCGAAGAGGCAGATACGAGTGAGCAGGGCTCAGAAGGCGCGACCGAGCGTACGAACTCGGAATCCGAAGATGGAAACGAGCGCAGGAATTCGGAGTCCGAAGACCCCGAGTAAGCCCCTGAGAGATTCCACATGTTGAACTACTGGAGTGAATAGGTGAATCATGGCTGGAGAAATCGTCCAACGACTGGAAGCGGTGCAGCAGCTTCCGGTGCGAGGCGCGGAGACGCCGGACTCGATCGAGAAGATTTCAGAAAAACTCGATGAGTGCAACGAGATCATTAGCACGTATAAGGCCAGGACGAATATTTCTGGCGAAACCAATGACGCCATTGTGAGTTGGCTATCGCGGTGCCAGAGTAAGGTGGAAGATTACTCGGCCGCGGTCAGGACGTATTCGAAGGCTTATTCTCAGGCGCAGGTTGCTATCCGACAGGCGGCACGTGAGGGTGAGATGGTTGTCGCGGAGTATCACCGCGCAGGCCCCAAGCGTCCTGAAGATATCAGCCAGCTCGATTCGGAAGCCGCCCAGATCCTTTCGAAAATGAATGCGGGCCTGCGCGCGGCATCTCGAACAGGTATGAAAGTGATCTCCAGCGGCCAGCAAGTGAACAGGTCAGGAGGCTCCTCCACAGGGAATAATTCTTCACGGTCAGGATCGGGCGTCGGCTACGCGAATTACGACTACCCAAATGGAACTGGCTCTCGTGGACGCGGGCAAAGCGCAGGAATACCGTTGATCTCCGGATCTGAGACACGTCACGGACTGGGTTCGTGGATGTCGAACATGCGAGGCGAGTCGAGCGCGTCCATCGGAGACGTCAACTCAGGTGCCACGGCATTTGAAAGCGGAACTCGCAATGAGGCAACGCTGTCAGGCTCCTCCCCTGATGGTGCGATCAGACCTGACGGCCCCCTGAAGGGATATCTGCCGGAGGGAACGCGCCCTAAGGGTATCGGTGCATTCCTCGATCAGGGAATCGCTGCGGAGGGAAGTCGTCTGGGAGTAGGCGGCTCGACGGCTGTCATGGCAGGAGGTCTGCTGGGAGCAGGAGCTGCCACTTTGGCTGCCCGGGCCGGCGGATCAGGTCTGTCAGGACTGTCATTGGCCGGACCGAACGCAGCGGCCGCATTTTCGCGGGGAGTTCCCGCCAGCGGAATCGTGTCATCGTCCACCTCGGGTGGTGCTGGAGGAAGTGCAGCAGGAATGTCCGCGCAAGGCACAACAGGTGGTGCTGGAGGAAGTGCAGCAGGAATGTCCGCGCAAGGCACAACAGGTGGCGCTGGAGGAATGGCTGCCCGGGGCGCGACAGGCTTTGGAGCTCAGGGTGCAGGTGGTGCGGCCAACTCTTCAGCTGCGGCTGCCGCAGGTCGAGGCGGAATGGGACGAGGCTTTATGGCACCCATGGGCGGTACCGGTGCCGGCTCTGACAACAGCGAGAGAAAATCCGCGCTCGTGGGATACGATGTATTCCGTTTGGAAGACGACGCAGCTTCAGAACCATACGAATCAGAGCAGTCAGGAGCAGGTTCAGCGGAGGATCTACATGCCAGTGAAAGCGAAATCGAGGATCGTTGGTGAGTAGTTTCCCGATTCGATCAACTCGCCCCCTCAGAAGTCTCAGCCTCTGCCTGTCAGCAGTGCTCATCGCTCTGCTGTGCATGGTGGGCGTCCCCGCCCACGGCGATGACACAATTCGCGACCAAGCCTACGAGGACTATCTGGGGTTGGACGAGGCGCGCTCGCAGGGGCTGGATGGGTCCGGCATCACGATCGGAATCGTGGACGGACTGGCCGATACGGGAGTGCCGGAACTGGCCGGTGCCGACATCGCCGCTCACGAGGCAATGTGCTCTGACGCCGCATTCGAACCTATTGAAGTGTCACACGCAACCGCCGTCACGTCAGTAGTCGCCTCGCCGGATTACGGCGTGGCACCCGGTGCGACAATCGTGAACTTTGCGGTGACGTCGACGTTCAATAAGTCCAGTGACGGCCTGTCCACGCAGTGCGCTGCCCAGGACGACGTGGTCAGTGCAATCAATGCCGCCATCAATGCGGGCGCCGATATCGTGGTGATCACGATCGGTGGCAGCGCTTCGCTGCTCCAATATGTCTCGATGCGCGCCGAGCTGCACGAGGTGTTGCTGGTGGCAGCTGCCGGCAATAAAGAGGATTTCCCTATCAACATCGCCGCAGATAACGGTGTGCTGGCTGTGGGCTCATCTGACTTTGAAGGCAACCGCTCAACGTTTTCTTCCCACGGCGAGGGATTGGACGTGGTCCTTCCCGGTGAACAGATCACGCTTCGCGACCCGGACCCTGACGGCAACCTCACGGTCATTACACCTGATGCATGGGGAACCTCGTTTTCAGCTCCAATGGCTGCCGGCATGCTGGCATTGGGTATGCAGAAGTGGCCCGAGGCGACGCCGTACGAAGTGCTCAACGCTTTTTCGTGGTCAACAGGTCGTGAAGACTGGGATGAGCAGATTGGTTTTGGAGTTCCGCAGCTGCATGAGTTCCTCAACGCCGATCCAACCCGTTTCAAGGACGAAAACCCCCTGCTGCACAAATCAGATCACGGCCCTGATGATCAGCTGCGAGCCGATTACCGCGACGGCCTCATTGACCCCTTCTTCACGATAGATGTCGGAGACAAGGACTACGTGTATCGCGGGCGCGCAGACGACGCTTTTGCACGTCCCGAATACGGCGATCAATGGCAGCCCGGCACCTCACCGCGCTTTACCCAATCGGGGCAGTCAGGTGCCAGCCAGTCTGACGCCAGCCAACTGCCTCAGTCCGCACCATCAGACGGGGTCGGCCAGTCCAATGGCATACCGCTTGGCATCTGGATTGCAGTAGGTGCAGTCGTCTTTGTCGTCATAATTGTGGTCGTCGTGCTTGTTGCCCGCGCGCGTTCGCCTCGGACCGGCACTCCACGTCAGCAGCCATTCTAAGAGCAGCCAGGGACGCAGCTGAGGCGCAGTCGATGCGGCAATCGATCTTCCTGGCACACAAACTCTATGAATTTGAGCCCGGACGTGAAAAACTCGGAGTGAACATCCGACAGGAAGAGGTATGCCATGGACCTATCTCGTCTCGGTAGCGTTGTACGCACGCGGTGGGGAGCAGCAACCGATCAGGGTCCGCGCCCCGACAATGAGGACCATTGGGCAGCACAGCCCCCTCTCTACGCAGTAGCAGACGGTATGGGTGGACATGCAGGTGGCGGACGTGCCTCCGAAGTGGCGATCCAGGCTTTCACTGGCGCACTGTCCGGCGATGCTCTCAATGGCCGCGAAGCCGATGTGAACGACCTTGATCATGCCATTTCCGTCGCCGCGCAGGCAGTGATGGCCCTGGCTTCCCCCTCGTCCATGTCCGACGAGGACAAAGACCTGGCGAATATTGTGCTGGCCGGTGCGCCGGGCACGACCCTGACGGGGGTTCTCATCGCCAGTCACGAGGAGCGGCCTCAATGGCTTGTCTTCAATGTAGGCGATTCGCGTACGTACCTTATAAACGATGGGCAGATCCGGGCCATGACGAAAGACCATTCGGCCCGGCAGGAAGCGCGTGACGCTCAATGGTCACCAGACGAACTCCCCGCAGCCAATATCATCACACGCGCCCTGGGTGGCGGAATGCCGGGCCTGCCCCAGGCGGACTTCACCGTGACGACGATCGCGCCTGGGGACAGGGTGGTGATCTGCTCAGATGGAGTGCACTCGGCGATTGACGACGCGGAGATGGTTCGCATCGTTACTCAGTCAGATGATGCTCAACGCGCGGCAAATGCGCTGGTGGATGCGGCGCTGGAGCGGCAGACACGCGACAACGCGACGGTTGTGACGATTTTCGTTGAATCCGTGAACCCGCCGTGGCCAGCTGACGATTCCGTCAATCCGTTTGAACGTACCGTCGGCATTGCGCGTCCTTCCTCCACGCAGACGATTCGCCGTCAGCCAGGCAGTGATGCGGCCGAACAAGCGGGCGATGAGGTTCCTTCGTCCGCGGAGGAAACCATCTGATGTGGCAGCTTGGACGCGTATCCACCCAGGGGCATGGGTTCGTCGCCGTCAACGGCCCGTTCGGCACGGCATTGGTGTCCTCTGAATGCCTGAACGCCGCACTGACGTGTGTCATGAACGAGGGGGACCCCGGCGAGCTGCTCGAATCGATTCGTGCACAAGGCGGACGCGTTTTCGTCGCTGATACTCGCGGGGACCAGGTGCAGCTCTATGCGCATCCCGAATGTTCGATTCGGATCTGGAGCGCGAGCCCGATGACGGATTCTGAAGCAGCAGGTCAACCGCAGGTTCGCTCCTCGCGCATCACGTCCGAAGGTGTGCAGGCCGATTCTTCACACTGGGACGCTATCGAGATCGAGTTCGGCTCTGGCGAACTGGATCAGTCTGATGCTGACAGCAATGACACGGACCAGGCAGATGGCATCGCTGATGGGCAGCGCCGTGATCCGTGGCTGCCGCTTGTCACAGGCGCGGCTCAGGCTCGCCGAGTGCGCATCGGTTACTTCGATCCGGTGTCCTCGCCTCTCGATGCAGTAGATCGTGACGATGCCTCAGATCGCGACGCGTCACCTCATGACGTGTCGCCTGAGGCGAGCCAGAGCACCCTCGCCGATAGTGACAATACCGCGAGCAGCGTGGATGCTGAGCCGACGCCTCCAGCTGACCCAACACCGCCTGTCGGACCTGCCGGGGTTGCTGCACCAGTCACCCCTGCTGCGCCTGCTGCCAGTGACGTGCCTGACGGCCCTGGCAAGCTGGTAACGCCGTCTGCGCCCGCTTCTCGTGGCGTTCCCGAAGGATTCAACCCTGAATCGCTCGAAAAAACGATGACGCCTGAAATGCTCGAACAGATGCGCCGTCAACGCGAACAAAACCAGCCACGTCGCGGCTCGCAGGACTCACTGGATTCGGGCCAGGGCCCCCAGGCACCTCACACCGTGCGTTATGCTGCGCAGCCAGCAGCGCCCACCGCTCAACCATCAGCCAGGTCGCAGAGCCCCGACAGTGCGAGCAGCGGCACCCAATTTGCTGACAGTCCCTTTCAGGGACGCCCCTATGATTCTGCGGCCCCGAACGGATACCCGGGTCCTCCGCCGCCTCCACTCCCATCTGAGACACCGCACACGCGACTCAGTGCTTACCTCGTCTATGCCGGTGGAGCGCCTGTTGAACTCACCCGAGATGTGGTCATTGGTCGAGATCCGAACTCGCGCGTCATTACAGGACGCCCACCTGCCACAACACTTCGCGTGCCCAGCCCGCAGGGGGAAATATCTCGGTCACACTGCATCGTCATGCCGCAAGGCCCTGAACGGTGGGCCGTGATGGATCTGGGATCTGCTAACGGCACGACAGTCGTACACGAAAACGGGCAAGTCAGCCGTGTCGCCACGTGGGATCCAGTAGTCCTATTCGACCGTGATCGCATCGACCTGGGGGAGGGTCTCAGCGTGGAGTTCCGCGTCGTTGAAACACCGGCGATGCGTTACGCCCCGCCACAGGGCTGACCAGCCGGGTAGCAGTCGACACCTCCGCGTTTTTGCGTCACGCTCAGATCATCTGGCTAGAACCCAGTCGCGCACCTGCAACCGGGCCGGCACTGCAATCGGGTCGGCGCAGCAGACCCAGGTCACGCGATCGGATCCGTCCACGCCAATTGACCCATCACGAGTCCCGCGTCGCGTGACACGATCTGGGCACGACCGGCTACCAGGCGCTTCGGCTTGATGCGGCCAATGACCGCGCCCTCATCAGGGCTGCCGGACAGCATCAAACCAGTGGTACCGAGTTCAGACAGTGCCTGAAGGACAGGTTCGAAGGCAGCGCGCGAAGCACCGCCCATTCGTCTGCTCACGATGACGTGAAGACCCACATCCACAGCCTGAGCAAGTAACGGCTGGAGGGCGATCAGCGGGTTACCTGACTGTGTGGCAACCAGATCGTAGTCATCGACCAGCAGCCACGCCTCGGCGCCCTGCCACCAGGAGCGATTACGGAGCTGCTCAGTTGTCACAGAGTCACTGGGCAGTCGGGTGCGCAGATACTCAGCCAGATCATTGATCGTCGCTGTCGCATCATCACGCGTGGTCATGTAACCCGCAAGGTACTCCTCGGGAACCTCCCCGAGCAGGGTGCGGCGGTAGTCAACCAGGAAGATCTGGGCCTGTTTCGGTGTACTCGTGCGCATGATTTCACGAGCGACAGTGCGCAGGAATGTGGTCTTGCCGGACTTGGAATCGCCGTACAGGTACAGGTGCGATTCGTGGGCAGGATCGAAGACCCATGGGCCCAGTCGGGATTCTTCCACGCCGAGCAGCAATCCCTCGCGGTCCTGCGCTCCCTCCAGTTGCTGGACTTCCTCCACCGTGATGCGTTCGGGCAACAGGCGCAGTTTCGGACCCGGCGCCGGAGCGGCCTTTGCGATACTTTCAAGCGTTGCGGTAATGCCGGCTGACATGGACGATACGTCGTGGTCACCGTCCGCCCTCGGCAACGCGACGAGGACGTGGTGGCCGCCCATTTCCAAGCCGCGCCCTGGACGACCCTCCGGCACCGTAGCCGCAACCTTGCGGTTGACTTCAGAATCGGTGACGTCGCCCAGCCGCAGCTCCAGCTTTGATCCCATGACGTCACGTACCTGCTGACGCATATCCATCCAGCGTGATGTCGCGACTATCAGGTGGACGCCGAACGACAGCGCCCGCGGCAACATGGCCTGGATTCGCATATCGAGATCCTCGAAGTCGCTGCGCAGGATCGCCCACCCGTCAACGACCAGGAACACATCGCCGTATCCGTCGTCGAAACGCCCCTCAGCGCGTCCCTGCCGGTACGTGGAGATGGAGTCGATTCGATTCGCGCGGAAATAGCGTTCACGGTCGACGATGATGGACTCGATCTCGGCAAGCATACGGTTGAGGATGTCGGGGGTATCACGCGTCGCCACGCCAGCGATGTGGGGTGCGTCCGCAAAGGCTGAGAAAGTGCCGCCGCCCAGGTCAATGATGTAGAACTGGACTTCCTGCGGTGTGTGCGTCAACGACAGTGCCATGACCAGTGTGCGCAGCGCGGTGGACTTACCTGACAGTGGACCACCCACAATGGCCATGTGACCACCCGCGCCGGACAGGTCATATTCCAGTGTCTCACGGCGCTGTTCCAGCGGAACGTCTGTGGTGCCCATCGGGACACGCAGACGGCCTTTCGCACGCCACGATTGTGAAACCAATCCCAGGCGCGGATCTGCATCCAGATCCGGCATGAGGGCGTCCAACGTATCCGGGATATCCAGGGGCGGCAGCCACACCTGGTGGGCTTCAGGTCCGTGACCCACCATCTTGGCAACCGCAATATCCATCTGTGTCATATCCGCCCACTGACGGTCCTCAGGGGCGACATATTCGTTGCGAGCTTCTCCCTGCTCGCGATCAGAATCCTGGTCAGAGTTATCCTCGTCAAGCGAAAGCTGAGGAGTGGAGGTGAACGGGAGAATCGTGAGCGCCGACTCGGGGGAGCCGGCCTGCTCGCCTGAGCGTGGAGCGTGGGAACGTGCCGGCGGGGGAGCGGCAACATACGAGGCGCGGAAACGCACCATCTGATCAGTACCGGTCTTCAGATATCCGACGCCTGGAATCGATGGCAGCTCATACGCATCCGTCACCCCCAGCACGGAACGTGACTCCTGGCCGGAGAATGTACGCAAGCCCATGCGATAGGACAGGTGCGAATCCAGCCCGCGCAGACGGCCTTCTTCCAGGCGCTGAGAGGCCAGCAGCAAGTGGATCGACATGGATCGCCCCAGACGACCGATTTGTACGAACAGATCAATGAAGTCAGGTTTGGCCGACAACAGTTCGGAAAACTCGTCGAGGATGATGAACAGTGCCGGCATCGGCGGATACTCGTGTTTACCGGCGCGCCGATCTGCCTCGTAATCCGTGACGTTGGCGTAGTTGCCGGCCTTTCGCAGCAGCTCCTGGCGTCGCACCATTTCGCCGCGCAGGGCCTCCTGCATACGGTCAACCAGGAACAGTTCCGACTCCAGGTTGGAAATGACGGCCGACACGTGCGGCAGCTTGCCCATTCCCCAGAACGTCGCGCCACCCTTGAAGTCAACCAACACGAAGTTGAGCTGCTCAGGGGAGTGGGTCAGCGCCATTGCCAGCACCAGGGTCCTGAGCACCTCGGACTTACCTGAACCAGTCGCACCGATCAGCAGGCCGTGCGGGCCCATACCTTGCTGAGCTGATTCCTTGATATCCAGCAGGACGGGGATCCCCTCGGGCGTCACACCGAACGGAACACGCAGCAAGTCGCGCCCGGTGCGGTACTTCCATTCCTTATCTGGATCGAAGTCGCGCACATCCGGCAGGTGCAGCAGCGTCATCAGGTCTTCCGAACGGGCGGGGTCTGAGCGGCCGGCAGGTTTGTCGGCGGAACGTTTCTCGCCTTCGCTCCAAAATGCGGTGCGTCGGCTCAGTGCTTCAGCCTGCTCGATGCTCATCTCATCGGGTCGGGCAACGATGGGGCGCTGATCCATCAGCACGACTTCCATGACTCGCCGATCGGCAGGATCCTTGTGCTCGTACGGGTGAATCAGCAGGCGCATCGTGCTGCGTGAGACGAGCGGTCCCCACTTTTCGAGAACCTTGATAACGGTGACACCCAGACATCCTTCAAGTGAACCGAGGCGCGTTTGCGACGGCATGTTCGCATCGTCGACGATCAGCACGAGGTGCGGCCACTGTACGTTTTCGTCACGCGGCCGGAACGTGCCGCGCGTGGTGAACTCCTCACCCAGCAGGTTTTCCAGTTCGGCGTAGTCGCTGGTGATCATTCGTGCAGGGCCGAGGGCGTCCCGCTCCTCTGATGAACGCGCATGCGGGGCCCACTTGACCCACTCCCACTGCGGGCGTGCCTCCTCGGAGCACAAGACGGCGACTTTCAGGGCGCCTGGACCGATGAATGTCAGCAGGTGACACAGCATGGCACGTGCCTGCGCGCGGGCCACATCGTGCCGCCCTGCAACCTCAATATGGGAGAATTCTCCGATCATGACGCCGAAAGGCACATGATCAATGTTGGAAAACGTCTCCACGAACCGGTTGAGCGCACTATGACAGACGATATCGGGGTTGGCCATCGGAGGAAGCTCAGGCACGTCAAGATCCATTGAGAGTGCTTGTGTCGATGAGCCAATCCGCATGTTGAGCGCGTCAGCATCCCCTGGGGCTCGTTCCCACAGGCGGGCGCGGTCCTGCGCAATCAACGTTAAAGCCAGCGGGTCGGGTAAGTGCCAGCGGATATAGGCGCGCTGTTTGCGCTCAGCAGTGCGGACGGTTTGGCGCATTTCTGACAGGTAGGCGAGGTATTCCCGGCGTGTTGTCACCACTTTTTGGCGATGCCCGCCGATCTGGCGGTAGATATTGAAACCGACCATGGACAGCATCGCGAAAACCATGGCGCCGCCCATCATGAGCATGCGCGGGTTGTTGTTCGCACTCATGACCATAAAGATCATGACACCCATCGATCCGAACATCGGGACAACCGTCATCAGGACATTTCCCATACCAGGCGGTTCAACCTGATCCGGAGGCCCCTCGATCGGGATCGTACCCGTAGGCAGCTCCGGCGAGCTGACCCGGTCTGGGGATGCGTCCTCTTCTGCCATATTTTCACCTCAAATGGTGGTCTTGACATGAAATACATGCGCATCTCATATTATCTTGATTGTGGGGATAGAACGAGAGGTTCACCAGCTCGAAGGACAGGACAGCCTATGACATCGGTTGCGCAGGCCACTATCGAGCAGGCTGGTACCCGGTCAGATGTCGCCGTCCCTGTCGGCACGACGGTGTCAGGCTTGCTTGCGATGATGAATGTGGATACGTCGACGGGCGACGTCCGCATCACGCTGCCGAGCGGCAGGTTGGTGTCCCCTTCTCAAGCGCTGGGACGAGATCTTCCGTCCGGCACCATTCTGTCGGTCGCCAGTGGACTAGCGTCCGACCGGGCGCAAGTCAGGGCCCGTGAATACGCCGAGGCCCCCTGGTTCAACAGACTGCTGGGCATCGTGGGCATCATGATTGCCGTCGTTGGGCTTGAAGCGGCCTGCATTATCGTCCCCCTGGTGGCACGGTCGGCCATGATTCCACAGGGCGTGCGCATTGGTGCCGGCATCGTGTCGATCCTCCTGACTCTTCCCCTGATTTTCCGAGGGCGTCTGCACGCGGGAACCGCAGCCTGCCTGGCGCTGAGTTTCTTCATCGGCGTGGCATCCCTGGCGTTGCTTCCTCCGCAGGCCCCCGTTTCCATCGTTCTTGCGCCCCCGATGCTGTGCTGGGTTGCGTTTGGAGTATCGCTTCTGTATTGGCTGACGACTCGCCTGCCTTCGGCGGCGGCCAGCGCTGTTGCTTTCGGTGTGTTAGCTGCTGTGCTGTCCATGACCACGGCGTTCCAGATTCCGTGGTCCACGATCATGCCGATCGGCTTGGCGTTGCTGGTGTTGGCCCTGGCGATTGTGCCTCAGACAGCGGTGCGGATTCCTGAAACGCAGCTCCTCGACCTCCCACTGGTCACCACGTCAGCGCCTGCGGTGCGTCAAGCGAAAGTGGCATCACCCTCGCGGATCACGCATGCGCGTGTGGAGCGCACCGTGCGGGAGGCATCCGGGATTCTGGATACGCTGGTCATCATCTGTTGTGTGGCGGTTTGTGTCACGATTCCGATGGTGGCGAGTCGAGTTGACCTGACCTCGTGGCACGGACGCGTCGGCACTGCGACGGTTGTGTGCGCAATTCTTGCCCTCTCACTTACGCCCCGCAATACGCGTTCGAAGGCATTTCGCATCGGCCCGCGCGTATGCGCAACGGCTCTGGCGGGCGCGCTCATCATGTCCCCGACGGGGCAACAGGTGGCAGGACCTCTTGGCGTTGGCGGGATGCTGGCAATCAGCGGCATCGCAGTGGTGTGCGCGGCCATGCTGGTCTCACGCCGTGACGAGGGCGCCGCGTTCCTCGGCCGGGTCGGAGACATCGCCCAGTCAATTTCACTGGTTTTCATCTTGCCGTGCGCCGTATTCTCTACCGGTTTATTTGACGTGATTCGACAGGTGGCATCGTAACTATGACGTCTATTCCTTCCACTGCACCAGCTCAAAGTCCGATGCGCGCGCAGATACCGCGCGGAACGCAATCACGTCCCTCCTCGCAAAGAAGCGCCCCCACCTCCAGTGGTAACCCGGCGTCGCGAAACCTGCGGGTCGGCTCGTACATGATCGACCTGCTGGCAATCTGGGCATGTGCAGCGCTTGCCTGGTTCATCCGACCGTCTCTTATCTTCGTCGGCACTATCGTGCTGGAACTGTTCTTGGTTCTGACGCTTGTGCGCGCCCGTACCGGACGCACCTTGGGAGCACTGGCCACACGTACCGTCGCGGTCGCAGCGGGTACGGATCACGCACCGGGACTTAAACGTCAGGGAATTCGCAGCGCCATCATCGGTTTACTGCACGTCACGGTTATCGGGCCTGTGATCGTGGTGTGGCTGGGCAAAGATGGCCGCGATTGGGTTGATTCGCTCGCGGGTACGGCGACACTTGATTTGCGCTCACCGCTCAGGCGCCCGACAACGGCCCCCGACGCCTATGGCCGGCAGACTACTCACACACTGACATCGGAGAACACCGGTTGGACTGGGCCAGCCTCGCCCTCGTCGCACCCGATGGACGAGGGTGACGCGCGAGTCCCCGGACCGTCGATGCCACCGGCACCTCAGCCGCAACCACAGGAGCAGGCTGGCTCACAGCAGAGCCAGCGCTCGTTTGGCATGTGGATGCCGAGCCTGTCATCTCCCGGGCTGAAACCGACAGGTGCGGGATCCTTTGCCGTTCCGTCACAGCCCGAACCGTCGTTGGCTCCGCGCCAGGCTCATCCCCAGGAAGCACCCGACCCACTGGCACAGCCTGAGGTGACACCGGCCCAGCCAGCCCAGCCCGATGGCTTCTCCGTTATCGTTCCACCAGCAGCGCCAGCGCAACCTGCTCCTGACGTGGCTCATCCGGAGCCGATTGCTTCAAATTCGGTTGCAGTTCCGCTGGCTAGCCAGTCTGCCGCCGGAGTCGAGAAGCCAGAGAATAGTGACGACACTTCTGCACCTGCACCGGAGGAGCAGCCGGATCGAGCCGGCACGCCGAAGCCTAACACGCAGCATGATCAGAAGAACGCTGAAATATGGCTGGGATTCGATTCAGGGGAGAAAGAAGCGGTGATTGGTACGACAGTCATTGGACGCGCACCTGTCACGATGTCACCGAGTGAACGTGCTGTCACTGTCGAGGACTCAACGCGCTCACTGTCTCGCACTCATCTGCGCTTGGGTCCTGCTCCCGGCGGAGTGTGGGTGGAGGATGCTTTTTCTGCGAACGGCACGTCGGTCACGTTACCTGACGGTTCAGTGTTTGAACTGGAGCGAGGAAATCGTCAGGCTGTCCCAATTGGCGCAACACTTCGTGCTGGAGAACGGTCGATCACCATCAACTCGCCCCACAGTCACCAGTGATGGCTCTAGTGGGGAGCATCGGCAGTGACAGGAATGTCACTCGGGTAAGCGACGCCCTCATCATCGGCAGGCATGACGAACCACAATATGAAGTAGAGCATGATGCCTGACCCCGGAAGCGGCAGCGTTGCGATAAACAGCAGGCGCACAAGGATCAGATCCCAACCAAGGTATCGGGCGATACCAGCGCATACACCTCCGAGAAAACGATGCTGAGTGTCTCGGCTGAAAACCCTGCGAGAGTAACCCGCTGTGACCTGTTCATTCATGGAACCATTCCACCTGATAACAGGCATTGAGCGCTATCGGGGAAAGCCCTGAGATCTCCCTGAGGCACCCGAGCATTCGTCCACTTTCGCCCTGGCAGCCCCTTCGCAGATGCGCGGTCACCCTCGCCAATGAGGAGCCGGTGGGCGAGGCGGTGAGCGGACGGAATTATTCTTCTGGCGAATTGTGGAAGCTTTCAGCGCTTTCAAGGCCTGCGCGCGGTGACCAAGGTCCCAGTTTTGGTAGAGTTGGCACGAAGGCGCCCGAGGACGGGTGCGTCACGAGAGAAACGAGAGATGAGGACCTCGATGGTCAAGTATGTTTACGATTTCTCCGAGGGCAACAAGTCCATGAAGGATTTGCTCGGGGGTAAGGGCGCAAACCTCGCTGAGATGACGCGACTGGGTTTGCCTGTTCCGCCTGGATTCACGATTTCCACCGAAGCCTGTCGGGCTTACCTGAAAGATGGAAGCGTGCCAGACACCCTCGAAACCGAGGTGACCGCAGCACTGCGCAGCGTTGAAGACACCATGGGCCGCCAACTCGGAGCAGGCGATGACCCGCTGCTCGTCTCGGTCCGGTCAGGCGCGAAATTCTCCATGCCCGGCATGATGGAAACAGTACTGAACATTGGCTTGAACGATGAATCAGTCGAAGGTCTGACGAAAGTTTCCGGATCAGAGCGTTTCGCATGGGACTCCTACCGCCGCCTGATCCAGATGTTCGGCAAGACGGTGCTGGACATCGATGGTGATCTGTTCTCCGACGCGTTGGATTCACTGAAGAAGGAACGCGGCGTTGAGGCCGACGTTGACCTGACCGCAGAGGACATGCGCACGCTGGTTGACACATTCAAGAAGATCGTGCGTGACGCCACCGGCGAAGACTTCCCACAGGACCCTCGCACTCAGATGGACATGGCCACCGAGGCTGTTTTCCGTTCATGGAACACGGAGCGTGCACGCATCTACCGTCGTCGCGAACGCATTCCGGATGATCTGGGCACCGCCGTCAACATCTGCACCATGGTGTTCGGCAACATGGGTGACACCTCCGGTACGGGCGTGTGCTTCACCCGCGACCCTTCCACCGGACACTCAGGCGTGTACGGCGACTACCTGCCGAACGCTCAGGGCGAAGACGTCGTGGCCGGCATTCGTAACACTCTGCAGCTGTCAGCTCTGGAAGAGCGCGATCCCAAGTCGTACCAGGAACTGCGTGCCATCATGCGCAAGCTTGAAACTCACTACCGCGACCTGTGTGACATTGAGTTCACCATCGAGCGCGGCAAGCTGTGGATGCTGCAGACCCGCGTTGGCAAGCGCACTGCCGCCGCCGCCTTCCGTGTTGCCACCCAGCTGGTTGACGAGAAGATGATTACCCGCGACGAAGCCCTCGGCCGCGTTACCGGTGACCAGCTCACTCAGTTGATGTTCCCGCAGTTTGATGCGAGCGCACAGAAGGAACTGATCGCCCGCGGCATGCCTGCATCTCCCGGTGCGGCAGTCGGAAAGATTGTCTTTGACAACGCTCAGGCTGAAGCTGCGGCCCGCGATGGAGTGAAGTGTGTGCTGGTTCGTCGTGAGACGAACCCTGATGACCTTCCCGGTATGGTTGCTGCCGAGGGTGTCCTGACCGCCCGTGGTGGCAAGACCTCTCACGCAGCTGTTGTGGCACGTGGCATGGGCAAGACCGCTGTGGTGGGCGCTGACGCGCTGGATATTGATGCCGCCGCCGGAACCGTCAAGGTGGATGGTCATGTTCTCACCTCTGAAGACACGATCGGCATCGACGGATCCACCGGTGAGATTTTCCTTGGTGACGTTCCGGTTTCGGATTCACCTGTGACGACCTATCTGTCGCACGGACTGGAGGCGGGCCTGGAGGTTGCTGGCGATGATGCGGATATGCGTGAGCTGATTGCAGCTGTTGACCGAATTCTGGTGCACGCTGACGAGGTACGTCGCCTGCATGTGCGCGCCAATGCGGATACTCCTGAAGACTCACGTCGCGCGCTCGAGTTCGGAGCGGAAGGTATCGGCCTGTGCCGCACCGAGCATATGTTTCTGGGTGATCGTCGCCCGCTGGTTGAGCGCGCCATCCTGTCTGAAGCCGGATCGAAGGATCGTCAGGATGCGTTCGATGAGCTGGAGAAACTGCAGAAGCAGGACTTCCTCGAGATGCTCGAGGTTATGGATGACAAGTCGATGACGGTGCGTCTGATTGACCCGCCGCTGCATGAGTTCCTGCCGGATTTGACCAGCATGGAAATCAAGTTTGCCGTGGCCAAGGCCAAGGGCGAGACGGTTGATCCAGCTGATGAGAAGATGCTGGCCACCGTGCGCCGTATGCATGAGGACAACCCGATGCTGGGTCTGCGTGGCGTCCGCCTGGGCATTTACCTGCCAGGCCTGTTCGAATTGCAGATCCGCGCACTGTGCGAAGCTGCCGCCGAACTTGTTGCACGCGGGCTGCACCCGCATCCGGAGGTCATGGTTCCGCTGGTCGCATCCGAGCGTGAACTTCAGCTGATCCGCGAATCGGCTGAAGAGATTATCGCAGCGGTGTCCAAGGACAAGAACGTTGACCTGTCGGGTGTGACAATCGGCGCCATGATTGAGCTGCCTCGCGCAGCCATGACCGCTGAGGATCTGGCACACGCAGCCGACTTCTTCTCATTCGGCACGAACGACCTGACCCAGACCGCCTGGGGCTTCTCGCGCGATGACGTGGAAGGTGTGTTCTTCCCCGAGTACATCGATGCCGGCATCTTCGGCGTCTCTCCGTTCGAGACAATCGACCAGCACGGTGTGGGTGCCCTGGTGCGTGAAGGCGTTGAGCGTGCCCGTTCCACCAAGCCGGAAATCAAGCTCGGCGTGTGTGGCGAGCATGGCGGCGACCCGGCCTCCATCCACTTCTTCTCGAAAGTGGGCTTGAACTACGTGTCGTGCTCCCCGTTCCGCGTCCCCGTTGCGCGTCTGGAAGCAGGCCGCGCCGCGGTGGCCTCCGAAGAGAACTGATCCGCGCCGCACCTGTTCAGGCAGCGCCGTCACGCCGGCCGCGTCGGTGAGCTGTCTGTCGGTGCATCAGCTGCAAGGGCTGTACCTGGTATCACTGCCGGGTACAGCCCTTCGCGTTTTCGCGTGGCGGTGTGGCGGGCCGGTGGTGTGGCGGGCCGCCGGGGTGCACGACTTACTAAAACTAACCGCCCCAGATGCACGACTCACTAAATTTGGCCCTTTGGCCTGCACGACTTACTAAAATTGGCCCTTTGTCCTGCACGACTCACTAAATTTAACGCCCCGCCATTTCGGCCGATTTTCAAACACGCAGGTCACGGGGTATTTGGATTGTCGAGGGCGTCCCTATCCACTGTTGATCAAGGGGATTGTGCAAAAATTGGAGACTTTTTAGTGAGTTGTGCATGTGTATGCAGAGGATTAAGCAAGTCGTGTATGTGGGCGCAGAAGATTTAGTGAGTTGTGCACGTGTGAAGGCTGAATCCAAGGCGTGGTGCGCTCCTTGTCCTGGAGTGACATGACCGGGGGCGGGGCCAGCGGGCGCCCTCGTCGATGTGCCTCGACTGCTCAATGGTGAGCGAAGTCATGCCGGTGTGACGAAAAGACAAAAAATCCTGAAGTGTCGCAAAAATGGCTGTTCTGTTGCCAAAACGGAACCAATGAGACTGAGCACGATGCTAGTAAAGTTAGTGGCACCTAAGTTATACTGCGTTGAGCAGCAAAGAAGAAAAGTCAGGCACGTCGATTGGTCTTGTCGCCAGCGGTCGGAAGCTTAACTTACGAAATAAGGGAGGCTCACATCGTGAGCACAGCTCGACTCGAGCATCGCATTGAGCCACAGCGCCTAGTCGGTGTGGCATGCGTCGTAGCGTTAATGGCAATCCTTATGGCAATGCTGGCACTGCCCGCTCATGCGCAACCAGCCCCAGCATCCACACTCATCTCAGCAGAACAACCGGCACACGACTCATGGAGCTCCGTGGCCAAAGAGATGGGCTCGATTCTGGACGACGCAGTGGAGAAATACCAGGGAGGCGACGCAAAAGGCGGTAAAGACACCGTCAATGTGGCGTACTACCAGCGCTATGAGACGCTTGGCTTTGAAAAGCAGGTCATGGCGCGTATCTCCGGTGCACGCGTGTCGACAGTGGAGATGGAATTCTCGCTGC
>NZ_KV817042.1:125132-161741 GCF_001814535.1 Actinomyces sp. HMSC065F12
TGTCGACAGTGGAGATGGAATTCTCGCTGCTGAAGAAAGCCATGAGTGACGGTGACGATGCGGGAGTGACTCAGCACGCCGACACCCTCAAGACCATGCTGGTTGAAGACGCGGCAACCCTTGACGGCGGCTCAGCCGACGGCGAGTCATACAGCCCCGGACCGTGGGGCCAGGTCGCCAAGGAAATGAACGGCATCCTCGATGAGGCCGTGGACCACTTCAAGAACGGTGACATTGAAGCTGGCAAGGACACCGTGAACGTGGCGTACTACCAGCGATACGAAACTCTCGGATTTGAAAAGCAGGTCATGGCGCGTATCTCCGGCACTCGCGTGTCGACAGTGGAGATGGAATTCTCGCTGCTGAAAAAGGCGATGAACGATGGCAATGCTGACGTTGTCGACCAGCACGCCACCACGCTGAAGAACTACATTCGTGAAGATGCCAACACCCTCGATGGGTACGAAGGAACAGGTGCGACCGAAAGCAGCCCGTGGCTGTCCGCATTCCTGCCCGCCTTCCTCATCATCTTGCGTGAAGGCTTCGAGGCAATCCTTGTTGTCGGCGCTGTCATCGCCTACCTGATCAAAGCGGGCCACGGTGACAAGACCAAAGTCGTGTGGGCCGGCACCGGAGTCGCCATCGTGTGCTCCATTGTGCTGGCTGTGCTGCTGAGCAACATCACGGCACTTGCCGGACATAACCAAGAACTCATCGAAGGCCTCACAGCACTGCTGGCTGTGGCCATGCTCATCTGGGTGTCCAACTGGATGATCGGCAAGTCAAGCCAGGCGGCCTGGGATCGGTTCATCAAGTCGAAGACGGAGCGCTCCTTGTCGCAGGGCTCCCTGTTCTCACTGGCCTTCATCGCATTCCTCGCGGTTTTCCGTGAAGGCGCAGAAACAATCCTGTTCTACCTTCCTGTCATCGCCCAAGCTGGCAACCAGGTGCATTACGTGTGGGTCGGTCTGGGCGTAGGCGCTGTGTGCCTGGTCATCGTCTACCTGATGATCCGACTGCTGGCTGTCAGAATCCCGCTGCGACCATTCTTCATCGTCACATCGATTCTGCTGGCGATCATGGCGATCACATTCACCGGCTCCGGTATCAAGGAGCTACAGGAAGCTGACGCGTTCCCGCTGACACCAATCAACGGGGCGCCCACCATAGATCTTCTGGGAATCTATCCCAGAGTCGAGAACCTGGCTGCTCAAGGTCTCGTTCTCCTGATCATTATCGGCCTGTTCGTTTGGGGCTCCCGACGTAATCGGGCGCAGGCTGCAGCCGATAATGCCACCCCATCTGAAGATAAAACGGAGACAGTTCAATGAAAATTCGTTTACGTCAAGTCGGTGCTGCTCTGACTGCACTCGTTGTTGCCGGTACGCTCGGTGCCTGCTCACAGCAGGGATCAACCGATGAGAGCGGCGCCTCTGACAACTCCACCACTCAGTCCGCTGCAGGCGACGCTGCTGAAAGCGCTGGTGGCGACGCAGCGGCTGCCCCAGGTGAAGACGCAGGCTTCCAGGAAAACCCGCTCGGCGATGACATTTACCTGGACAACGACCGCGTGAAGGTCGGCGGCGTCTACTTCCAGCCCGTTGACATGGAGCCTCAGATGGGTGTTCCCAAAGAGGAATCATCCATGCACCTCGAAGCTGACATTGCAGCTGGTGAAAACGACTTGGGCTACGGCGTCGGCGACTTCATCCCCGGCCTGACCGTGACCTACAAGCTGTACAAGGCAGGCACCAAGGATGTCGTGCAGGAAGGCGCCTTCATGCCGATGGTTGCCAACGACGGCCCGCACTACGGCCTGAACCTGCCCAAGCTGGATGCAGGCACCTACGACGTTGAAATCACCATCGAGTCTCCTGAAAAGGACGGCTGGATGCTGCACGTCGACAAGACCACTGGTGTGACCGGCCGCTACTGGACTGAGCCGCTGGTTGCAACGTTCAAGAACTTCCAGTGGGATCCAACCGCTGTCGAATGGTGAGCCTGACCTGCACCATTTGTTAAACGTATGAGCTGGGGCAGGGTGCTTGCGCACCCGGCCCCAGCTTGGTGCGTCAATGAAAGGTTGATTGATGATTCAGCAGATTGTTGAAATAGTCTCCACCACTCTCTTGCTGGCACTCGCCCTTGGTGCTCTCAGCGCGGCAGTACCCAGCATGGGGGGAGGCCAAAAAGGCCGCAAACCTGGATACCGCTCCATTATCTGGGGTGCGCTTGCGGGAGTCGCCCTCGGCGGTGTACTGACCATCGTGCACCTGCTGATTCCGCGTCAGATCAACCGCCAGGACATCACGTTCTGGGCGCTGATTCCCACAGTCATCCTGGCCGCTGTGACCCTCGTGATGGTGTGGCGGGTACGGGGTCGTGCTCGAAAAGGCGTTGAGGCAAGCTCAACGCAGCGCCGCGCAGCGCTGTGGGTTGCTGCAGCATATGCAGCCATGGCGACCTTCCGGGTGGCCCCCACCGCGCTCCTTCAGATCCGAACCTTCGTCTCTCCCAACACGTCCCTGGTGTCCACCGACACCGTCAAGAACATCGTCGGATACCTCATCGGCGTCGCCCTGGTCGCCCTGCTGGCCGTGGGTGTGCGCAAACTGTGCGAACGCGGTGCCCTGCTGGCACCGATCATGTCAACAGTGGGTGTCGGCATCCTGACACTGACACACGTGATCCTTATCGTCCGCATCCTGCAGGCCAAGCGCATCATTCACCTGCCCGGCGCGATCTTCGAATCCATCGCGTGGACCATCAACCACGAAGATGCCATCACCCTGGTGGCCACCGCACTGGTCGCAGTGGCCTCAATCCTGGTGTGGATCCGGTCGCGATCGCTGCCCAAGGACGGTCCGAACCCTGCTGTGCGTCGCCTCCGCCTGGCTGAAGCAAAGTCGTGGCGCCGCCTGTCTGCCGGCTCCCTCTTGGCATGTGCGGCAGCAGGTGCCGTGCTGACTATTGGGGCTGCAATCAGTTCGGCAACCGTTGAACTGTCCCAACCTGAACCGTTTGAAGTGTCAGGTGACCAGGCAGTCGTGCAGCTCGATAAAGTCTCAGATGGGCATTTGCACCGATTCGCCTACACCACGTCAACAGGCATTGAAGTGCGTTTCATCGTCATCCAGAAAGCCGGATCCTCCTTCGGGGTGGGCCTGGATGCGTGCGAGATCTGCGGCCCGACCGGGTATTACGAAAAAGACGGCAAAGTCATCTGCAAGCTGTGCGAAGTGGCCATGAACATCGCCACGATCGGATTCAAGGGTGGATGCAACCCGATCCCGATTGACTATGAAGTGTCGAACGGCACGCTGTCGGTGCCCATCGCCCAACTTGAAGCTGCAGCGAGCGTCTTCGCATGATCTGCTGTTCAGCGCCCCATTGCGTGCACATAATTCGACATCACGGTGAACGAAGTCAGGATGTGACAACATGTTTCTGAGAATGCTCAAAGGAGCACTGTTCCGTCAGCGTGGCCGCCACCTCATGATTGCCTTGACTGTCGCGCTCGGCGCGTCGGTTGCGACATCCATGCTGTCAGTCATGTTCGACGTGGGCGACAAGATCAACCAGGAGCTGAAAAACTACGGCGCCAACATTGTGGTGCGCCCCAAAGGCGCGGCCGTGGTCCAGGATCTGTATCAGTTCGACACTCCGGTTGAACAGGAAGCATTCCTTCAGGAAGACGAGCTCGGCAACATCAAGACCATCTTCTGGACCTACAACATCGTTGACTTTTCGCCGCTGCTGTCCGTACCGGTGACAACAACCGGCCAGTCATCCACCGATGACAGCATTGAACTGACCGGCACATGGTTCAGTCACGATCTCAAACTCCCCACAGGCGACACGGTGACAACCGGCCTGACCAACCTGCGTGGATGGTGGACAATGGACGGCGCGTGGCCCCAGGACGGAGACGACAACTCCGTCATCGTCGGCTCGAAACTGGCGCAGACTCAAGGATGGAGCGTCGGGCAGACAATCCCGCTGTCAGCACGCGGACACAGCCAGGACGTCACCATTTCCGGTATCTTCACCTCAGATGGAGATGAAGACTCCCAGATTTACGCGCCCCTGCATCTGGCTCAGACATTCCTGGACAAGCCCGGCGCCGTCGGATCTGTTGAAGTGTCGGCTCTGACCACCCCTGACAACGACCTGGCACGAAAAGCCGCCAAGAACCCTGCATCCCTGTCGCTGACTGAGAGGGAAACCTGGTACTGCACCGCCTACGTGTCCTCCATTGCCTACCAGATCGAAGAAGCCATGACAGATGCCGTGGCGCGGCCGGTGCGTCAGGTCTCAGAATCTGAAGGCATCATCATGGAGAAGACCCAGATGCTGATGCTGCTGGTGACGGTTCTGTCACTGGCCGGATCGGCACTGGCGATCGCGAACCTGGTGACCGCCAACGTGATGGAACGGGCTCCCGAAATCGGCTTGCTCAAAGCAGTGGGAGCGAAAGACAACGCCGTTGTGCGCATGCTGCTGGCAGAAATCACGATCGTCGGCCTGGTGGGCGGCGTCGCCGGATACTTCGCCGGCATCGGATTCGCCCAGATCATCGGCCGAACCGTCTTTTCCTCCTCCATCGCAGTTGCGCCCGTAGTGGCCGGAATCGTTGCAGTGCTTGTGACGATCGTGGTGCTGGCAGGCTCGATTCCTGCCATACGCTTCCTGCTGGGGCTGCGGCCGGCAGAAGTGCTTCACGGAAGGTGATAGTCGGTGAATAAGAGAAAAATGTACTGGCGCATGGTCACATCCTCGATCCTGCGTCGTCGATCCCGCGTGCTGATCGCAGTTCTTGCTGTTGCCATCGGCGCCACGACCCTGTCGGGACTGGCTGCCATCGCCATTGACGTGCCCAGCCAGATGGCGCAGGAAATGCGCCTGTACGGCGCGAACCTCGTGGTCGTCCCCTCCGAGAAGAACGACAACCTGACTGACCAGACCATCAACCGCATCGACGAAGTGGTGAAATCGTCGGGTTCAACGCTCGTTGGCTCAGCTGCTTTCGACTACCAGCCGGTGTCCATCAACGACCAGCCGTACGTGGCGGCAGGAACCGACATTGATGCTGTCAAGGCAATCAACCCGTACTGGTACATCGAAGGTGAATGGCCCTCAGCCGACGGGCAGGTGCTCATCGGCCGTGAAATCGCCTCCACCATTGATGCCAAAGTGGGCGACTCGATCACCGTGTCGCAGCTCGCCGAAGGCGCCTCCTCGGCTGCCCCCCAGTCCGGCGGGCAGGACGCATCGACCGCTCCGGGCACCACAGCGATGAGCGGGGCCCCTGAGATCCCCGAAGGCTCCCACATGATGCCCGACGGCACGATCATGAAGAACAGCGAGATGCCCGGATACGACCCGTCGAAGAACGTGGACGGAATCTACGTTGGAGACCAGCCGCAAAGCGCTCAGTCCGGTGCGCCGACCACAAAGAAGGACGCGATCGAACAGCTGACGCAGAACAAGCCGACCGCTCCGGTCGCCCCAGGCAACGGCAAGGGGCAGGCGCCCGATCCGGTCGACACACGCGACATCTCACTGACGGTGTCCGGAATCCTTGAAACAGGTGGATCAGAAGACGGCTTCCTGTTCATGAGCACCGCGGACATGTCGCAGCTGACCGGCAAGGACACAAGCTACGGCGTATCTGAATATTCGGTTGCCGGGCAGGCGGAAGCCGTCTCCGCCCTCGCCAAGCAAATCAATGACGCAGTCGACGGCGTGAAGGCCTCGACAGTGACCCGACTGACCCATTCTGACGAGGGCGTCCTGACGATGCTGCGCTCGCTGATGGGGATGATCACGATCATCGTGCTGGCTTTGACGATGATCGGCGTGTCCACCACGATGATGGCTGTGGTTGCGGAACGACGCAATGAAATCGGCCTGCGCAAAGCTCTGGGAGCTCACTCGAAATCAATCGTGCGTGAATTTCTTGGTGAAGGCGTCATGCTCGGCATTCTGGGCGGTGCGATCGGCGCGGTGCTCGGCTACCTTCTGGCGATCGTGATCTGTCTGAACGTCTTCCACCGGACAATCGCATTCCACCCGCTGATGGGAGTGATTACTGTGCTCGCATCAGTGATCATCGCGACGCTGGCATGTCTGATTCCAGTGCGTCGTGCCCTCGACGTTGACCCTGCACTGGTGCTGCGCGGAGAATAAGGAGAAACAATGACATCACAGGTGAAGGACGACCTGCTCAGACTTGAGCACGTCTCGAAAATCTACGGCGACCTGCACGCACTGGATGACGTGTCGCTGAGCGTGCCGACAGGGCAGTGGCTGTCGATTGTGGGCCCGTCCGGGTCAGGCAAGACCACGATGATGAACATCGTGGGATGCATGGACCGCCCCACCAAAGGCACCGTGACGCTCGACGGGCGCGACATTTCCGAGCTGACCGCCTCCGAACTGACGACCGTGCGCTGCCAGACCATCGGCCTGATTTTCCAGCAGTTCCACCTGATTCCGCACCTGACCGCCCTCGAAAATGTCATGGTCGCCCAGTACTACCACTCGGTGCCCAACGAAAAGGAAGCGCTGGCGGCACTGGAGCGGGTGGGACTGGCCGATCGCGCCACCCACCTGCCGCGACAGCTGTCCGGCGGCGAGCAGCAGCGCGTGTGCGTGGCCAGGGCCCTGATCAACTACCCGAAACTGGTGCTGGCTGATGAGCCGACCGGTAACCTCGATGAGCACAATGAACAGATCGTGCTGGATATTTTCCGTCAGCTTCATGCCGATGGAACCACGCTGATCGTGGTGACTCACGACGCCCTCGTCGCTTCGTGTGGCCAGCGGGAAATCCGCCTGGATCACGGTAAAGTCGCCAGGGAAACGTGGCACGACCACGACCGGGACAATGCGGAAGCTGCAGGCGCCGCGTCGGGGAACCTGGCAACGGGTCGCGACGTGAAAGAAAAGGTTCCAACCCCTGAACCTCGTGACGATGCGTCCTGAGGCGCCCGAACACTGTCAGCAATGAGATGAATCGCAGATGACTAACATGACGTCTTCACAGTTTTCACGACTTGTCACCATGGGGTCGCTCGGCGGGCTCGGCATGATGATTCTGAGCGCGTGCGGCCCGTCGATCCCACCGGTGGACATGTCACTTCCCATGAATGACGGAGAGTACACCGGGGAGTCCAATCCTGACGAACAGGGAGCCATCGGCACTGTTCATATCACGGTGGAAGGCGGCAAGATCACCTCCACCTCATATGAAACCCGCATGAAGGACGGCGAGCTCAAGGACCAGAACTACGGGACGACCAGCGCCGGCGAAGTGGGCAACAAGGATTACTACAAGCGCGCCCAGAAAGCGGTGGAGGCGTTCAACAAGTATTCCGACGAGCTGACGGCCACGAACGACCCCAACGAAGTTGATGTCATTTCAGGCGCCACTGTTGCGCACAGCCAGTTCATGCAGGCGGCAATCCGAGCCATCCAGACCGCTCAGGGAGTGGAAACCCAGCCCGGGGAGGATGCGGCCGACCAGATCGACGTGCCGGGCCTGGACTTCAGCGACGATGACCAGCTCGACGAGTTCTCCAACTGATTCACCCGGCCCCGAGCTGCTTGTTGATCTGCGCGACTCATCGTGGCGCATGTCCTTTCCCGCGATGGGCACGCGCGTCGATCTCATTGTCGAGGGCGGCTCCGCCAGGCAGATGACGGAAGCTGTCTGCGAACTTGTTGCACGCCATGAGCGGCTCTGGTCGCGTTTTTCGGCGCACTCCGATGTGACACGGTTGAACACTGCGTGCGGACAGTGGGTGGATGTGGATCCGGCGACGTGCGCATTACTGGCACGCGTCAAGGACCTGATCGACGTCACGTCAGGCTGTTTCAACCCGCTGATTGAGCCGGTGCGTCAGCTGTGGGACCCGGCAGGTGCGCTGGCAGCTCTTGTCGCCGGCGCAGGTGCTGCCACGAGCACGGAGAGCGCAACCACTCCGGGCAGCGACGCGCTGGCCGAGGTGTTGCCACTGTGCTCACCGGGGATGCTTGACGTTGGCCCGGCGGCATCGCGGGCACGCCTGAAGGGCGGCGCACGCATTGACCTGGGCGCGATTGCGAAAGGTGCCAGTGCTGATCAGGCTCGGGATCTGTGTGCCCGACTTGGTGCCCGTGCCGCGCTCGTGTCGATCGGAACATCCTCCATTGCCGCCCTGGGAAGGCGCTCCGACGGCACACCGTGGCGCGTGGGGATACGCGACCCGCGCAGCAGTGAATCATCGTGGCTTGGATACGTGGAACTGCCTGACCGCATGTCACTGTCCACTTCGGGTGACAACCTAGGAGTACTCGTGGACGTGGCGCCCGACCATGCGCAGCGTTTCAACCATGTCATCGACCCGCGCAGCGGCATGCCCGCCCGGATCCTTGCCCGTTCGGCAACGGTGATCTGCGCAGACGGCATGACGGCTGAAGCGCTGTCCACCGGCATGCTCATCGGCGGACGGCAGGCGGTTGTCCTGCCACACACAGCAGATGGTGATGTGGCAGCGTCGCCCTCGTCAATCATTGTCGGCGGCGAGCAGGGAGTGATGGCAGGCGGGATTCGCGTCGATGCCAGGCCCGCGCAGATCTGGCATCCGCGTCAGGAATTGTCGGAATCTGATGGTGGGGCGGGTGTGTCGGGGCAGAATTCGAGCACGTCACCCACCTGACAGTCGAGCGCCTCGCACAGTGCGTTCAGAGTGGAAAAGCGGATGGCGCGGGCCTTGCCGGTTTTCAGGTTCGACAGGTTCGCCAATGTGATGCCGATGCGCTTCGACAGGTCAGTGAGCGTCATGCGGCGTTCCAGCAAGATGCGGTCCAGTGTGACGTGAATACTCATGGCTACACCGTCAGCTGATTCTCATCCCACGCAGCAATCGCAGCGCGGAAAATGTGTCCGGTGACCAGGAAGAAAACAGTGCCGCCTGCGCTGAGCGTCACCATGAAGATCGCCATCAGAAGGATCGAGATGTGCTGGAGCGGACTGACGCACATGAACCAGATGGTCGCGCTCACGTAGTAGATCGTGGCGGCGATGCACACCCACTGCGCGCGGCCAATCAGCGTTAATGCCCGGTGCGTGAAGACTGTGCGGCGCTCAACGAGCAATAGGAACTGGTAGGCGATGATCAGGATGGCGAGGAATGGAAGCGTGGCGATGATCGAGCCGACGAGGATCGGGTACTGCAGGTGTGCCATTTCCGGCCAGTAGGCGGCGCTGTAGTCGCTTTCTGACCAGAGCAGCAGCCAACTTAAAACAATGCCGAGGCCGAAGATCACCAGAACCACGCGGGCAATGATGGTATGCGGTTTCATGAGTGTGCCTCCTTCAAACATCACATGGTTATCGATAAACGATAATAATTTATCGATGATCGACATGTCAATGGGTGTGGTGGCAGGACGGCACATGTGCTGATTGGTTCAGTTAACGTGACGCTGAGTGGCGAGGCGCAAAGCGGTTTTAGATCTGCGATGCCAGCAAGCTTGCCAGATGCATGCCGCCTCGGTCAGCGAGCTGCTGGGCCTGAGTGCGGCACGAGAAACCATCCGCCAGATACACGGCATCTGGATACGCATTGAGGGCAGGGAGCAGTGAGGTGCGCGCCACCTCGACCGACATATCGTAGTGCCCCTTTTCCATGCCGAAATTACCGGCCAGACCGCAACAGCCATCCAGCTGGACAACGGTGGCACCCAGTGAATCCAGCAGCGCCCGATCTGCGCTCCACGTCATCACCGAATGATGGTGGCAGTGCGGCTGCGCCACAATTGTTGTGCCATGTAAATCAGGCAGAACACGCTCCTCCTTCGGAACAGTGGCTAGCACTTCAGCCAGAGTATGCACAGCGCGCGACACCGGCACTGAGCGCCGGTCATCTGGCAGCAGATCCAGCAGATCATCACGCAGGACTGCCGTACATGACGGTTCCACACCAACGATTGGAATGCCGGCTACAGCGAACGGTGCTAGAACGTCCAGCAAAGCCGTCAGTTTCTTCTTCGCCCCAGTCAGCTGCCCCGTCGTGATCCACGTCAGGCCGCAGCACGCATGGGGAGGAATAATCACCTCGAAACCGTTCTGACGCAACACCGCAACCGTTGCACGCGCGCCCCGGTCGTCAAGCGTCTGTGAAAACGAATCGGCCCACACCACTGCGAAGCGTCGGGCTTCAGAAGCGGACGAGGAAGCAGGCGATGCTGTCTCAGCAAGCCGCTCGGCACTCGGCGGCACTGCTGACGGAGGCGCATCTGCAACCAGGTGCCGCCGCCTGGCCCATCGCTGGAAAGTTCCGGACTGAAGGGCGGGCATCGGTCTGCGTGCATCCATACCCAGCAGTGCGAATGCAGCCCGGCGAATCGCATCTACTCCCATCACTGCGTTGGCCAGGGCGGATGCACCCGGAATGCGGGCGCTCAGGCCCGTCCACAGGGGCAGGCGGCCCAGCGCATAGTGGGACAGTGGACGCAGGCGCCCACGGTACTTACGGAAGAGCACCTCAGAGCGGTACCTGGCCATGTCCACACCTGCCGGGCAATCCGACGAACAGGCCTTACATGACAGACACAGGTCGAGCGCTTCGAGCACCTCCGGTGAGGTGATTGACTGGACCAGTTGCCCATTGGCAGCGTCCTGGAGCGTGCGCGCCCGCCCTCGGGTCACGTCCTTTTCCAGATGCGACGCCTTCCACGACGGACACATAAACGTGCCGTCAATCGTCGCGCGACACTTGCCCACACCTGTGCAGCGATGGACCGCCTGAGTGAAATCACCGTGGTCTTCTCCGAAGGCGAAGCCTCCCGCCGCTGGCAACGAGCGTGCACGAGGGCGCCGCAGGAAATCATCGAGCTTGTCGATCTGGTTGGTCGGTGAGGCCAAAACACCGGGATTGAGCAGGTCATCGGGGTCGAACAGGGCCTTGACGTTGTTGAACAGGTCAATCAGTTCCGGGGAGTACATGAAGTGCAGCAGTTCCGTGCGTGCACGCCCATCCCCGTGTTCACCGGAAACTGAGCCGCCATGCCTGGCGCACACCTGAGCCGCCTCCTCCAGGAAACGCCTCGAATGCGCCACCCCAGCCCCGGTCTCGAGTGGCATGTTCAGACGCACATGCACGCAGCCATCTCCGAAATGCCCGTACAGCAGCCCGTCAATGTCATACTCATCCATCAGCGCCGTGAAATCACGCAAGTAGGCTCCGAGGCGGTCCGGTGGCACCGCGGCATCTTCAAAACCGGGCCATGCCTGTTCACCGGTCGCTGACGTCTCAGATGGGGGAGTGCGCCCACCCAATCCCGCACCATCAGCGCGGATGCGCCACAGTCGCGTGGCATCATCCCCCGGAGGATAGACCGCCGCATCGACCGCATGAGATGCGGCCGCAAGTCTGCGAGCCTGTGCCAGCGATTCCTCTTCGCTTCCGGCCGACACCTCGCACATCAGCCACCCGTCACCCTTGGGAAGCGCCGGCACGGCTCCGGGTCCGCGGTGAGCTCGTACCACGTCCACCAGGCGCGAATCCATCCCTTCGACAGCCAGCGGCTCATAGCGCACAATTGTGGGTACATCGTCAGCTGCAGCAATCATGTCCGGATACCCTAACGCCACCAGCACGGGCGCTCGCGGAATCTCCACCAACTTGACGGTGATCGACACGATTGTGGTCAGCGTCCCCTCGGTGCCCACCAGCATCGCCGCCAGATTGCGATGCTTCTCAGGGGTCAGATGCTCAAGCGAATAACCCGACACCTGCCTGCCGAAACGCCCCAGTTCCGTGCGGATGAGCGCCAGATTGGAATCGATCAGCGTGTCCAGTCCAGGCACCTGTGAGAGGTCAGAGTGGCTGGTGGAAGCGGTGAAGCGTCTGCCTCGTCCATCGATGACGTCGAGGGAGACGATGTTGTCTGACGTGCGTCCCCAGGCGGTTGCGTGAGGCCCGCACGCATTGTTGCCCACCATGCCGCCGATCGTTGCCCGGTTCTGGCTGGACGGATCCGGACCGAAACGCAGTCCGTACTTGCGGGCAGCTTCCTGCAGGGTGGATTCCACGCAGCCCGGCTCCACCACGGCCGTGCGCGCCTGCGGATCGATCGACAGCACTCGGTTCAGGTGGCGCGAAAAGTCAATGACGATGCCCGGTCCACACGCATTGCCAGCGCATGACGTGCCACCCCCACGGTTGGTCAACGGAATGGAGAAGCGTCGCGACGCCTCGCACACCGCCAGGACGTCCTCGGTTGAACGAGGGAAGACAACGAACTGCGGCGGAACGCGATAGTTGCCGGCGTCTGTGGAATAGCGCGCGCGGGCGCCTGTCGTACGATCAACCTCACCGTCGAGCACGTCAACCAGGTGCGCGTAGCAAGCTTCCACGTCGCGAGGCCGGATATCGGCGCGCTTGGGCAGGGGGGACGAGGCAGGCGCCGGCTCACTGCTGAGTGGGTGGAAGCTCATAGGCTGATTGTGCCACTTTTGATGCCTGCTCTGCGCCGCCATCAGGTATGCGAACTGACAGGTGGGGCTGTGTCGCGGGCGTCAGCGAGTCAGCATCACCATGCGTGTGGGTGTCACAATCGCGTCTACGGCGACATCGTGAGGATCGACAGGCAAGGTGCCTGTATCCCACACCTCTTCATCGAACAGTGCGATGACCAGTGGAGCGCGGCGCCTCACAGGCAGTGCGCTTTCCTGCGGCGATCTCTCAGCGTGATCCGTGTTCCACCTACTTAAGGCCCGGTCATACCACCCGCCGCCCTGGCCCAGGCGCGTGCCCGAAAGGTCGGCGGCCAGGCCCGCAAGCAATACAATGTCGACGCTGTCAGGAAGTTCGGCATAGGGCGCATCGGAGAGATGAGGCTGGGCAGGCCAGCGTGCAGAAGGCTGGTCGAGGACTGCTGCCAGACGGTCAGTCGTCAATGATGACCAGGCAGATGTGCTGGCATCAGGAAAATCAATACAGCCCCACGCAGGTTCGTCCAGTGCACGCCCCTGCCGGTTAACGACAACAGGCAGGAAGCAGTGACCCGATTCAGTGACGATGGCTGAGACATCCGGCTCGGTGGTGGTTGGAACAAACAGTGCCGGGAGGTGAGGACACCCCACTCCGAGCGCGTGACAGGCCTGCAGCCACGAGCGGACCAGTCCGCGTTGCTCCCGCCGGCGCAACTCATCGGCTTCGCGGGCAGGGAGTGCATCCCACCGGGCGCGCCTGTCACGCCGCTGGGCGCGAATTCTGGCGCGAAGTGGAGCTTTTTCGTGCAACATGGCCCCTCCTGAGCACTGAACATCTCCTACTTAGGATACTGTGGCAGACATGAGCGAAACTGAGCCCACTCGTCACGCGCGCGTGCGTCACGCCGTGATCCCAGCAGCTGGACGCGGAACGAGATTCTTGCCGGCAACGAAGTCTGTGCCCAAAGAAATGCTGCCGGTCGTTGACCGACCATCCATTGAATATATTGCGCGCGAAGCCACTCGAGCCGGCATTGAAGACATGCTGATCATCACTCGCACCGGCAAAGATGCCATCGAGGAATACTTCGACGCAGATCCCGGCCTGGAGGCGGCGCTGGAGGCCTCTCACAAGGAATCACTGCTCAAGATCGTGCGCGAATATGAGCACCTCGCGCGCATGCACTCTGTGCGCCAAGGACATCCGCTGGGGCTGGGACATGCCGTCCTTCAGTCACGCTTCCACGTCGGTAACAATCCTTTTGCCGTCATGCTGCCGGACGATTTGATGCACCCAAAGTCCCGCCTGCTGGAGAAAATGCTCGCGATCCGCACGGCGATCGGTGGATCGGTTGTCGCACTCATGCGTGTCACACCCGAACAGGCAACCGCTTATGCCTCTGTTGACGTCACCCCGATGCCGATTCCGGAAGGCCTGCCCATCGACATTGAGGAAGGCACATTGTTCCGCCTCAACAAGGTTGTCGAAAAGCCCCCGGTCGATGAGGTGCTCAGCGAATACGCCGTGGTGGGCCGCTACGTCTTCAATCCGCGTATCTTCACGGAACTGGAAAATATCGAACCCGGTCACGGTGGTGAATACCAGCTCACCGACGCATATGCCCGACTCATCGACGTGCCAGCCGAAGAAGGAGGTGGCGTAGTTGGCCTGGTTCTGGATGACCGCCGCTTCGACACCGGAGACAAACTCGGCTACCTCACCGCCTCCATTGAACTGGCGCTGGAGGACCCGGAACTGGGACCCGGAGTACGCTCGTTCCTGGAAGAGCTCATGGCAACACAGCCGGGGGACGCCCTCGACAAGTCTGACAGCACGTCACCCGAGCACCACTGAAGGGACAACCTGAATGCGTTCGGTCGCAGAGTTTTACCAAGACTGCCTGTCAACTGTTGGCCAGCAGCCGCCGCTGGATGTCCAGCTCGCTGATGCTGTGTCGTGCGTGCTGGCTGAAGACGTGCAGGCCCGCTTCGACCTTCCCGTAGCGGATCTGGCCGGATGCGACGGGTACGCCGTGCGATCGTCTGACCTCGAAGGGGCGCGCCCGGACAGTATGGTGACCCTGCCGGTCACCGAGGAAGTCAAGGCTGGAGATGTTGACCCGGCCGCGCTGGTGCCGGGAACTGCCATCCGCATTGCATCGGGAGCGCCGGTGCCCACAGGTGCAGATGCGGTGATCGCACTGGATTTTACGGATCGCGGTATGGCTAAAGTGACCGTGCGCACCCAGCCGGCGCGCGGTGAGAACATCCGGCGTCGCGCCGAAGACGTGGTCGAGGGGGACGTGGTTCTGCGTCACGGCACGCGTGTAGGTGCACGCCAGGTAGCGCTTCTGGCCGGCGTGGGGCGCTCACGAGTGACAGTGCATCCACGCCCACGAGTGGTGATCCTGTCGATTGGTGACGAGCTTGTGGAGCCGGGTGAACAGGCACGACCCGGCACGGTGTTCGATGCCAACGGGCATGCCCTTTCCACCGCTGTGGCGGATGCGGGTGCTCAAACCTTCCGCGTGGCAGCCGTTCCTGATGGCCGTCAGGCACTGCGCGAAACGATCCAGGACCAGCTGGTTCGCGCTGACCTCATCATCACGACCGGCGGCATCTCGTATGGCTCAGGCGATACGGTGCGCGAAGTGCTCGGCGCGCTGGGCACGGTGCGCTTTGACAATGTGGCCGCATGGCCCGGGCATATCCTCGGAGTTGGAACCGTCGGTGACGAAGATGACGCGACTCCGATCTTCTGCCTGCCCGGTGACCCTGTATCCGCGCAGGTGTGTTTCGAAGTGTATGTGCGTCCTGCCCTTCGACAGATGCAGGGATGGACGACACTGAGCAGGCCGAGCGTGCAGGCTCGCGTCGATCGCTCATGGTATTCACCACGAGGGCGACGCGAATTTGTCCGCGTGCGCCTGACGGGGTCGCCTCGAACCGGATACCAGGCCAAAATCATGGGATCACCTGCAGCGCTATTGCTGTCCGCACTGGCTGAATCGAACGCACTGGCGGTCGTGCCCGAAGAGGTCACGAATGTGCGTGCCGGTGACGCCCTGCAGTGCATGGTGCTTGATTAATGCTGTTCGGCAGGCCGCGGATCTGGGGACGCCACCCCGATGAGCTGACGATTCGCATCGACGATCCTGTGGGTCGCGCTCTGATCAGGCCGCATGGCAGTGCCTCGAGAATCGGGGCGACGGGGAGCGCTGCGCGAACGGGGCGTGATAGCGCCGTGAAGCTCGGGGACAGTGTTGTGATCCGTCCGGCCTACGGTAGCGATCATCTTCGCATCGAGAAAGCGCGTGCCGAGAATTCTGCGTGGCTCAAACCCTGGGAGGCGACGCTGCCGGTCGGATCGACAGAGGAACTCCCCGACATCTGGACCTATCAGCGCCAGGTCGACAGGCAGCAAAAGCGCGGAACGAGCCTTGTCATGATGGTCGAATGCGACCGTCAACCGCTGGGTTTGATCACCGTCTCCAATGTTCAGTGGGGGGCGATGTGTCAGGGCGTCCTCGGCTATTGGATGGTCAGGAAAGCCGCTGGGGTGGGGCTGGGTGCGCTGTGCGTGGCTGGCGTCATCGACCTGATGATCGGTGAGCTGGGCTTGCACCGGGTGGAGGTCAACGTCCGGCCGGAAAATGATCGATCTTTGGGATTGTGTCAAAAAATCGGGTTGCGTGAAGAGGGCTACAAGAAGCGTTACATGTGCATTGCGGGCAGGTGGGCTGATCACGTCAGCTTCGCTTTGGATACGGAATCCTGGCCCGAGGGCGGCATCGTCCAATCCGTGTGGAAAATGCCGCTGACGCTGACCTGATTCGCCTCTCATTTGGCGCCGGCGCGCGCGTCAGAACCTGTTTTTGGCAGCCCGTGCCGTAGCGTTAATACGTGGAGTACGGTGGAATCATTGTTGTGATGGCAATCGCGATCACGATCGTCGTGATTGTGCCGCACCTTGTTGACCGACGCACGGCGATCACTCAGTCCCGCGAGGCTGACCGATTCTCGCCCAGGATGCGTCTGATTGATGAGGAACCGGCACTGTGCCATCACAGTGGCGATACTTCATCCACCGCCAATTCGCACTGCGGCTCGACACCGTTGTTGGCGCATCAGGCGCTGCAATCCGATGATGCTGCTGGAGCGGATGACTACCACGCGCGCCCGGCGCTGCCGGCCACCCAGCAACCTGCTCACCTTCGTGGTCATCGAGGAGACACCATGGCTGACGAATCGCGATCCGCACGTCGACCCGACGGGACGATCCACGCGCAACGAGACTATGTGCGCACCCGCGAACTGTCGCGCCTGCGTGCACGCCGCGCGGCACGTATTGCCAGTGAGAAGGCAGCAGGTCAGCGCCGAATGATCCTCAGTGGGGTGTGTGCAGCAATCACTGTGCTGATGATGCTGATTGCAGCGCTGACCACGATGTCATGGGCATGGGTTCTGATTCCCGCGGCGGCACTTGCTGCTGGCCTTGGCGTGTCACGCTGGAGCGCCATTCGTTCCCAGCGCGTTGGTGAAGCCGAAGAAAAGCGGATTATGGAGCTGACGCGTGGCACCTCGGCACGCCGCAATTCCGCGCCTTCGCCCGTCGCCTCTGAGACTGTGGAGCATGCTCCTGCGTCTGAAACGGCAACCGACGAGGGGCCGGATGAAGCCCTTGGAGCCGACGCGTCGACCGAAATCCAACGTGTCGACGACGAGGCGCAGGCGTCTCACAGTGTTGATGACGAGGACGCACGACTCGACCAGGCGACCCGCGATGTCGCCCAGACGCAGCGCGCATGGTCCGTCCAGCGCATCCCTGCACCTACCTACGCATCACGCCAGGAGATTACCGGCCGAGTGGTGCACGCCGATACTGATTTGCGAGGCATCCCTCAGGTTCCTTCCGATGTCCGAGGGCGTCCTATCCACGCGAGCTCATCTTCCGGTCAGCAGATGCGTTCGACTGAAGAGGTCGCCGCTCAGGCGGATGTCGCGTTCGATCTGGACGCGGTTCTGGAGTCTCGTCGCGCTCAATAACGGTGCTGCTTCGGCGCTGCATCGCTCATGTTGATGTCGTCCTGGTAGCGCGTCGCGTCCGAGGGAGTTGCCGATTCGGCAGTGCAGCGTGCCCGGCAGAGTCGTTCACCCGGCAAAGCCTGTTGAGTTTGCAGGTCTGAAAATCACGCTCGGCATGCACAACTCCCTGGATCTAAACTTTCCAGCTGCACAATCCCCTAGATCTACGCTTCTTTTTGCACGAAGCCCTAGATCTAAGCCTCCCGTCTGCGTACTGTTTTCTGTTTTCGCTGGTCAGGACGCATGATGGAAATTTCGAGAGTCGTGGTGGGCTTTAGAACTAGGGGTATGTGCACGAAGATCCCGAAGATCTAGGGGAATGTGCGCAGACACCTGCTTGTCTTATACGGACGTATCCATCCTGGCGGTGCATCGCGCCATTCCTGTACAGCGTTACGCTATCCCGTCGCTGCATTGCAGCTAATCAGACCTCCCGCACTAGCGGTCGTACACCATGTGATAGAGGAAATCTATTGAAGTGGTAAGTTGCATTGGTTTGGTCTATACTGAGAGTGTTGTGAGAAACCGTTCGACATGCTCGTCATGTGCGTGAGCGGTTGGCGAAACTCGGATAGGAGAACCATGAACTTGATGAACACCCAGATCCGCCCCTTCAAGGCCACAGCGTTCAAAGAGGACGAATTCGTTGAACTGACCGAACAGGATGTCCTCGGCAAATGGGCCATTTTCTTCTTCTACCCAGCTGACTTTTCCTTCGTGTGCCCGACCGAGCTGGGCGACCTCGCAGACTACTACGACGAGCTGCAGAAACTGGGCGTTGAGGTCTACTCCGTGTCCACCGACACGCACTTCACGCACAAGGCGTGGCACGAAGCATCCGACACAATCGCCAAGATCAAGTACTACATGATCGGTGATCCGTCAGGTGAACTGACCAACAACTTCGAGAACATGCGCGAAGGCGTCGGCCTGGCTGACCGCGCCACCTTCCTCATCGATCCAGACGGCGTTATCCAGTTCTTCGAGGTTTCCTCGGAGGGAATCGGCCGCAACGCAGCTGAACTGATCCGCAAGGTCAAGGCAGCTCAGTATGTCGCCGCGCATCCGGGCGAAGTGTGCCCCGCGAAGTGGGAAGAAGGCGAAGAGACGCTGGCTCCGTCCCTGGACCTCGTCGGTAAGATCTGACCCGCATCACTGAACGTCACGCCATCCCGCACACGTAAGTTCTCGTCGCACGTGAGAACGCGTCGGTGCGGGATTGGCGCATCACGAGGGCGACACCTGCCCTCCCGCGTCCGCAATTTTGTGAAAGGCACGTAACGCCATGCCAGTTTTGAATGACCAGCTTTCCGCCCAACTGTCGCAGCTGCTGACCAAAGTAGTAGCGCCGATTGAACTCGCTGCAAGCCTGGATAACTCCGATCTGTCGGCGCAGGTACGGGAGCTGCTGGAGGAAATAGCTGCCAAGAGTGAGAACATTACCCTCACCGACGAGGCAAACCCTCGCACACCATCCTTCGCCGTTCGCCGCATCGGTACGGATGTCGAGGTGAGGTTCGCGGGACTGCCACTGGGTCACGAATTCTCCTCACTTGTCCTGGCGCTTCTGCAGGTCGGCGGTCACCCCGCCAAGATCTCCGACGAGCAACGCCAGGCCATTCAGCGCATCAAAGGCCCGCGCGAGTTCGTGACCTACATGTCGCTCACGTGCCAAAACTGCCCGGAAGTCGTGCAGGCACTGAACACGATCTCCATCATCAATCCCTCGATTCGCCACACCGCAGTTGAAGGCGGCGCTTTCCAAAGCGAGGTCGAAAACCACGGAATCATGAGTGTGCCCGTCACATTCGAGGGTGACGAGATGTTTTCCTCCGGTCGCACGACACTCGACGACTTCGTTTCCATGCTGGACGAGGGCGGCGCCCAGGCCGCGGTTGACCAGATGAATCAGGAAGAACCCTACGACGTGGTGATTGTCGGCGGAGGGCCGGCCGCCTCGTCAGCTGCCATCTACACCGCTCGCAAGGGTATCCGCACCGCAATGGTGATGGATCACCGCGGTGGCCAGGTGGTGGAAACCGAGAGTATTGAAAACGCCATCTCTCAGGTGCACACAACAGGTTCTCAGCTGGCTGCCGATCTGACTGAACACATCAACCAGTACGACATCGATGTGTATGTGCCGCAGTGGGCGGATCGCCTCGAAATCGCTGCGGTCAGAGCTGACGGCAACTCGCGAGACTATCCGCTGCATACCGTGGTGACACGTTCAGGTGGGCACCTGCGCGCCAGGAGCGTCATCGTGGCCAGCGGTGCGACGTGGCGAACTCTGGGTGTACCCGGCGAAGAGGAATACCGCAATAAGGGCGTGTCCTTCTGCCCGCACTGCGATGGTCCACTGTTCAAGAACAAGGACGTCGTTGTGGTCGGCGGCGGAAACTCCGGTATCGAAGCGGCTATCGACCTGGCCGGCGTCGCGCGCCACGTCACCGTAGTCGAATTCCTGGATCAGCTCAAAGCTGACCGAGTGCTACTGGATGCGATGGACGCCCTCGACAATGTCGATGTCATTGTCGGAGCACGCTCCACTGAAGTGATCGGTGACGGTCAGAAAGTGACTGCCCTGGCATATGAAGATCGTGCAAGCGGCGAGACGCGCTCGGTCGACACGGACGGCATTTTTATCCAGATCGGCCTGGTTCCGAACACGCAGTGGCTCCCCGAAGAGGTGGAACTGAGCGACCGGCGTGAGGTTGTGACAGATCGCGAAGGAAAGACCAACGTGCTCGGGATTTTTGCTGCCGGTGACTGCACAGATGAACCATACAAGCAGATCGTGACCGCATTCGGCTCCGGCGCCACCGCCGCACTGAGTGCGTTCAACTACCTGATTCGCGCCCCGCACCACGACTAGGTCGCGACCAGGCGGCAGCGAAAAATGTGATCACGCTGAGCAGGAACTGAGCCAGGCGATTCGGGCTCGCCATGTTGGTGATGGGGATCCACCGCCTGCTCAGCGGATCACACATCAGGAAGGAGTGCGTCAAGGTGAGGAACGTTCGGGCCCTGGAGTATCTTGTCGCGTTGGATGAGGAGCGGAACTTCACGCGTGCTGCTCAGCGTGCTCACGTTTCGCAGCCGACGCTGTCAGCGCAGGTCAAGAAGCTGGAGGAGGAATTGGGAGCCCAGCTGGTTGAACGCGGAACGCAGCAGGTGCTGATCACCCCGGTTGGCCGTGACGTTGTCTACTATGCGCGTCGCATCCTCACTGACTTGGACCACATTGAGCAGGTCGGTCGCAGCGGATCGAATCCTCTGGCCGCCACCGTCGCCATCGGCGTATTCCCGACGATCGCACCCTACCTTTTGCCACGCGTTGCACCCGCACTTGGGAAAGCGCTGCCAGATCTGACCGCCCATTTCGTCGAGGAAAAATCCCTCGCACTCATGGACGCGCTTGCATCCGGCAGAATTGACGCGGCTGTTCTGGCGGATTCGTCTGCGGAGTCGGGCCTGACCGTGGCGCACCTTTTTGACGAGGATTTCGTGCTGGCAACCTCAAGCACGTCAGCCCTAGGCGAGCAAACCACGCCCGTTGACTTGGGCGATTTGGCCGATCATGAGGTGATTCTGCTTGAAGAAGGACACTGCATGCGTCGCAGCACGGTCAGCATCTGCGAAAAAGTCGGTGCCCGCCAGTCAGCCTTCCGCGCCACGTCGCTCGAGACGCTGCGCTACATGGTCGCAGCCGGGAGCGGAGTGACGCTGCTGCCTCGGCTGGCGACGATCCCTCCGATCGCGCAACCCGACGGTCTGGTTCTTCGCGAGTTCTGCCCGCCGCGCCCCTACCGCTCCATCAACCTGGTATGGCGTCGATCCAGCCCGCTGGACGAGCTCAACGCCACCATTGCTGACCTGATCAGCTCACTGGTCGCACCTGTCTCTCATGCAACGGAGGAGCAGTGACATCGGCCGCTCCCTCGGCGCGAGCGCTTTTTGACGCGCTGTGCAGGCGCATTGACGCCGGTCAGTGGTGGCCGGCCGACACCCGCTTCGAGATCGTGGTGGGTGCTGTCCTGACGCAGAATGTGGCGTGGCGCAATGTGGAGTATTCTCTGGCAAATCTGCGCGAAGCCGGCCTGCTCGAGGCGCAGAAACTGGCGACCACTGCATCTGCCGACCTGCAGCGCCTGATCCGTCCCAGCGGCTTCATGCGCGCCAAGTCCGAAACCCTCATCCGTGCAGCACGCTGGTTCCTCGACGACGCGTCCCACACGCGGTTGCCGACCGACGAACTGCGCGCGAGCCTCATCGACGTGAAGGGGATCGGCCCTGAAACCGCCGACGACATCGTGCTGTACGGCTATGAGCGTCCCGTATTCATCTGGGACCTGTATGCACGCCGGTTCCTGAGCGCCGCCGGGTGGGCCGTGCCTCGCAGCTATGAAGCCGCGCGTCGCACTCTTCAGCCCCTCATTGACGAGGGTGACTTCACGACACCTGAACTGGCCCACTTTCATGGGCTCATTGTTGAAGCAGGCAAGAAGGCTCGATCCTGCGGCGGATGGGAGGCGTTCTATCCCACGCTTGAGGTGTCACAGCGCGGTTGAGGCAGCGCAGGGCATGCGTGCTGGTGCTCGAGCCGACGCGTGAGCCCTGCTGGTCAGTATCCAGGTAGGCCAGTGCCGCCACAATGTGCGCCTGCGTCATGACCTGCAATGTGGGCTGCATGGCGGGCGCAAAGAACGGCGAGTGATGAGCTGCGAGCGGCTCATCGCTCGTGCTGGGATCCACGGTTCCCGTCACATTCCAGTACAGGTACGACGCATCCCAGGCGCCGGGAATGCGGGAGAAGTCCTCCGACGCTGTCACCGGATCGCCATCACCCACAACGCCGTCCTCAAAGAACGCGTCGAACGGTGTTCGGACGCGATCATGCGTGTCGCGGTCGTTGACGGTCAGAGGGAACTGGTCGTAGTACTCAGATTCAGGGGCGCGCGGGCAGCGCATCCATGTGTGCGCGTGCCAGCACGGGTTGCCCGTCACCGTTGGCAACGACGCTCACCACGCCGGTCGGGCCCACTCGGGTGGCATCAAGGCCCAGGGCGGTTACCTCGTCAATGATCGTCTGACTGGCGCGTTCTTCTTCCATCGACACTTCGGGATGGCGGTGAAGGTCAGCACGCAGGTCTTCTTGCCATTTGTGAATATCGGCGTACCGGCCGGCGATGTGCTGAACGTGAGACATATGTCCTCCTCTTTGCAGCTGGTGGCAGCGGCTCACATGCGCGGGACTCGTCGCCCGGATGCCTGCAAAGGCCTCTGAGTGCATTATCTGTCTGATCGCTGAGCGTTCCAACGTATCCGGGGCAGGTGCACGCTCGAGGCGTCGTGAGATTGACACGATGGGTCCCACGTTCTAATATTCACTTTTATTAGTGGCTTTCATAAGGGAGATGGGCGAACGTCCATCGCAATAATGCCCATGAAAGACGTGGCAATGAGGCAGTGAGGACGCAGTATGAGCACTCGGCGTAGTTCAGAGCGCGGAGACCGGCGTGCCCTGGACGTAATCAACGTGCTGCGTCAAGGCGGCGCCACCCATTCCCAGCTCGCTCAAGCCTGCAGCGTGACGCGACCGACCGTGACGCCGATCCTGGAAGGCCTGGCAGCACGCGGAATGATCGTTGAGCAAAGCAGCGTCGTTGACGGTGGCAGGCCGGCACGCGTATTCACTCTGGCGCCCCACGCAGGATTCGCTGTGGGCGTGGATCTGCTTCAACGGACAATGGCCATCAGCGCGATCTCCATGTCCGGCTCCATCATCCAATCGCGTGTAGCTCAGCTGAAGGCGCAAAGCGGGCAGGAACGCTATCGCGAGGTAGAGGCGCTCATCACCCGCTTCATTGAAAAGCTGCGGCCCCAATGGGGACCCGTTCACGCCTGCGTCGTCTCCACCACAGGTGTCATTGATGCCCAGGGCACGATTGTTCGTTCAGACCTGATCCCATCGTGGGCTGGCTTTCCATTTGGTGATACCCTGCGCCGCGATCTGGAATGCCCGGTTCGAATCGAAAATGACATCAACGCTGCGGCAATGGGTGAATTTGTGACTCGCGTCAGCGACGGAAAACTTGCCGCCGATGACGACCTGCTGTTCGTGAACTGCCAGTTGGGCATCCACACGGGGCTGATCCTCAAAGGACAACTCCACCGAGGCTGCTCATTCAATGCCGGTGAAATCACAGACGTGGTGGACGCGCCCCTCGTGGAGGAATCCGTTGCCCGCAATCAGGTCGGCACCCAGGATTCACCGCAGGACAGAGCCTCCCTCGAACGTGCCTACGCCCAATGGGGCGAACGACTGGCCGGCATAATCGGACCGCTGGGGGTGGTGGTCGATCCGCGAACCATCGTCATTGCAGGCCTTCCCGCCAACTCCACGCAAGTCATGGCAGCAATCAAGAGGAAACTTGCCAGTCTGCGCCCTGAATCCGCACCTGATCTTCGAATCGAAGAATCTCCCTACGGCACGGCCTGCGCCTCAATTGGCGCCGTCGCATGGGCACTGCTGGACGCAGATCGCCACCTCTTCGGGGAAGGGTCCTCGCAGCTGCCCACGCTCCATCACCTTCACTCAATTCTGTCAGCTCAACTCAACAGGAGGCATACGACGTTGACGACTCAGCACACATCCAGTTCATCTGCGCCACTGAGAGTCGGCGTTGTGGGGATCGGGGCCCGCGCCCCTCTGGCTCTGGGAGCCGAAAATGCCAGTGTTCCGGCGCAGATCGTCGCAGCATGTGAACCGCATCCGCAGCGCCGCGAACGCGTCGAGAAACAGCTCAAGCGGGACCCGGACTCGATTGCCGTATGCGAAGCAGTCGACGAGCTCATTGAATGCGACGTTGACGTTGCATTTGTGACATCACCAGATGACACCCATGCCGACATCGCGTGTCAACTGCTCAAGGCAGGAATCGACGTGTACGTTGAAAAGCCGCTCGCCATCCACCTTGACGATGCCACACGCATCCTGGAGACGGCATATGAAACTGGATCGAAGCTGTACGTCGGTCACAATATGCGCCACATGAACGTCGTGCGCACCATGCGTGATCTGATCCGCGCGGGGCGAATCGGTGAAGTCAAGACGATCTGGTGCCGACACTTCGTGGGCGCAGGCGGCGACTTCTACTTCAAGGACTGGCACGCCACGCGTGAGCACGGCACGGGGCTGCTGCTGCAGAAAGCCGCACACGACATTGACGTGATGCACTGGCTGGCCGACTCTCACACGACAGACGTCGTCGCAATGGGCGACCTGATGGTATACGACAAGATCACTGACCGCGGCGATCATTCCAACGAGCTCATGCACGACTGGTATTCCCTCGACAATTGGCCGCCCATGACCCAAAAGGGCTTGAACGCCGTTATCGATGTCGAAGACGTGTCCATGATGCTGATGCGAATGGAATCTGGTGTCCTGGCCTCATACGAGCAATGCCACTTCTCGCCCGATTACTGGCGAAACTACACGGTGATCGGCACCGAAGGGCGTCTGGAAAACTTCGGTGACGGCGAGGGCGGGCACATCAGCTTGTGGAATAAGCGCACGATCTATAACCCTGATGGTGACGAGCAGTTCCCCATCATCGGTGATGAGAAGGGGCATGGAGACGCCGACAAGCTGATTGTTGACGAGTTCCTCCGATTCGTTGCCCACGACGCGGTGACCGACACATCGCCTTTGGGAGCATGGTACGCGGTGGCTGCCGGCATCCAGGCAACGAGTTCGTTGCGCGAGGGGAACGAGCCGCGCCACATCCCCGAACTTCCTGAACACCTTGTTGCTTATTTCAATCACAACCAGGTGAAATAACGGCTACTGAACTGAGCCGCGCTATTATCCCAAGATCGTATATAAGTAATACTCACAACTTGTAGCGTGAAGAATCGACTACGTAACCCAAGGGAGGGTGCCGATGTCTCGAGAAGGAGTCGCTTCCGTAGAAGAAGTTACCGCTGCGGAAAAGACACGGCAACGACACAGTCCAAGCGGGCTGGTCTATCTGCTCAAACGCCTGGGATTCTATGTCGTCACTGCTTTTGTGGCAGTCGTCTTGAACTTTGCCATTCCGCGCTTCATGCCCGGCGATCCGGTGGTCACGTTGACCCGCCAGATCGAACAACAAACGGGAACCAAGCTCAGTGCAGAACAGGTTCAGTCGATGTATTCCCTCTACGGTGATCCGCAGAAGAACATCGTGGAACAGTTCCTGACCTACATCTCGGACGTCCTGCACGGCGAATTCGGTATCTCCGTCATGCGATACCCGACCAGCGTGGGAGAACTCATCAGTGGTGCGTTGCCGTGGACCGTCCTGCTGGTAGGTGTGACAACTTTACTCGCCTGGCTCGTGGGAACTGCTCTGGGAGCCATCGTCGGCTGGAACCCGGGATCGCGCCTCGACAACATCCTCACTCCCGCTTCAACGTTGTTCTCATCATTCCCAGCATTCTGGGTATCGATGGTCGTGCTGTGGGTCTTTTCTTTCCAGTTGAACTGGTTCCCTGGTGCAGGTGGATATGACCCCGATGTTCCTTTCGACATCAATAACTTCTACTTCGTTATGAGCGTGCTGCGGTATGGCGCACTGCCCGCATTCACCCTCATCCTGATCGGTTTTGCCGGATGGCTTTTCTCGATGAGAAACATGATGGTGACCACGATTTCGGAAGATTACGTCACGCTGGCAAAAGCAAAGGGATTGCCCGAGCGAACCGTGCTGTTCCGCTACGCGGCGCGTAACGCGCTCCTGCCGAATATTACGAATCTGGCCATGGCAATGGGAGGCATCGTGGGTGGTGTCGTCCTCAGTGAAATCGTCTTCACCTACCCCGGGATCGGTTACCTGCTGCTGCAGTCGATCCTCGCGAAGGATTATCCAGTCATGCAGAACATCTTCCTCATGATTGTTTTTGCCGTCCTGATCGCTAACTTCGTTGCAGATTCCCTGTACGTGGTTCTCGATCCTCGAACGAGGGAGAACTGATGCTCAAGCAATTTCTCTCAAGCCGCAAAGTACAGGTCGGAATTTCTGTCCTGATCTTCTTCCTGATCGTTGCGATTTTCGGTGAACTGTTCATTACCACAGTGATGAACCTGGACCCGGCAGCCGTCGACTACGAAAACATGGGGTCAGCGCCAAGCAGCGAACACCTTCTGGGCACGAACCTTGCCGGACA
Source organism: Actinomyces sp. HMSC065F12 (assembly GCF_001814535.1). NCBI lineage: Bacteria > Bacillati > Actinomycetota > Actinomycetes > Actinomycetales > Actinomycetaceae > Actinomyces > Actinomyces sp. HMSC065F12. The sequence goes on from NZ_KV817042.1 coordinate 151,915, forward strand.
GGACGTATTTGCGCAGACGGTGAAAGGCGCGCGCGGATCGGTATTCGTCGGTTTGATTTCCGGTCTTCTGGCAACGGTGATCGCTGTCCTGGTCGGAACATGGTCGGGATACTCAGTCGGCCTGATCGACAAGGTGACGATGGCTTTCGTGAACGTGCTGATGACCCTCCCAAGCCTTGCACTGATGTTCATCATCGCCGGCTACATCAACAATGCCGGGATCGTCATGATCGCCCTGATTATCGGCTTCCTGGAGTGGCCCGGTGGTGCGCGAGTCATCCGTTCGCAAACGCTTTCTCTTCGCAACAGAGACTTCACTGCGGCTCTGCGTTCAATCGGAGAAAAGAGGTGGCGAATCGTCATGGTCGAAATCGTGCCTCACCTGGGCGGCATCATTTCGGCAATGTTCCTGCGTGCTCTGGTGGCTGGCATTTTCGCTGAATCCTCCCTCGCATTCTTAGGTATTGGAAATACAAACGGAATGTCCTGGGGTATGCAGATCGGGCAGGCACAACAGCAGGGCGCATTGCTGCGCGGCATGTGGTGGTGGTTCCTGCCACCAGGTATCTGTATCGCCCTGATCGGCTTTGCGACGGCAATGGTGAACTTCGGTCTGGATGAAATCACGAACCCCTCACTGAACGCACGATTGACGAGCATCACCCGCAAGTTCAACAGGAAACGTGACCGAGAGATTCGATCCAGCGATCAGCCCGTGATGTGGAGCGCAGATACAGGGACGGTGACCTCATGACAGAGCCAGTGAAACTGCTGGAAGTTGACAGCCTGTGCGTCGACTATCTTGGTGTTGACGCCGATGCGCGGGCGTGCAACGATGTCAGCTTCACGCTGCATCGAGGCGAGATCTTGGGCGTGGCTGGTGAATCAGCTTCCGGAAAATCGACGCTTCTGACAGCGATAATGAGGTTGCAAAAACCGCCCGCCGTTATCGCATCTGGCGCAATTCGCTACTATTCCCCAGACGGAAAGGTCATCGATCTGGCGCGTGCCAGTGAGGACCAGATCCGCCCCCTGAGGTGGGTTGATCTGTCAATCGTGATGCAGTCGGCGATGGCCTGCCTGAACCCGGTGATGCGTCTGGGCAAACAGTTCGATGACGTGCTGGCAGTCCATAATCCCAGGATGGATAAGAAGGCTCGCCAGGAACGCGCAGTGTCGCTGCTGGAAGATGTTGGCATTGGCCCTGACGCCATGACACGTTACCCGCATGAATTGTCCGGAGGGATGCGGCAGCGCTCACTGATCGCGCTGGCGCTGGCATGCGATCCAGAACTGATCGTGATGGATGAGCCGACCACTGCCGTCGATGTCGTCATGCAGCGCCAGATCCTCGACGAGATTCTGGCACTTCAGGAAAAGCTGGGATTCTCGGTCATTTTCGTGACGCACGACCTGTCGTTGCTCCTCGAGATCGCTGATCGCATCGCAATCATGTATGCCGGCAAGCTCATTGAAATTGCTGATGGCGAGGACCTTGCAGATGACCCGATCCACCCGTATTCGCGTGGTCTGCGGGATGCTTTCCCCTCGTTGACCCAGCCCAAGCGTAAGTTCCACGAGATTCCTGGCACCCCTCCCGACCTGTTGAATCTGCCACCAGGCTGCCCCTTTGCGCCGCGCTGTGAATTCAGAGAAGCGCGGTGCGAGGAAAAACCGCCCGCTCTGATTGAACTTGGCGGTAGGCGCTCAGTGGCCTGCCCCGTCATGGTGGAGAGGAGGAACGACCATGCCCGAAACTGAAGTGGTTCTCGCCGCTGAAGATGTGACCGTCACCTTTGAAGGCAAGGCACAATCAGGTGGACGCAGCACTGTCACTGCCTGCGATCATGTCAGCCTCGAGCTGCACAAGGGTGAAGTGGTCGCCCTCGTCGGTGAATCGGGATCTGGAAAAACGACGCTGGCGCGTGCCCTTGCCCTCCTCGGTGACATCGATTCCGGGCAGATTTTGCTGCACGGCAAGACGGTGAACCTCAGCGGGCCGAACCGCATCAAGCCTATTGAGTACTACGGGCAGGTGCAGATGATCTTCCAGGACCCGTTTGCCTCGCTCAACAAACTGAAGACGGTGCGTCACATCATCGGCAGAGCGTTGAAACTGCATGGTCGCGCCACTAGTCGGCAGGAAGTTGAGCAGCGAACACTGGAACTGCTGGAAACCGTGCATCTGACTCCTGCCTCAGAGTTCATCGACCGGTATCCCAGTTCCATGTCCGGTGGGCAGCGGCAACGCGTCTCCATCGCGCGGTCGTTGGCTGTGGAGCCGTCTGTGCTGCTGGCAGATGAACCCACGTCGATGCTGGACGTGTCGATACGAATCGGTGTGCTGAATCTGCTCGATGAGCTGCGTCATGAACGTGGCGTGTCCATCCTGTACATCACGCACGACATCGCCAGTGCGCGATACCTGTCTGACCGGATGGCCGTGATGTATCACGGGAAGCTGGTTGAAGTGGGCCAGACCGAACAGATTGTGCACGAACCTAAGCACGACTATACGCGGGTTCTGATTGGCGCTGCACCGGATCCGAGCAGGCGAGTCAAGAGAACGAAAAAACGATAAAAGAAATCCAACTACGTACCAGAAAGGTCACACAATGATGAGGAGATGGAGACGAGCACTGGCAGTCGGCCTGTTGTCAGCGGTGACGCTGACCGGCGTCGGGTGCTCCTTCGACAAGGGAGACAGGGCATCATCGAGTGCCTCCGGAGACGCATCGAGCTCCGAGGTCAAGATTGCCGGCTGGGGCGGAACCACCTGGAGTCAGAACTTCAACCTGTTCTCCCCGACAGCAACTGCGGTTACGCCGGGCACAGCGTTCTTCTATGAGCCGTTGGTTCGTCTTGATCGCACCAAGGCCGGCGAGGTTCTTCCCTTCCTTGCTGAATCATGGGAATTCAATGAGGATGGAACAGAACTGACATTCACCCTGCGTGACGATGCGACGTGGAGCGACGGTGAACCATTCACCGCGAAGGATGTGGCGTTCACCTGGCAGCTCGTGATCGACGGAAAGACCAAGGCGTTCTACCCATTCAAGGAAGTCAGCGCTATCGACGACACTCATGTGAAGGTCGTGTACGACGAACCGGCGTTCGCTGACCTGGTTTCATTCGCAAAGCGCCAGATCATTCCGGAGCACGTGTGGAAAGACGAGGATCCGGCTACCTTCACCAACCCTGAGCCGATCGGGACGGGTCCCCTCGTCCTTGATTCCTTCTCGCCTCAGCAGCTGACACTGAAGATGCGCGACGACTACTGGGGTGACACATCCACTGACGTCAAGACCGTGAAGATCATGGCCATGAGTGCTGACGCCGCCAAGGACGCCCTGAAGAAGGGGACAATTGACTACGGCACGGCCGGGTGGGAAAACGCTGATGAAGAATACGTCAGCAAGGACCCCGAGCACTTCAGCTATACCTTCTACCCGGTGGGCACCAGCGACGGAATCGTCTTCAACACGATGAAAGCACCGTACGACGATCCCGCAGTCAGGCGTGCGCTGCGCGATTCGATTGACCTGGAAGCTGCCGCGAAGGCTGTCAACGTTGGATACTCAGTGCCGACGAAGGCTGGTCTTGACCCGAGCGTGTACGGAGATATCCTCGCGAGTGGTCAGGAAGCAAAGCTGGATGTCGAAGCCGCCAAGAAAGATCTGGCTGACGCCGGATGGGAGGTTGTCGACGGCAATCTGGTGAAAGACGGACAGTCCTACACGCTGCAATATGATGTCTACCAGCCCTACACCGAATGGGTGCTGACGGCGCAGATCCTAGCTGACCAGTGGAAGCAGAACCTCGGCCTGACAGTGGGAATCAACCAGCTGGCTGACCAGCCATTTTCTCAGCTGGTCGAATCGGGCGACTACGGCATGATGTCCTCGAGCCCGACGCAGGGTCTGCAGATCACGGACATCGTTACGCACTTTGACTCGGCGCGCGTCGGAACGCCTGGAGAAAAGAACGACGGCAACGAGATGTTCTTCAAGAACGAGCGTCTCGATGAGATCGGCGTCAAGCTTGGAGAATTCCCACCGGGAAGCACGGATGATGAATTCAAGAAGCTGGCTGTCGAAGCACAGGAGATCCTGGCTGAGGAGGCCCCGTTCATCGCCACAGCAACTGCCGGCTGGAAAGCCGAGCTCAACTCGATGAGGTGGACAGGCTGGCCTGTTCAGGGAGAAACTACCTGGGTACCGAATAACACCTTGCCGGCAGACGCTATTCTCAATATTTTGAATCTGAAATCATCATGACGCGATCAACACTGGAAGTGCGGGGCGCGCAGTTCCTGCGCGGCAATGAACCGCATCTCATCATTTCCGGCGCACTGCATTATTTCCGAGTGCACCCGGATTTGTGGGAAGACCGTCTCAAGCGGCTGGCCCTGATGGGCTGCAATACCGTCGAGACATATGTGGCGTGGAACTTTCACGCCCCGGCTTCCGGGGTTGTGTCATTTGAAGGTGGCAGAGACCTCGGCCGCTTCCTCGACATTGCGGCGGAGCTTGGCCTGGACGCGATTGTGCGACCAGGGCCTTACATTTGTGCCGAATGGGAAAACGGCGGCCTGCCGTCGTGGTTGACGCACGACACATCCCTGCGGCTGCGCTGCCGCGATGAGAAGTTCCTAGCGGAAGTGTCCCGCTGGTTCGATCAGCTCATCCCGATTGTGGCGCAGCGCCAATCCAACAGGGGTGGCAACGTCATTGCCGTCCAGGTGGAAAACGAATATGGTTCATGGGGGGATGACGCGCAATACCTCGCGATTATGCGCGATATGGTCACCGATCGTGGGATCGATGAACTCCTGGTGACGAGCGATGGTGGCGCTTCCCTGTGGCTATCTGCCGGAACCGTGGAGGGCGCGTATCCGACCGGTAACTTCGGGTCGCGAGCTGAACAGGTCCTCCCCGTGCTGTCTCAGTGGACAGACGGCGGGCCGGGGATGTGCATGGAGTTCTGGAACGGGTGGTTTGACCATTGGGGAGAACCTCACCACGACAGAGACGCCCAGGACTGTGCGAACGAACTTGATTTCATGCTCTCGCACGGCATGAGTGTCAATTTCTACATGGCGCACGGAGGCACCAACTTTGGCCTGTGGGCCGGTGCGAACCAGGCGGAGGACTACCAGCCGACCACGACCAGCTACGACTACGACGCTCCCATTGCTGAAGACGGAAGGCTCACGGCAAAATTCCACGCCTACCGACAGACGATCGCACGCTACCGGGATCTTCCCGATTACGAGGCAGAACGCGAACGCCTGGGGATCACGGAAAATCCCACAATGCAGCCGTGCCTGGATCTGCAGTTGGAACGCTCCCACAGCCTGCGCACGCTGTCTTTGTGGCACAGTGAAGGTGAAGGCTGGCCGTGGGTTCCCACCTTTGAAGAAGCGGGAATCGACCTGGGATTCCAGCTGCTCAAACGCGAGATCACGGTCTTCCCCTGGTCTGACGGCGCCATTGTGCCGCTTCGGTTCATGGAGCTGCACGACAGGGCCTACGTGTGGGGTAATGGGGTCTTCCTGGGAGTTGCTGATCGCAACAATCCTGACCAGGAAATATCGCTGGAGCCTGCGCTGGGCGATGTTGCGGAGAGGCAATCGCTCGAGGGGGCAACGATTGAGCTGGAAATACTCGTCGAGAACCTGGGACGTGTGAACTTTGGCCCCCACCTGGGCGATCCTAAGGGAGTCGTTCGAGGAATCTGGTATGGGGTGCGTTTCCTGAACAATTGGCAGGTTGTCTCGCTTTCGCCAGAATCGCTCCTTGCCGCATGCGAGGAAGCGAACGGGGCGAATTCTGAGCACAGCGCTTCGGCCGGGTTGCCAGTTCTTGCCTCGGCGGCATTTGACGTCGAGGACGAGGCGGACGCCTACCTGGACGTATCGCAATGCGGTCACGGCATCGCCTGGATTGATGACTTCTGCCTGGGGCGTTTCTGGAATATCGGGCCACAGCACGCACTGTACGTCCCGTCGCCGCTGCTCAAACCCGGCAGACATCGGATCACCGTGCTGGATCTGGAATGTGAGCACCCCTCGGTCTCACTTATCGACCATCCGCTGTTCACCACGGAGGACTAGAAGCACTGGAACCGTTGGTGCGGACACATCTCAGGCCCTGGCTCGGCGCAGCCAGGGCCTGAGTGCATGGAGAGGTGCCCGCGGTGGCTCTACGATGGCAACCATGGCACACCAGATTTCGGCACCTGTTCCTGCAGAGCCTGGCGACAAAGTGGCACTGCTGTCACCTGCGTGGGCGGCACCGGCTTATTTCCCGGAGGTTCACCGCCAGGCGGTCTCGCGCATGGAAGAGCTGCTGAATGTGGAAGTGGTTGAATACCCCACCACGGCGGCAATGAATGCGTCACCAGCTGATCGCGCCAGGGACTTCAATGCCGCACTTGCTGATCCGCAGATCCGCGCCATTTTCACCACCGTGGGCGGCGACGATCAGATCCGGATCACCCGGTTCCTTGACCCTGTTCTGGCCCGACGCGACCCGAAACCGGTGTTCGGATACAGTGACAACACAAATATCCTGAACTGGTTGTGGCGCAACGGAATCGCGTCATATCACGGTGGCGCCTCCATGGTGCATTTCGGAAGTGGCCCTGGTGTGGATAGCGAGCACCTGGCAACGGTGCGTGCAGCGCTTTTTGGTCAGGAAGACCTGCCCTTGCCCATGCCTGAAGACAGTGAGGACTACGGGTGGGACTGGTCGACGCCACAGGCACTGACTGAGCCTGTCCGACGAGAAAGCGCAATTCCCCTCGAGTTTATCGGCCCTGACGCACTTGTACGAGGGCGCACCTGGGGCGGCTGCATGGAAGTGATCGATCAGCTGGCGCTCGCGGACCGTCTGCCGGCGGCGCGTGAACTCGAAGGTGCGATTCTTCTGCTGGAGACATCCGAAATGCTGCCACCGCCGGATTATGTGGGACGCTGGGTGCGCGCGATGGGGGAGCGTGGGTATCTGGACGCCGCCGCAGGTCTGGTGTTCGCCCGTCCTGTGGTGCGTAATCGCGAGATGCCCGACGAGCCGGAAGCTGTGGTCACGGCTCGCCGCGAGGCCTACACCGAGTACCTTCTGTCCAACATCGTTGACTACACGCGCGACCTGCTGGTGTGTATCGGGTTGCCGTTTGGCCATACGCGACCGCAACTTGTCCTGCCCTATGGTGGTGAAATCACGCTTGACCCGTCAGCGGGCGCGGTGATTGCACATTTCGCATCCGTGTGAGTCGCCCTCGTCAAAATGCAGGTTGATGCCGCAGTCGATAGTCAGGGGAGTCACCACGTTAAGTGTTGGATTGGCAGGTTCGCCGGTGATCTGCTGAATGATGTCGCGGAGCTGCTCGGCGCTGTGCACCCCTGAGTTCAGCTGCTGACACAGAAGCCGGGTCTGGACTGCGCGGGCATGCATGAACTCCGTGGCTTCACTTCCGGGTGTGAGTGCCTGGCCAGCAGCCATCATTTTCAGGAATTCTGCTCGATTGATGTGGCTCCTCATCAAATTCCTACACCTGAAGTGATCCCGTATGCCACTGGGGTAACTATTCACAGCTGTTAGAACGAAAGAGGTCGAAAAGGTCTGCCTCGTTTCCGTCAGTTTCGTAGATTTCGATTTTCGGTCAAGGAGACGGAGATTACGGTTTAGAGGTTACCCTCGTTTAGTGGACACCCAAGTAGTACGGATGATGTGTCCGTAAGAGAGGATGTTCATTGTGAGTCAACAACGCAGGAAATAGTTGAAATCACGAGGGTGCTTCGTAAATACTTCCAAAGCGCTATGCCTCGGTTTCAATATGCGACGACGTTGCAGCGGTTGGTTTGTCCAGACCCGCTTTCGAACCGAGGTCAATACCGAGTTTCTCCTCAACCTTCTGCATAGAGTCCTCGCCTCCCTTCTTCGAAGCGAGCTTATACATCATGCCCAAAGTCGCCTTCTGGGAATCATTCAAAGCATCCGTCAGGCCCTCCAGACGATCCGCATACTTCGCAAAAACATCCTTCGGATCACTCGACACCTTCGACACACCACCCACAGCCCCAGGAATCCCAGACACACCACTCGAAGGCTGCTTAGCCTCATCAAGAATTCCCTGCCATTGAGCCTTGCCAGCCTCGTGAAAAGCAATGTAGCGTTGCGCCGCCGCGGATTGCATCCCTTTCTCAGCCACCGAACCGCTCGCACGGCTCGGAGAATACGCAAAAATCAACCGTTGTTCTTCCTTGTAATAGTTGCTGATTGCCAGCCCATTTGTAGTATCCGGACCGAGACACCCTCAACAGGCGTGCCATACGCTTGAAACTTTAATTCGCCTTCTCCTGCCACATTAGTTCGAACTTTTTCGTTCGCGTTGCTTCGCAGCGAAGAAGGGTATCGCTTTTGGCAAAAACTCGTTGTCCATCCTGGCCTCTGCCAACTCACGACGCAGACGAGCATTCTCAGCCCGAAGATCCGCCCCGCTCATCCCATCGCAGGCACCTCGGCACTCCCTCTCATTTTGACCCACTTGCCCAAAAGCCCAGGAGCGACACCAATTTCCCTCGCCACATGAGCAATCGGGCGCTGGGACTCAATCACTAGATACGCGGCCTCGCGCCGGTACTCCGGTGTAACCCCCTTACGTTGCTGACTCACAATGAACATCCTCTCCTACGGACACAACATCCGTACCAATTGGGTGTCCACTAAACCAGTGGTAACACTCACGTAGTGGTGTATCGTCGGTGTTGATAGAAAGGGGTGTAATGAAGCACAAAGCGATTTGGGCCATGTTTGCGGTCTGTGCAGTTTCTCTGGCCGGTTGCGCCGGTGGTGGAGAGGCAGCGCCGGAAGTACCCGACGGCTGGATGACTGACACAGTTGCTGGCAAGGTTGAGTTTGCCTATCCAAAGGATTATGACAATACGGAAGGAGAATTCTTTAACTGGAGCAATATCCACGCTTCAAAAAACCTGTATAACTATGTGGTCGGTAATCAGGATCCTAACGTAACTGAGATTCCACAGGCAGAAGGTACGTTCGTTTCCCAAGCGACCGGGTTTGAGTACAACCTACAGCCAGGTCGGGTGGAAAACATCAAAATGCAGGGACATGACGTGCGTACCCTGGACTTCACGATTAGTGATCAAAACCTGACGAGCCGTGCCTGGTTTATAAAGATTGACGACAATACGGTGGTTTCCATTGCTGCCATGTTCGAAAAAGAGAACCAGGCAAATCTGGATAAAGTCGCTAAATCTATCAAGATCCTTTAGATAGGAAAGTCCATGAATCGGATATCGAAACGACTGAAAAGCGAGGATGGCGCGGTTGCCTCGTTGGGGACGGTGGCTATGCAGATTACGCTGAAAGACACGGTTCCCAATACCGCCGTATCGAAGCTCTCGCAGAAGTAGACGGCCAGCTACGCTCACTGGACCTCAAACGCGAACATATACGCCAAGCCATCCGCCAAGCTGGGGAAGCTATAATGCTCTACGCCTCGGATCTCGCGCATGATTACCAGTAGAAAATAGAAAAAGGATCTAAGAAGTCTGTTCACTATACAAACCTTTTAGCGCCAGCAACACTTTTTAGCGGCTACTCCCAGGCACGCACCCACTAGCTGAAATCAGCCTCAGGCGCATCACCTCGGCGACCCCCGCAGACGCATATAGACAAGCGAGTAAAATCCACAAACCTGCGCTGACAAGCCAAACCGCCCCTCCGCGCAACACAAAAATAGGACGCTCACTTTGTATCAAAATGAAGGGTTACCGGACAATTTGTGTGTCTATTGGTGGC
>NZ_KV817043.1:0-1136 GCF_001814535.1 Actinomyces sp. HMSC065F12
GGGTTACCGGACAATTTGTGTGTCTATTGGTGGCGTGTCGTGTTGTTTTAGGGTTTGTATTTGCCTGCCCAGCCTTTTCTGATTGATAGGCCGTCTTCCCATGGGGCTTGTAGGTCGAAGTGTTTTGGGCTGGCGTGGGGTTGGTCAGGTAGGCAAATAGTTGGTCTTTTCTGGCTAGGCGTTGGAGACGGAAGTACACGCGGCGGTCACGTTCGTGGGTGTACCACCATTTATGCCCAGGCTTTCTAAGGGCTTGGGGTAGGTCTTTAGCGAAGGTACGTTGTTTTAGGTATTGGTCGTATTGGTTGTAAAACGCAGCCAGAGTGGTAAGCCAGTTAGCGGCCTGTTCGGTATTGGTGATGCGGGTTAATTGTCGTGATAAGTACATGAGGTCCTGGCCGGCAGTAGTTTTAGGCTTGCGAGTCAGGTCAGTGATGTTATTGCGGTGTACATGGACTAGGCAACGTTGAATCTTAGTGGTGGGCCGCAAACTGTTAATGGCACGCTCACCACCTTTTGCCCCGTCTGTTACCACCATTAGAGGTGGGGCTATCGGGGCTAGGAGGGCTTGGTAGGCAGCTGTGGTTTCTTTAGCGCATACTTGCCAGTTCAATACGTTAGTAGTGGTACAAGCGATTAAGACTACCCACCCACCATTTAGATACGTCCCGTCGATGAAGACTTGATCACATACTTCACCACTGACCGGTGGAGTAGGCACTAGCGGGTTCCAACACCACGTGAAGTTGCGTCGAACACTGCGATCACTACCGCGATCGAGCTCACTGTGAGCGTGTTTACCTAACAGGTAGGAAACAAACGCTTCATACGTGTTGCCAGCCCTTGCCTGCGGTCTGTGTTTGGTATGACACGCCCCGCAATCAAGACACCTGTACCTAGGTGCGCCAGCCGAGGTGACACCATTTTTCTTTACCCGCCACCCCTTACAAGACGGGCATGAACGAACCGGTAGTTGCTTTGGCATAAGCCAAGGCAACCAAAACACCCCTTAACACAAACTCAAGAAAACACAACAACCATTAAATCTATAGCTAAAAAAGCTAACCAAACCAGACTTTCACCCACCAAACCAAACAAAAACACAATCTATAGACACACCTAATGACCGGTAACCC
>NZ_KV817044.1:0-1176 GCF_001814535.1 Actinomyces sp. HMSC065F12
TCTCCCGCCATGACAAATGGCTATGCATGATGTACCCACGGCTAAGACTTCTCCATCGCCTGCTAGCCAGAAACGGATTGATTGCTGTCTCGATAAGTGACACAGAGCTGTCCAACCTAGGCTGCATCATGGACGAAATCTTTGGCCCTGCAAACCGACTTGCTTGTGCGCCAGTGCGCTCTGAACCAAGTGGAGGGAAAGATAAAACGGCCCTGCGAACAGGGCACGAATACATTTTGTTCTACACCAAGGGTGACCAATCAAGTCTTGTCAAAGAAGAGAAGACAACTGGGAAGCTTGACCTCAAGGACAGCAAGGGCCCGTATCGAAAAGGGCGTGAGTTACGAAAGTGGGGTGCAACTTCCGACCGATCAGATCGACCGACGTTGTGGTTCCCCATTACTGCACCCAATGGTGGAGAAGTATTCCCAATCAAGAATGACGGGTCTGACGGCTACTGGCGTTGGAGTCCTGCTCACGCAGGTATGTCAGAGTTATTGGACAATCCTGAGGCTGCTCACTGGGAGAAAACATCATACGACCCAGGGGTTGTTGTAGATGGAGAGACTGAGCGCTGGGTTCCATACGAGAAAATTCGTGACGTAAAAAAATCATTCGGATGGAATACGTGGCTCGATGGCTATGGAACTAACGCCGACGCGACTGCAGTAATCAAGGCAATCTTTGGAAACAAGAAATTCGACACCCCGAAACCACTATCACTAATCGAATGGATTATCGCCCTGCATGGCAACACAGACGGCATCGTCTTAGACTCATTCGCAGGCTCAGGAACGACCGCACACGCCGTGCTTAATTCAAATATGTACGACGACGCAGATAGAAAATTCATCCTCGTAGAGCTCAGCGACTACGCAGAATCAATCACGGCAGAGCGGGTCAAACGAGTGATCGACGGATACCGCACCGATAAGGATGAAGTGCCCGGAACAGGAGGGTCATTCTCTTTCTACGAGTTAGGCGCGCCACTACTTCTCGCAGGTGACTTGAACCCAGAGGTGCCTCTTGAGCGGGTTCGTGAGTATGTGTGGTTCACCGAGACGGGGCAGCCGTTCTCGAATCCGCCCAGTGCCCATCCGTATTTCTTAGGACGGCATGAGGATGCATCGTTGTTTTTCGTATATGAGCCGGATCGGGCAACGGTTTTGGATCGTG
>NZ_KV817045.1:0-789 GCF_001814535.1 Actinomyces sp. HMSC065F12
AATCCACGTCTGCGGCTGCCGAGCAAGGCACCGCCGCCCATGCACTGGCTGAACACAAACTCCGCAGGGCGCTCAAGCAGCGCTCGAAGCGGCCTGTCTCGGCCTGGATTGATGACGAGATGGAAACCTTGACTGACGACTACGTCGCCTACGTCCAAGAACACATCTCGCTGGCTCGGGAGGCCTGTGGTGATCCGCAGGTGCTGATCGAGCAGCACCTGGACTTCTCCCATGTGGTGCCGGGAGGTTTTGGCACCGGGGATTGTGTGATCATCGCTGAACCCACCTTGCAGATCATTGATCTGAAGTACGGGCAAGGTGTGTTGGTTGAGGCTGAGCGTAATCCCCAGTTGATGCTCTACGCTCTCGGAGCCCTTCACACTTTCGGCGACCTGTACGACATCGAGCGCGTAGCGGTGACGATCTACCAGCCGCGCCGGGCGAACGTCGACACCTGGGAAATCCCCGTCACTGAACTCGAGCACTGGGCCGAAGCGGAAGTGAAACCGAAGGCTGAGCTGGCAGCGGCTGGCGAGGGCGAGTTTTGTCCGGGCTCGTGGTGTCAGTTCTGCAAGATTGCACCCACGTGTCGGGCGCGAGCTGAAGCCAATCTTGCGCTGGCCAGGTTGGAGTTCGCCCCACCAGCAGAACTTAGCGATACAGAGATCGCTGACGTGCTGGCAAGGATTCCGCAGCTCAAAACTTGGGCGGCGGATGTGGAGGCCTACGCCCTGTCGAAGGCCGTCAACCAGGGAGTGGTCTTTGAGGGGTTCAAGCTCGTAGCCGGAC
>NZ_KV817046.1:0-8034 GCF_001814535.1 Actinomyces sp. HMSC065F12
TTTTCCGCATGATCTCAAGGGAAAACAAGCAGCCTGACAGGCGTCGCCCCACCCTTTTCGGGCGGGTTCGATTCCCGTCGCCCGCTCCACTTAGACGTCGAAAATGATAAGTACCCTTTTGCGTTAGCGAGTATGCCCCAAGGGGGTCAAGAAATTCCCTTCCGTTAGCGAGTGTGTAGCGCGTTTGCTCTGACCTGCAGAAACGCTTTCCTCTCTTTCGACTGAGTGAGCGTTTGCGTTAGCAGGCGTTGATTTGGTCGAGGCGGACGCTATGGTTGGCGGCTTCGGTAACGAGTTCAGCGTCGTGGGTGATGACGATGACGACGGCACCAGTGTCAGCGAGTTTGCGCATCACTTGTGAGATCGCGACGAGGTGCTTGTAGCCCACACCTGATGTCGGCTCGTCGAAAATGTAGACCTTCTTGTTCGCAGCAAGTGCTGTGGCGATGACAAGGCGTTGGCGTTGCCCACCAGACAGCGCTTGCGGATGATCGGACTCGTGGTCGGTGAGGTCGAGTTCTTTAAGGATCGCGTGGGCGTCGATGTGTTGTTTTTCGACTCTGGTTGCCCCGAGCGTAACTTCGTCAATGACTGTGTCTGAGAATAGCTGCCGGGTGGGGTCTTGCATGACAAGGTATGCGTCCCGGCTGGCGAATTTTTGCCCATTGAGTGTGATGGATGCACCTTTGGCTTTTTCGAGTCCGCAGATGATGCGTGCCAGTGTTGATTTTCCTGACCCGCACGGGCCTAACAGTGCGGTGATTTTCCCTGCCGGGAAGAGCAGATGGCCGATGTTGAGAACCGGGTTTCCGTGGCGGTAGGCGAAGGTGAGGTTGTCAATCTCAAGCCCATCTCCTGCCGGTTCCGGAAGTTGTGGCATAGGCACAGTCACTAGGGATCGCAGCCCAAGCTGTTTACGCTCCTCATCTGGCATGGCATAAAACTCCTCGCCGGTTGCGGTGAGGGCGATGTTGCCTTTGTCGAAGCAGTAGACACGGTCAGCAATCTCGGAAAGGAAACTTAGCCGGTGTTCAGCAATGATGATGGTGTGTCCATCGGTTTTGAGCATGGCGATGAGTGTGGCGAGTTGGTCGATAACGTCAGCGGACAAGTTCGCGGTCGGTTCGTCGAACACGATCAGCGACGTGTTGTTGCACATGGCGACGGCGCAGGCCACGCGTTGCATCTGCCCACCCGACAGTTGTGTGACGCGGGATTCCAGCAGGTCAGCGATACCTAACTCGGCTGCAACCTCGTCAATGCGCACACAAATCTCTTGAGGGTCGCGGCCGAGGTTTTCTGGGCCGAAGGCGAGTTCTTGGCGCACGTGGGTGGTGTAGAACTGGGTGCGCGGGTTTTGAAACACTGTCGAACAGTGGTGGGCAAGCTCTGATAGGTCTGCTCGTGCCACGTCAATGTCGTCGACTGTGACGGTTCCGGTGAGGTCGCCGTCGTGGAAGTGCGGGATGAGCCCGTTAAACAGCCGTAGCGCGGTGGTTTTCCCCGACCCTGACGCGCCACACAGCAAGGTGACGGTTCCAGGTGTGATGGTGATGGTTGCGTCATTGATTGAGGGGTGGTCTGCTCCCCGATAGGTGAAGGTGACCCCAGTTGCTTGGGCTGTTGTCATAGGGTGATTCTCCATATCGCGAAGCTGATAACGATGAGCAGAATGACCGCGTCGATCACACGGAATTTCACGACCGTGACTGAGGTGGGCTTTGCGGTTCCGCCCAGTCCGCGTACAAGGGCGGCCGATGCCAGTTCGTCTCCGCTGCGTACCACGGTCGATAGCAGCGGGATTGTGAAGTACTGGGCCGAACGCAGGGAAAGCGCGGACATGCCGCGTAGTTTCATGGCATCTGAGATCGCTTTAACCTCGTGGCCGATCACGGGCAGCACACGTAACGCGACTGAGATCGGGATCGTGAAACAAGTCGGGATCCGTGAGCTGGCGAGTGCTTTTTGCAAGGTGGCAGGTCGGATCACGCCGATCGCGTAGGCTCCCATTCCTGCGCTGACACTGAATCGCCACATCCACTGCAAAAACAGCACGAGGAACGCGCTGGCCGTTGACTTCCACACCAGTGGTATCACGAAGACGAGTGTGCCGAGAGCCGCAAACGTGGCCAGGTAGACGGCCACCCAGCTCGGGCGCACGAGCGTGTTGGGGTTGATCGTAGCGCTCGCCAGCATCACGGCGGCGAATCCGCCCAGAGCACACACGAACCACGGCGAGTAGGCACTGTAGATCGTGGTGGAGACGATGACGAGCGCTACGATAATCGTGCGCGGGTCGGGAAGTTTAGACAAGACCGGCCCGTTCAAAGTGTTTGCGCGCCACTCGGGTTCCCAACAGACCAGCAAGCCAGCCAACGATGAGCATCACGACGAAGAAGCCCAACAGAATCGGAATCGTGACAACCTGCGCCATCTTCGCGGCATACTCGGCACCCATTTGTTCGGCGATCTGCGACATATATGCGTCTTGGTTCATAAATAGCGGCATCCACGGGGAAACATAGATTGGCAGGATAAACAGTGCATATGCCAGCGGGACACGAACTTTCACGTTCTTCGGCCCCTTGGTGATCACCAAGTCAGCGAGCAGGCCGAACACAGCGGCGATCGCGATTCCTCCCACCCAATGACCCGTTACGAAGAAGAGGGCTTCGATGAGGATCAGCATGATGGTCAATGCCCCCATCTTCGGAGTGCGGGCAGTAAACAGCGCGAACACGGTGCCGTTGACGAGAATGGAGAGTAAGAAACCGGCATACATGGCGGCGGGGATGAACCCGAGCATTCCGAATGCAAACACGATGACAAACATCAAAGCGGTGAAGACGCCGATATTGATGAAGTCGCGCGCGTTGAGGCGCGAGGATGTGGGTGTGGACATAGTTTTTCCTTTCATGATTGTGAACAGTGCTGTGTTTTAGACGAGTTGCCATCCGGCGGCGTTGATGCGTTCTTGCCAGAAATCGCGGTATTGACCTGGCTGGTTGACCAGCTCGTCGTGGCACCCGCGCTGGGCGATACGCCCACCGTGGGAGAGCACAATGATTTGGTCAGCTGACCGAATGGTTTCCAGTTTGTGGGCGATGACAATAAGTGTGGAGTGTTTGCGTAGCTCATTCATCGCCGCAACAATGTTGGCTTCATTTTCCGCGTCCAACGCGCTGGTGGCCTCATCGAACAGCACAATCGGAGCTTTCTTCACCAAGGCGCGAGCGATGGACACTCGTTGGCGTTCCCCACCTGACAGTGCACGCCCGCCAGAACCCGCCAATGAATTCCAGCCGTCTGGGAGGCGGTTGACGATTTCCGTCACGCCCGACAGGTCAGCGGCCCACCTGATTTCTTCATCGGTAGCTTTAGGGTTGCCAAGGCGAATGTTGGCCTCGAGCGTGTCATTGAATAAATAGACGTCTTGGAAGACCAGGGATATCTGGCGCATCAAATCTTCGGTGGTCTGCTCGCGCACATCAACCCCGCCAACGCGTACGCTGCCGGACTGCACATCCCAGAAACGTGCAACCAACCTCGCGATTGTGGTTTTTCCGCAGCCGGAAGGGCCAACCAGGGCACACATGCCGCCTTGCGGGACATGGAAGGAAATATCACGGAGAACCGGGGTGTCCGGATCGTAGCCGAAGGCGACGTCCTCGAAACGAACATCACCAGGAGCGCTCACCGGGGTGGAGACATCGGGTTCGGACAGTTCGGGAGCGTCCATGACCTTGTCGACGTGATTCATCTGCTGGCGGCGTTCTTCCAGCCCGGTCATGCAGCCACCGATGTCTTGGAGCATGGTGGTGAACCGCAGGCACATGCCGATGGTGACCACAGCGTTCAACGCATTCATCTGCCCGCCGAGGGCGAGTTGGGCGGTCAGCCAAATCATTACCACGACAAGGGCTTGGACGAACACTCCGTTTATCAGGTTCGCTAATGTTTCGATCCACAATGCTTTGCGGCTTTTGCGGTCAGCCTGTTTGAATGCCCGATCAAGGGCCGGGTAGTCATCGGCGACATGGCAGGAGCGCAGCGCGCCTTGGCAGGTGGCGAATTCGACCATGCGAGCCGCCAGCTCCGATTCTGCTGGTTCGGAAACCTGCTTGCCCTTATCGAGAAGCACACGGGAGATATGAAGGAAGGCGAGCATGATCGGGAAGGCGATCGTCAAGGTCAGTCCCAGCCGCCAATCCCAGAACCACGTGCCCACAGTGATCACCAGCACGGCTGAGAGTTTTTGGACGAGGGAAAAAATGAAATGTGCCGCCGACTCACCCAAGTTCATCATTTCCTGGGTGACCATGCGCGACAGCCGTCCAGAACTACCCGAATCGAACACTCCCAACGGTAGGCGGGCTACCTTGTTGCCGACCGCTTGGTGTACGTCGTGAATGAACCCGAGGGCCCCGATATAGCCGGTGCGCATGCCATAAAACTCCGTGCCCACGCCCAGCACCGCGATTACCGCCAAGGCGATGAGCCATCCCCAAAACGATAACCCCCACACCGGCATTCCGGTCGCTAGGGCACTTGCTGCGGGAAGCAGAGTCAGCAGGGCAAAGCCGTGACACAGTCCTGAGACCGCACCCCACGCTTGACCGACCGAGAGGTCTCGCCACGAGGCGGGTTCCATCAAACGCTTAAAGCGTGGCAGCAATAGTTGATTCATCGTGTCATCTCCTCGCATGCACCTTGGGCAAGAAGTGCCTGATAGTGCGCATTACCCACCAGCTCGTCGTGTTTACCGACCACAGCAATGCGCCCGCGTTCCATGACGACGATTTGGTCTGCCCCTCTGATCGAGGCCAGTCGGTGGGCGATCACAATCACGGTTCTGCCTTTGGCAAGAGTCGAGAGAGCTTGTTGGATTTTCGATTCCGATTCCGGGTCCGCCATCGCCGTCGCCTCGTCCAACACCAACACTGGGGCATCAACCATGAGCGCCCGGGCGATCGCGATACGGGCTGCCTGCCCGCCCGAAACGTGGGTATCCTCACCCAACACAGTGTCGTAACCATCTGGCAGGCTCATGATGAACTCGTCGATCTGCGCCGCCCGCGCCGCCTGCCGCACCTGATCCAAGGTTGCGTCTGGCGCGCCTAGGGCAATGTTGTTGTGGATGGTGTCGCGAATAAGCTGTGCATCTTGCAGGACGAATGCGACCGTCGAATACAACACATCCTGGGAAATGCTCTTTAGATCAACCCCGCCAATAGTGATCGTGCCAGCGTCCGGGTCATCGAAGCGGGCAATCAAACTCGCCAACGTCGACTTTCCCGTACCCGAAGGCCCAACCAGCGCAGTCACCGTCCCCGCCGGAATTCTCAGGCTCACCTCGTCTAACGCTTGGGTCTCGTCATAGGCATACGACACACCCCGAATCTCAATATCATGACCCTTTGGCGTCTGCGGCGCATCGGGCTGACTCAACGCCGGTAGCTCCATGACGTTCACCAACCTCACTGCCGCAGACCCTGCGAGCTGGTACGACCAGGCGATGGTTGCGATTGCCATCAACGCTCCCGGCAACACCAAGGCGATCAACGTGGTCGTTATCACCTCGTAGATGCTCACCCAACCGGCGTTCATCATCAACGCGCCACCGCCAAGGTTCACGATCAACAACACCGGGATCGACACCCACGAAAATGAGGCGACCGACATCGACACCAGCGGCATACACCACGCCCGGTAGAACTTAGAAAACTCGTTAGCTGCATCTAAATAGGCTTTATGTGCTTGGCCGACCTTGCCGAACGCTTTCACCACTGAGATACCGGCAACGAACTCGGCCATCGTTGCCGAAACCTGAGCGAGCTTGGTGTCCATTTGCGCGGTCTTCTCATTCATCCCACGCATCGACATGCCATACATGCCCACATAAATCGGAATCGTCGCAATCGACAGCAGAGCGAGCCGCCAATCCACCACGAACGCATAGGCCAACAAGGCGAGCGGGGATACGATCGCGTTCAGTTTCTCAATCGGCCCGTGCGCAATCACTGTGTGCACCGTGGCCGTATCATCCTGAATGGTCTTGCGGATCTTTCCCTCACCCTCGCGGGTAAACCACGACAGCGGAGCAGTCGACATGCGGGCGGCAATCTGGCGGCGCATTTGATTACGCAACGACAGGTCAATAAAATGCGTCACGCCCAATGCAACAAAATATAAGGTCAACCGGGCCATGTATGCGCTGACGAGGAGCATCACGATCCAGTTCACCCGCGCCGGGTCCACCCGGTCTTGCATCAGCGCAGCTCCCAGCTCCACCAAAGCCACATAGGGTGCGATAGCCAACACACCAGAGGCGAACGCTAAGACCTGCGCGACAAACAGTTTGCCTTTCACTGGCTGCGATAGCTGACGGATCGCGTTCTGGCCAGCGACAGATTTTTCCTTCGCCGACCCATACTCGCCTTCAACAACCTGATCCATTACAATATCGTCCACGCAAACACCATCCTTATTAGATAAGGGTAACCTTACTTTATTTCTGGGAGGTGTACCTAACCGTGCACGTCAACTGATATGAGCATCACCCTTTCAGGGCAATCCTCACCTGTTCACCGGTGCGGAACACGAACCGGATCCCGTCCTCGTCTACGATGGCGTGGTCGATGAGAGCGCTCCACTGTGAGGGGCGGAACTCGCTCACAGGTTCGCCCGTGAGATCGTCGAGGGCTGTAGTCACGGCCGCATGTTTGGCTGTCTTTGCTGTGATGTCGGCTTCGAGGCTTGTTTTACGTGCGAGTGTCTTACGGTAGGCAGTATCGAGTTCGGTGTACTTGTTTTGGTAGGCGTCCTGGTCGAGCGCGCGTTGCTGGTTTTCCGCAATCAGTGCTTCGATCTGCTCGGTCAGCTCCACGATTTTCGCCTGGCAGGCGGCGGCTTGTTCTTCCAAACGGCTCGTATCGAACATGTCGCCAAGCACCTGCGGTAGCTGGCTTTGCTGCGGACGGCAGGCGATCAGTTGATTGAGCGCTTGGACGAAAGAATCCTTGATCTGCTCGTCTTTCACCGTCGCGCTGCTGCAGGGATGTTCGTCTGTGTATTTGTGGTTGCATTGCCATACTGTGTATTTGTATTTCGTGTTCGACGCCCACGTCTTACGCCCATACCACGCCCCACACTGAGAACATTTCAGCCTGGTGGAGAACAAGCCGACTTTCGCTGACGATATGTTGCCATGCCTGGTGGCGAGTTCGTATTGCACCTGATCCCAGATGCGCGGTTCGATAATTGGCTCGTGATTGCCTGTTACGTAGTATTGGGGCACTTCACCCTCGTTGACCTTCATCTTCTTAGTAAGGAAATCGGTGGTGAACGTCTTTTGAAGAAGGGCGTCGCCCTTGTATTTTTCGTTGGACAGGATGGAGCGCACTGTCGAGGTTGACCACACTTCTTTCCCGCGCGGGGTGAGAATCTTGCGGGCAGCGAGTTCGGTTTTAATCTCACTGATCGCCATCCCGTCAAGGAAAAGCTGGTAGATCAACCGCACGGCCGGAGCCTGCGTCTCGTCAATGACGAGGCTGCCATCCGCGTCTTTCTTGTATCCGAGTAGGGATTTGTAGGGAACCATGACTTTCCCATCGGCAAAACGTTTCCTGTGCCCCCAGGTCACGTTCTCGGAGATCGAGCGGGATTCTTCTTGCGCCAAGCTCGACATGATCGTGATCAATAGCTCGCCTTTGGCGTCGAAGGTGTAAATATTTTCCTTCTGAAAATAGACCTCGACACCTGCATCCTTGAGCTTGCGCACGGTAGTGAGCGAGTCGACGGTGTTGCGAGCAAACCGGGACACACTCTTGGTGAGGATCAGATCGATTTTACCTGCCAGGGCGTCATCGATCATGGTTTGGAAACCTTCGCGACGTTTCATAGAGGTGCCAGAAATACCTTTATCGCAGTACATGCCCGCGAACTGCCAATCATTACGTGAGCGAATATAGGTGGTGTAGTAGTCAATCTGAGCCTCGTAGGAGGAGGTTTGTTCTTCCATCTCGGTAGAGACGC
>NZ_KV817046.1:8134-8532 GCF_001814535.1 Actinomyces sp. HMSC065F12
GTTCTTCCATCTCGGTAGAGACGCGAGCGTAGGCGGCGACCCGCCTGCGTGCCGGTGCGCCAGATGAGGCTGTGAGATTCCCAAGTTTCTTTGTTGCGGGTATCGCGGTGACGGTGCGGTTCATGCCAGCCTCCCCTCACTGGTTAACCCCACTGGTGCAATGGTTCCATCCGCGAGGTGGAAGGTGAGCTGATGCTCGAAGGCCTCGATCATCACGATCTGCTCGCCAACCTGGACGGGGTCGAAACCCTGGGTGCCGAGCATGTCTGCGCAGGCTTGTTCGAGGAGTGTTTCGCGCAGGTTGTGCCCCCTACAGGGATTGCCGTTCCCGGTGCAGGCACTCCAGCAGCGCCAGAACTTGTATGAGGTTCCAGACTTGTAGGTGCGGGTTTTGCGTT
>NZ_KV817046.1:8632-9313 GCF_001814535.1 Actinomyces sp. HMSC065F12
CGATTTCTGCTTGCACCGCGTCAAACATCGCCTCATCAATGATCGCTGGGAGGGCTTGCTCGACCCAGTATCGCGGCAGCTCCCCGTCGTTGAAGGAGCGTGTGGGTGCTTGGATTGTGGGGCGGTACATTTTCTGTAGCATTTGGCAGCCCTTGTACCGCTCATTTTCGAGCATGCGACGAAACACGGATCCGTAGAACCGTCCCCCTCCCCGAGAGCGTTTACCTTCAGCATTGAGCATCGTCGCGGTTTTCTCCGGGCTGATCCCATCGAGATAATTGGCAAACAGTAAGCGCACGATCTTGGCTTCTTCTTCGACGATGGTGAACTGGCAGTCTGCCCATTGGTATCCATAGACAACGAAGGAGTTCGTGCCCCCGCTCTTGTACCGGTTGCGGATCGCCCATTTGACGTTCTGGGATAGTGAGCGTGATTCTTCTTGGGCGAACGAGGCCAGCAAGGTTAACAGCAGTTCCCCGTCAGCGCTAAGGGTGTCGATCTGTTCGCGTTCGAATCGCACGGCCACGCCCAGGTCTTTCAGCTCACGGACCGTAGCGAGCAGATCGACAGTGTTGCGGGCCAGGCGTGAGATCGATTTACACAACACAATATCGACAACCCCACTCCTGGCTGTGTCCATCAGGTCGGCCAGGCCTTGCCGGGATTTCGTTGACGTGCCAG
>NZ_KV817047.1:0-537 GCF_001814535.1 Actinomyces sp. HMSC065F12
GCCACCAATAGACACACAAATTGTCCGGTAACCCCCAAACGCTCACAGCAAGAGGTTGCGATCCTTGTATCCAAAAGTGAGTACAAATGGTGGAGCTAGGGGGATTCGAACCCCCGACCTTCTCATTGCGAACGAGACGCGCTACCAACTGCGCCATAGCCCCAAGGCTCAAGTATCGTACCACCCTGGCAGCACGAAATGCACACTGGAGACTGTGAAGCGCACCGCCATCATTTACGAGTACTGATGCGCGCTTACATGCATGCACACTGCCAGCGCGGATCAACACTAAGGCGCACAAAAATTGATCTGAGTAATTCAGTGCTTGGTGCGCCACACTTTTAGGGGATCAGCGATGGTGGAGCGCACTCAACTAGGCTCCAAAAACCAGAATTAATGATGATAAAAACCGGATTAAAACAGTATTCCACCTGCTGTTTGGCGACATTGTGCCGAAAAATCAAACGGTGAGGGAGCTCACCGCAAATCAGTTTGACGATCGCCCCGATTGTTCGTAGAGTATTTTCTTGTCGCCCG
>NZ_KV817048.1:0-223 GCF_001814535.1 Actinomyces sp. HMSC065F12
TGTTCATGGCGAGTTTGCGGTTGGGTTCAGATGGCTCACTGGTGCGGATGTAGAAGTGCATTCCCCCTGAGGGCGTGTTTTCGCTCCACCCGGTGAGGATGGTTTGCCACAGGCCGCTGAGGCCGCTGCCTTGCATGTTGGTGGCGAGGTCGCCGAGTTTGCCCATGGCGCGGCCTTCGAGTTCGATCATGGTGAGGTTGCCGGACACTGCCCCGCAGATGAC